>JACMND010000194.1 GCA_014378705.1 Pedobacter sp. | reverse complement strand
TTTTCTCGTTTTCCATCTTCTTCCTTTCTAGGTTTTTTTATCGCTTCCAGCGCCCACGACTTCGGAGTTAGGGCGGTTTAAAAAAGCGTTTGTGACACAAACGGACATCTTGCCGTTTGCAGGAACGGGGCAAACTCCCCTTTTTTATTAACCACAGCTTTTACACGGATGCTATGCTTAATCAACTCAACTGCCCATTCGCGGGTTAATGCATTTCTGCCACCGTTGGAAGCGGCATAGGCCGAAGTATTTCCTTGCCCGGTTTCGCCAGTTTTTGATGAAATATTTACGATGCTTCCCCTTGATTTAATAAGCTGGGGTAGTGCGTAATGAGCCATCATATAATAATGAACCAAATTACGGTGCAAGCTGTCCATAAAACCTCTATAGGTTCCATTTGATAGACCTACCCCCATCATTTAAACCTGCGTTGTTAACTAAACGGTCAACTCTACCGAATTGCTTAATTAAATTACTATTTCCACTGCACTCTGCTGGCATTCCTCTGGTTTTGTTAACTCCGATTCTACTGCGAATGCCTTCTCTCCCGCTTTTGCAATTAATATATATGGCTTTTTGGTTATCGCCCTTGTCTCTTCCAATAATTACGACAATTGCGCCTTCGTGAGCAATAGTTTCTGCAATTCCGAAACCAATACCTTTTGCTCCGCTAGTAATTAAAATTATTTTATCCTTTAAATTTAAATCTATTTTTATGCTTATAATTTATAACATTTAATCGCATTTAATGCCCAAAAACTGGCTTGCTCATCTGTTGATAAGTCGCCAACATATTGAGAAACCGCACCCACTACCTTATCGTAATTTCCGGCTAAATTATACACCGGTCAATCTGAACCAAACATTAATCTATCAGTACCGAATGCAGAGAAAACAACTTCTAGATAAAGGTTAAAATCGGTAGCGTTCCAGTTTTGCCAATCAGCTTCGGTTATCATACCAGATACTTTGCAGTACACATTTTCATGCTTTGCTAAAGCAGAGATAGCCGATTTCCATTGCGCTATTTCGCCCATCTTATCGGTTGGTTTTGCCAAATGGTCTAAGATGAAAATCTAATTGGGAAACTGCCTAACCAGTATTTTTGTGTAAACCAACTGATCTGGAACCACTAGCAACTCGTAAACAAAATCATGGGTAACCATAGCTGCAATTCCATCTGTAAAACTTTTTGATGAAGATGAGTGAGTATAAATATCTATATAATATCCATTTTCTAAATTAGAAACATCAACTTTTATATTGATACTTCCTTCTTCAAGTTCATACCCAGCATATAGCTTCCCATCTATTATGAAAATTCCTTATCGACCATTACCAGATACAGCAGCGTAAGAAACTGTAACTTCTGATTTAGCAGGATTAATACCTTGGTTTTTATCATCAGCTAAACGTTTATACACGATATGACTATAAACTATGCTGCCATCATGATCAACCATTTTTAAGCCGACTATAACTACTGCATGTTTAAAAGTTGTAAGAATCTATAGTTTCACTATCCTTTTTGATAATAGCTTGAGAAGAACACAATCTATGTTCACATATATATTTCAACCGGAAAACCTAATAAACTTAAATTGCAGATAGATTACTTTAATTCAAGTTTCAAATAACTCCAAATTAATAGCTAAACTGAAACATTTCAATATAACACAACTCAAAATGTTCTTATAAATATAAAAGCTTTTAGTTCAACGACTAAAAGCTTTTATAATACTGGCTAATTGATCACACCTAAATTACTGCCAAAGCGGATTCTGACCACCTAATTTCAAATTGGTTTGAACTTCACTTAATGGAATTGGAAACCATCTATGCTTGGCTTGAACAGGTCGGATTGGATATTCAGGATTAGTTTGAGTAGCAACTTGTAAAAAGTTATTAGTCCGTGTCAAATCATACCAACGATCGCCTTCAAAACATAACTCAAATGAACGTTCCTGTAAAACTGCATTAACAAAATCCTTCAAATTTAAATTTGTAGGAATATCATAAATGGATGGAACATTTAACGGCTGCCCAAATGCCCTTCTTCTAACTTTGTTAACAGACTCGTAGGCAGCTGCATTAGGTGCGTTATTTGCTCTTGCTTCTGCTTCTGCATGAATTAATAATACGTCTGCAAAACGAAGAATAGGATAATTGTTTTCGCCGGCCGCACCGTTTGACTGTGGATCTACAAATTTTAATACAAATGCTCGACCTTTTAAATTTGGATCTAACTGGCCAATACGTTTACCGGCGGCGTTAACATACGAGGTGTCCATAAGGACTTTACGTTTGTCATTATTATTAAAAGAATAAAAGAACTGTATATAAGCAAACTGTGAACCATAAGCTATTTTATTAAAAATAGGAGCTGAACCACCTGGAGCAAAAAAGCCGTTTATTTCAGAACTAACAAGTGTAGGTAATCGGGAAAACTCCACTGCAAAAATATTCTCTTTGCGGTTTTCATCTTCTTTTGTTACATCCCATAAATCTTTCACATTAGTAACTAAGCCCAATGATCCAGGGTTTGATATCAATTGAAATGCTTTTGCAGATGCTTGAGGCCAATTTTCATTATATAAGTTTGCTTTTGCCGCTAAAGCTATGGCAGCCCCTTTAAAGGCTTTGCCTTTTTGTGAGGGTGTAATGGGTAAATCACGTTCTGCAATTTCTAGATCAGCTAAAATTAATGCATAAACTTCTTTAACAGGTGCTTTAGGTCCTTCAGATTCTGTAATACCCGTAACAGGCTCTAAACGAATTGGCACATCTCCAAAGTTTTTAGCCAAATGGAAATAAAAAAGGGCCCTCATAAAATGGGCTTCAGCCTTTGTCTGGCTTTTTAAAGTTGCGTCCATCTGTACACCATCAATATTTTTTAATAATGCATTGGCATTACTAATTCCCAAATAACAATTTGTCCAATATGTTGTGAGTATGGCATACGATGGATCGAAAGTAAATCCGGGAAGTTGATCTCGACCTACAACAGCCCTCGGAAACATCTGATCTGCTATATAATTAGGCATTTGCCAACCAACTTGGTTATATAAACTTCCTAACGGGCCATATACTGCTGTAATGCCTGCCTGTACATCTGCACTAGTTTTATAAAATTGATCAGGTGTAAAAAACGAATAGGGCTCTTCCTCAAGACTACAGGAAAGCAGGCTGGTGCTCATAACCAAAAGTATTAGATAATTTTTTATTGTTTTCATTTAAAATGAGATTTAAAGAATGTGAGAATATTAAGATTCATATAAAATAATTTTAAAAATTTACCATCTGCCTATTAAAAACCTACTTGTAAACCTAAGATGAATGATTTAGCAATTGGATAACCGTTATTATCAATACCAAAATTAGTTACATCGCTTTGGCCGGTGGTATTTACTTCTGGATCAAAACCTTGATAATTTGTAATGGTAAATAGGTTATTTGCGCTGGCATATATTCTTAATTTACTAGCCCATTTGGTTTTAAAAGCAGAAGCTGACAAACTATATCCTAGTGTTATGTTTTTTAATCTAACATAAGATCCATCTTCTATGTACGCTGTAGAGGGCAATAATCGCTGGGCTGAAACTGCTTTAACATATAAATTACTCGGGGTTGCTGTTGTCCATCGATTTGCAGTTGCAGCCAATTGATTTTTACCTCCAGAACTTGATTCTAAATTCAGTCTGCTTACGTTGAAAATATCATTGCCTTTAGATCCCTGAATGAAAGCGCTTAAATCAAAATCTTTATAGCTTAGATTATTGGTAATTCCGTAAATAAAATCTGGGTTGGGATTGCCAATGATGGTCCTGTCTGCGTCTGATAAAACTCCATCTTTATTAAAATCTCTGTAATTTGCACTACCTGGCTGGGAAGTTTTCATATGACCCGCAGCAATTTCTGCAGGTGTTTGCCATATTCCATCAAATATATATCCGTAAAAAGAGCCAACAGGAGCGCCTACACGAAGTATACTACTGTTTAAAAATGCACCAACATTTCCGCCTCCATTACTTGCCGGAATAATTTCTGTCCGCAAACCATCAACTCTGGTTAACTTATTACGATTAAAAGAAATGTTGGCATTTATATCCCATTTAAATTCACCATTTAATGGAGTACCTGAAATCCCCAGCTCAATACCTTTATTTTCAACAGCACCAAAATTGCCAAAATAACTACCAAATCCGGATGATAATGCGACTGCTCTTGAAATAAGTAAATCAGACGTACTTTTAAGATAGGCATCTGCAGTAATACTAATTCTATTATTTAAGAATCCTGCATCAATACCTAAATTATAGGTTGTAGTTTTCTCCCATTTTAAGTTTTGGTTTGGAATAGAAAGTGTGCCAATACCAACATTTCTAACATTATTAAAGTTGTAATTGAAATTATTACTTGTACCCAAACGGAATAGAGATTGGTAAAGCGGAATATCGGCATTACCAGTTATACCATAACTGGTTCTGATTTTTAATTCGCTTATTGTTTTGGAATTAACAAGGAACTGTTCTTCGCTTAGTTTCCAGGCAAAAGCTACCGCAGGGAAAAATCCGTATTTATTGTTTGTACCGAATTTGGTTGAACCATCTATACGAGATGTTAAGGAAAGCAGGTACTTACTTTGATAGTTGTAATTAACTCTAGCAGTATAAGAGTCTAAAATCCATTTATTCTTCGAAGTACCTACAGCGCTTGGTGTACCAAGTCCTAAATTGTTATTTTGAAGTACGTCACTCGGAAATCCCTGAACAGATGTTGATGCTGTTGTAGCAATTTGGGATTGTGTAGAGTATACCGCTGTTACATCTAATTTATGGTCTTTGTTAAAGGTAGTTGAGTAATTGAGGATGCTTTCATGTAAATATGTTGAACTTTCTAGTGCTCCAAATCCGCCAGAACCTCCTAAAGCCAGACCAGATTGTACGCTGCGGGGAACATACGAATCCCGCTTGTCCATAAAAAAATCTCCGCCTAAAGAAAAACGATAAGTTAATCCTTTTAAAACATTTACATCAGCATAAACATTCCCTAAAATTCTGTTAGTAGTGTTTTGGTTGAGTACGTCATTTGCTAAAGCCACAGGATTATTTGTAAAAGGATATTTGGCCAAATAATCTTGAAAAAGATAAAATTTACCATTAGGCGCATAAACCGGAATAGTTGGAGGCGCCCATAAGGCACTTGCTAAAATACCAGCACCGTTATCGTTTGGGTCTGATGATGGGCTTACATTATTAACAGATCTTGAGAGCGTAAGATTGGTGCCAAATTTAACTTTTGAATTAATTTTATGATCAATATTAAAACGCAAAGAGCCTCGTTTATAACCAGATGCTATGATTATACCTTGCTGATTGAAATAATTAGCAGATATATTAAATAAGGTTTTTTCATTACCTCCAGAAACTGATAACTGATGATTTTGAATAGGTGCTGTTCTGAAAATTTCCTTTTGCCAGTCGGTACCCTCTAAAAATAAATTCGGATCAGCATATAGATTTGGCGTGAAGATATTTTCAAGTTTAGCAAACTCTGTTGCCGACAATAAATCAAGCGTTTTATTAACTTTTTGTGCCCCTACATATAATTCATAATCTACTTTTGTAGCTCCCGCTTTACCCTTTTTAGTAGTGATCAACACCACCCCATTAGCGCCCCTAGAACCATAGATTGCCGTACCGGCAGCATCTTTTAATATTTCTATTGACTCAATATCATTAGGGTTTATTCCGGCAAGGGCATTAGGCTGATTTCCGGCACTAGCTCCAACTCCGGTTCCTCCTGTTGCTGCAGAACTGCTACCAGAAACTGGAAAACCATCAATTACATAAAGTGGTTCATTAGAACTAGAAATTGAATTTCCACCACGTACCCGAACACTAATTGCACCCCCTGGCGCACCAGAATTTTGTGTTACCTGTACACCTGCTGCCCTACCCTGTAACCCCTGATCTAATGATGCTATTGGAGTTTTTTTCAGATCTGACGCTTTTACAGTTGATACAGAGCCTGTCAAATCACTCTTGCGTACCGCATTGTATCCCACAACCACTACTTCATTTAGTCCAAAATTTTCTTCTTTCAGAATTACATTTACAACCTCTTTGTTGTTTATGCGAATTTCTTGCTTAATAAAACCCAAGTTAGAAAATACCAATATTGAATTTTCGGATGGTACTACTATAGCATAACTTCCGTTGCTACTCGTTAAAGTAGCTTTAGAAGCTCCCTTAATGGAAACTGACACAGATGAAAGAGTTTGCCCACGTTCATCTTTTACCACGCCCTTCACAGAAATTCCAGATGATCCATTTACATCTTGGGCAGATGCGTCAAGACTAATAGTTATTAAGGCCATTAATAACCATACTGAGTTAATTGTTAGCTTTAAATGTAGCCTTTTCTTATAAAATTCACTCTTAGAAAAAGTTTCTAAGGGATAAAGAAGCCAGCCACATTTTAAAAAACATTGCTTTTTAAAATTCATGATATAGTTTAAGATTTGGTTAGAGAAAATTTATTGATATTTATGAACCGATATGATTATAGTGATAAAAATAATCTACCCGCAACCATAATCAGATTTTGAACAACTGCCAATTAGGCTTACATAGGTTGCCAAAAAAACACTAAGTCCCGAAGACCTAAGGTTTCTAAAAAGATTTGTTTTCATAATATGTTTTTAATGCTCTTGCTGAATACTATTTTCCCTAACACCTTGCCCGGAGGAAAACCGAATAGTAAAGTTTTTACACATAATTATTAATTTAGATTAATAGGTTTATTTATTGGTGAAATAAAAGTATCTACACAAATCACAATTAGCTAACTTCAGAGAAACTATATTTCTTGGGAAGCTTCCCAAATTATGGGAGGCTTCCCAATGCAGAAAGATTTAATTAGTGTGAAGCTTAAATTAACTTGATTTCGGGATAAGAATTATTTCTAAGATAGAAAAGCTGTTTTTTAGATTTTTACTTATAAATAACTATGAGCTAGAAACTTAAATTCATCACAAAAATACGTAAACTCCTTGGACAGTGTGCCCCTAACACCAAACTCTGTTCAATATCTGCAGTTTTAGATGGGCCGGCGATAAACGCACCGAAACCATAGCTCTTATCTGCAATTAATTCATAAGCCTGATGTAGCGTAGGTACAATATTTTCTTTCTTTAGGATAAAAGCCAAATGTTGTGGAATAAAAGGCAACAACCTTTCCTGGTAAAGTTCATCATTTACCCAGCAAGCGCCATTTTCTGCAACGGCAAAATGTGTAGGCAAAATCATCAGTTCAACATCGGCCAACTCATGGTTATTTGAACCTTTATATTCATCTACCATGGCATCTAATTCTCTCACCGCAGAAACCACCCGTTTACCCGCCAAATCAAAATCTTCTTTTAGCTGATTCATCACTTGCGGGTAGTCTTGTACTTGGTAAACCTTGGCTCCTATTCGTTCAACAATGCTGATGAAGTTAGTTAGATTCTGTTCGGGTGTATCAATATTCTGATAAAATAAATCGAGGTTAGGTAGCGGTGTTAATTCAGGCTGGCTTTCTTTTACCGCTGCTAATATTTTCTCTCTGCTAGTCATTATCTTTTCTGTTTTTGCTTTACCACTCGCCAAAAGATGATTTAGGAACTTCGGGCATATCTCTTTGTAAATACCAAGCGTTCAACTTATTGTTGA
Source organism: Pedobacter sp. (assembly GCA_014378705.1). Lineage (GTDB taxonomy): Bacteria > Bacteroidota > Bacteroidia > Sphingobacteriales > Sphingobacteriaceae > Daejeonella. Next base: position 3,215 of record JACMND010000194.1, on the reverse strand, counting down.
CCATAAATGGCGCATATTTAAGTGTAGCCCTGGCCATTTTACCACCAATTCTGTATAAAGTTGGCGAGGCTAGTGTTTTTGCCGTTACCTTCATAGCCATTGCTTTTTTAGGATCAACATAGCCCTCCTTAACGATTACTTGTCGCCATTTTTAAAGTTGCTCATGAATATCAATTTTAACAGGACAAACATTGCTACAGGAACCACAAAGTGAAGATGCAAAAGGTAAATCAGCGTGTTCTTTCATATCCCAATTTGGAGATAAAATAGAACCGATTGGCCCGGAAATCACACTTTCGTAACTATGTCCGCCACTTCTGAGGTAAACTGGGCAAGTATTAAAACAAGCCGAACAACGGATGCACTTTAATGAGTTTCTAAAATCTGGACGTGATAATTGGCGGGTTCTGCCGTTATCAACTAAAATAATATGTAGTTCTTTTCCAGTTGCAGGTTTTGCAAAATGACTGGAATAGGTTGTTATTGGCTGACCGGTTGCACTTCTGGTTAATAATCTCAGAAAAATACCCAAATGTTTACGTTTAGGTATAAGTTTTTCGATCCCCATACTGGCAATGTGGATATCAGCTAAATGCGCACCCATATCGGCATTTCCTTCGTTGGTGCAAACCACAAATTCGCCGGTCTCGGCTACAGCGAAGTTAACTCCTGTAAGCGCTGCTCTTCTGGTTAAGAATGTATCTCTTAAACTCTGACGGGCAGCTTCGGTTAACAATTGTGGATCTGCATTTCCTTTTGGGGTACCTAAATGGATATGAAATAGTTCGCCTATTTCTTCTTTCTTTTTATGGATACAGGGCAATACAATATGGCTTGGAGATTCCCCGGCCAATTGAACGATGCGTTCCCCTAAATCAGAGTCAATTACGCCAATTCCATTTTTTTCCAAAAACGGATTGAGGTGGCACTTTTCTTTCAGCATTGATTTGCTTTTAACCATATCTGTAATCTGGTTCTTCTTTAAAAGTTCCAATACGATATCATTATGCTCTTTTGCATCGGCTGCCCAGTGAATTACTGCAACGTTAGCTATGGCATTTTTTTCAAAATCTTGTAAATATTGATTTAAATTGGAAAGTGTATGATTTTTAATCTGAGAACCTGCTTCACGCAACTGCCCCCATTCGAGAATGCCGTGGGTGGCGATATCTCGCTTATGACGCACAAACCAAAGTGTTTCATCATGCCAATCAACACGCTTTTCATCCTCGTTAAAAACTTTGGCTCTTTCTGCGCGGTGTATTACTTTCATTGTATGCCTCCGTTTAAAATCTCTGCAATGTGTATTACTTTCAGGGTACTTTTATCCCGGTGAAGCAAACCTTCCATGTGCATTAAGCATGACATATCCACATCGGTAATATATTCTGCACCGTGTAAAATATGGTCTGCAACCCTATCTTTTCTTATTTTTACGGATACCGCTTCTTCTGCAACGCAAAATGTTCCTCCAAAACCGCAACATTCGTCAACCCTTTCCAAATGGATAATTTCAATATCATCTACCATATTTAGCAAATGCACCGGTTTGGAAAATGCTGGGGCAGTCAGTTCGCTCATCTGCGCAAGCTTTAAACCTCTTAATCCGTGACAGCTTTGATGGATGCCCACCTTATGCGGGAAGCTAGCTTTCAGGTTTTAGACTTTTAAAATATCAGTTAAAAAAGTAACCAGCTCATAAGTAGTTTCTCTTATTTTTTCAGCTTCTATTGGGAACCTGTCATCATGAAGATGGTCTTTGATGTGCAAAACGCAACTGCCGGATGGCGCCACGATGTAATCAAACCCTTTAAAATTATCCACAAAATTACGATCACAACCGCCCGTTAAATGTTCAAAACCCGAATTCGCCATCGGTTGCCCGCAACAAGTTTAGTTTTTTGGATAGCTTACCTCGCAACCAAATTTTTCCAGTAATTGTAGCGATGCAATTGCGGCGTTAGGGTAAAACTGATCTACATAACAGGGGATAAATAATGTGACTTTCACTAATAAATTACTTTTAGGCATTAGCCAGTGCTCTATCTAAATGCACATAACCACCATCAACATGTAATATTTGACCGGTAGTGTGGCTTGATTTCTCACTCAATAAAAAAACAACAGTATTTGCAATTTCATTAACTGTTGTCATTCTGTTTTCTAAAGGGACTTTTGAGGTAATTTTGTCCAACATTTCTTTTGGATTAGGTAAAGTTGTAATCCAATTTTCGTACTGTGGTGTCCAGCATTCGGATACTGCAACCGCATTTACCCGGATATTGTATTTTAATAATTCTACCGCCCATTCTCTGGTTAAAGCATTTCTACCACCATTAGATGCTGCATAGGCAGAAGTGTTTCCTTGTCCGGTTTCTGCAGTTTTTGAGCTAATATTCACAATGCTACCTTTTGATTTTTTAAGCTCAGGTAAAGCATGGTGTACAATTAAGTAATAATGTACCAAATTACGGTGCAAGCTCTCCATAAACCCTTCGTAACTTCCGTTCTCTAAGCTTACACCATCATTTAAACCGGCATTATTTACTACACCATCAATTTTCCCAAATTGTTTAATTACCGCTTCCACAGCACTTTTACATTCTTCGGGTTTGGTCAATTCGGCTTCAACAGCAAAAGCTTTGCCCCCTATTTTGGTAATTAAGTCAATTGCCTTTTGATTATCAGCTTGATCTCTGCCAATAATAACAGCAACTGCTCCTTCCTTTGACACGGTTTCTGCAATACCAAAACCAATGCCTTTAGCACCACCCGTAATTACAATAACTTTATCTTTCAAGTTTAAATCCATTATCTTTTTTTAAAGTTTATAACATTTAGTGGCATTTGTATTCCAAAATTTCGCTTGCTCATCAAGGGATAAACTGTAAACTTGTTTTTCTACTATATCCATTACCTTTCCATAACCTCCCGCAAGATCACATACTGGCCAGTCTGAGCCAAACATTACTCTATCTATACCAAAGGAAGAAAAAACTATATCCACATAAGGTGTAAAATCCTCATAGTTCCAGTTTTTCCAGTCGGCTTCTGTAACCATTCCCGATAATTTGCAATACACATTTTCATGTCTGGCTAAGGCAGAAATAGCCGTTCGCCATCGGGAAATTTCTCCACCTTTTATCATCGGCTTTGCTAAATGGTTTAATACAAAAACCTGATTTGGAAAATGACTTACCAACTGTTCGGCATAG
>JACMND010000193.1 GCA_014378705.1 Pedobacter sp. | reverse complement strand
GAGCAGGTTTACAACTTGTGCAAAACCACTATTGTTCAGAATGCATGGCGTAAACGCGAGGATCTGGAAATTCATGGATGGGTTATAAATTTAAATACTGGTTTAGTTAAAGATCTTGATGTTACTGCAAATAATGGGGAGGAATTAGGTGAAGTGTTTAATCTTGATAGCGAAGAGAATATTTAAAACCAATATAAACCGCCCCCGAAGTTTAAAAGCCGGGGGCGGTTTATATTGAGCTGTTTTTGCTTTGAATTTTAAAAACGGACAAACCTCCTTGAAATCTTTTTCTATAAATTGGGGCGCCAAAATCTATTAATTTGTGCGTTTTACCATGTTTTTACCTGTATCTTTTTTACGTTAAAAGTTAAAGTATACTGGTCTAATCGCCTACGCAAAAATTTAAAACAACGTAAACATATAAAGCTTATTATTCCTTCTCTAAAAACGGATAGCGATAATCTTTTGGAGGATCAAAAGTTTCTTTAATGGCACGAGGAGAAACCCATCGCAACAAATTAATCATCGATCCGGCCTTGTCATTGGTGCCCGATCCTCTGGCTCCACCAAAAGGTTGCTGACCAACAACCGCACCGGTACATTTATCATTAATATAAAAATTGCCGGCAGCGTTTCTTAAAGCATTTGTTGCTGTTGCCAAGGCGTATCGATCTTGAGCAAGGACCGCACCGGTTAAAGCATAAATAGAAGTTTTGTCAAGTATTTCCAGTGTTTTTTCAAAATCCTCATCCTCATATACGAAAATAGTTAAAACTGGGCCAAAGAGCTCCTCGCACATGGTTACATAATAAGGATCTGCCGTAACAATTACAGTTGGTTCAATAAAATAGCCTTTTGATTTATCATAGTTTCCCCCAGCTATTACTTCTAGATCGTGGTTGTTTTTAGCGTCATCTATATACTTAGATAACTTATCGAAAGATTTTTCGTCAATAACGGCATTTATAAAGTTTCCAAAGTCTTCGGTCGGGCCCATTTTTAATGTGGCCAGATCGCTTACCAGGAGTTTTTTAACCTGCGGCCAGATAGATCTGGAAATATAAACTCGTGATGCCGCAGAACATTTCTGTCCCTGATATTCAAAAGCACCACGTAAAATAGCGGTACTTGATACTTCGGCGTTTGCAGATTTATGAACCAGAATAAAATCCTTTCCACCGGTTTCGCCCACAATGCGAGGGTAGGTTTTATATTTGTGAATGTTGTTTCCAATTGTTTTCCAAATATCCTGAAAAACCGGTGTTGAACCGGTAAAGTGGATTCCGGCAAAATCCGGGTGATTAAATATTACATCACCTGCGTCTGGACCTGAAACATAAATTAAATTTATAACTCCGTCAGGCAAACCGGCTTCGCGAAAAATCTGCATCAAAACATTAGCGGAATATATTTGTGTATTTGATGGCTTCCAAACAACCACATTGCCCATCATCGCGGCGGAAGTAGGAAGATTGCCGGCAATAGCTGTAAAATTAAAAGGAGTTAACGCAAAAACAAATCCTTCAAGGGGACGCTGTTCCACCCGGTTCCAACTTCCGCGTGGAGAAACAGGTGGCTGCTGCTGATAAATATCAGTCATAAATTTTACGTTAAAGCGTAAAAAATCAATGAGTTCACATGCTGCATCAATTTCTGCCTGAAAAGCATTTTTAGATTGCCCAAGCATTGTAGCCGCATTAAGTTTATATCTGTATGGACCAGCAATTAAATCAGCGGCCTTTAAAAAAATTGCCGCACGCTGTTCCCACGGTAAATTTTCCCAGGATGCTTTGGCAGCAATAGCCGCGTTAATAGCCTCTGCTACATCACCTTTATTTCCCTGGTTGTAATACCCTAAAATATGCTGATGATCATGCGGAGGGCGAATTGCTACTTTATTTTCATTCCTAATTTCTTTACCATTGATATACATCGGCACATCAATTTGTTTAGAGCGGGCTTCTGCCAGCTCTGCTACAAGTAAACTACGTTCTAAACTGCCGGGAGCATAGTTTAATATCGTTTCATTTACCGGTTGTGGTACATTGAAAAATCCTTTTAGCATGGGTTATTTTTAGTTTGCAAAGATATAAAAGTCTAACAAGCCTTTAAAGAATGAAGCAGAAGTAGTAAATAAATAATTTATTGTTATTGAATATTATTTTCGTGATATGAAATTAAGTTTTAATAGTAGTATCTTTAATAAGCTATTTGGCCATTATTATTCCTAAAATGTAGCATTTTCTAAAAAAAATCTAAACAAATTAAATAATTCTTACGAATTTTAAACTAAAAATTAAATGAAAAAATTAACGTTAATCTGCTTTTTAATTTTGAGTATTTGCCTTATGGGAGTTGCACAAGCTCAAAACAAACAAGCTAAAATGAAGACAAAACCAATTGCTGCCGCTATGAACGCAGACAGTTTGCCTATGCCGTATCCGGCACTTTATTCTTCAAATTTCGTGATGGGCGATCCAGCAAACAGTCGTTTGATACTTGAGATGTGGAAAGATTTTGATGACAACGCTTTTGAAAGGCATGAGGCTATGTTTGCTGATTCAACCAAGATATATATGTCCGATGGGCAAGTTGTAAAAGGAAAAGATGGTATGATGGAGGGTGTTAAAATGTACCGCAACTCGTTAGCTGACGTTAAATCAGATGTGCATGCTTACATGAGTTTTAAAAGTGTAGACCGCAATGAAAATTGGGTTGCTATTTGGGGAGTTGAAAACAACACGATGAAAGACGGTAAAAAGTTGTCTGTTAGTCTTCATGAAATTTGGAAATTTAATAAAGATGGAAAAATTGATGAGATACGGCAGTATAGTGCGAAGGTGCCCCCTGCGCAGTAACCATAAAGATCCGCCTCAAAAGGGCGGATTTTTGGTAACTAAAAAAGTATAATAAACCACTTCTAATTCCAACCGGGATTATTCATATCTTAAAGAATCTACAGGATCAAGTCTGGAAGCTTTCATTGCGGGATAAAACCCGGAAAGCAAACCTACAAAAACGCAAAGCGATAAACCAAGAATTGTCCATGCCCAGAGCATAATAAAAGAACCGCCCATCACTATTGATAAAATATTTCCAATTAAAATCCCAAGTATTACACCGGTTATACCACCCATTAAACAAATTACTGTGGCTTCAATTAAAAACTGACGCCTGATAACCTGTGGTGTTGCGCCAATTGCTTTGCGGATACCAATTTCCCGCGTTCGCTCTGTAACTGATACGATCATAATGTTCATTAATGCAATAGCCGCACCTATTAAGGTAATGG
>JACMND010000192.1 GCA_014378705.1 Pedobacter sp. | reverse complement strand
TAATCGTTCTGTTGCAGCTAAACCTATTTTTGAAATAGTTTTAATTTCTTCTCAAATTGGATAACGATTACAGAAAATACAGAGGCGCAAAAAATGAGCATCCATTCATTCAGTGACAGAGATATTAAGTTTAACGCTTCCCGGACGTAAGGAATCTGTATCATACCAATCACAATGACTGTACTGGCTAACACAGAAAACCAAACATATTTATTTTTAATCACCTCGTTATTGAAAAACGATCCGGTGCCCATATTGAACACATGCAGAAGCTGGGAAAAAATAATTGTAAAGAACAGAACATTGTTACATGAGGCGGCATCCCAGCTTTGGCCGATGTGAAAATAATAGTGATTAATTAGAACAGCGCTTATACTTGCCACTGCAATAACCGCTGAATAAAAGAAGATGAGCTTCCACCGGCTGTTGTCAATAATGGGCTCCGATGATTTTCGGGGGGGCAGTTTCATAATGTCAGCCCCTCCTTTCGTTACTCCTAAAGCAAGGGCAGGCAACACATCCGTAATGAGGTTAATAAAAAGTATTTGCAAGGGCAGCAACTGAGAGTGAAGGATCATGACGGCCGCAACGGCGATGACCAGTAGCTCACTGAGATTACAAGAAAGAAGAAAAGTGACAAAATTTTTAATGTTTTCAAAAATGGAACGCCCCTGTCTGATGGCAACCACGATAGACGAAAAGGAATCGTCTTTTAACACCATGTCCGAAACCTCCTGGGCCACCTGCGTTCCCCGAAGACCCATAGCAATACCAATATCAGATTTTTTCAAAGCTGGTGCATCATTCACCCCATCGCCCGTCATGCCCACAACATATCCTTTTTCCTGAAAAACTTTAATAAGGTCAAGCTTATGTTTTGGATTTACCCTGGCGAACACCGAAGTATTGATCCATTTTTGTTTGTCATCTTCAGTCAGGTCTTCGTATTTCTTCATGTCCTTGCCGATGACCGGCAATTCTTCTTCTTTTGATATGCCCAATTGAGTCCCTATAAAATGGGCGGTGGAAGGGTGATCGCCGGTAATCATAACTACTTTGATCCCGGCGGTTTTGCAATCGTTTATGGCAGAAAACACTTCAGGCCTTGGCGGATCAATCAGGCCAACGAGCCCTACAAAAACAAGGTCATCAATTAATGAATTAGGTTTACCAGCAGTTTCGTGGTAAGCCATGGCAATCATTCGGTGACCGGAAGCAGAAAATTTTTCTGCTGTAGCCAACCATTTTTCCCTTTTAGAACTATCCAAGGGCACTATATCGTCTTCAAAAACCGTGGTACACTTTAACAATAATTCTTCTGCGGCACCTTTAGCAAAAACATAGTATTTGCCGTCGTGCTCATTTAACGTAGCCATAATCTTTGTTTCGCTGGAAAAGGGTTCTTCGTCTTTTTTTAAAAATTCTTTACGAATCTTTTCAGGGTCTTCTCCATTGCCTTGCGCAAACTTTAAAAGGGCTATTTCCATAGGATCGCCAATTTCTTTGGTTTCCTTTCCCGATGATTGGATGTTGGCTGTGTTGCATAAAACGGCCCCTTTAAAGATCAAATCCAAATGTTCCTTTTTGCCGGCGAAGGGAACATCTTTTTTCCAGGCGCCGGAGTGGGTGTCCACAAACACCACTTCCATTTTGTTCTGGGTAAGCGTGCCGGTTTTATCCGTGCAGATTACGTTGGTACCACCGAGCGTTTCAACTGCCGAAAGTTTTTTAACGATGACATTGTACCGTGACATTTTTAACATCCCTTGTGCCAATGACATGGTTGCTACAATAGGCAAACCTTCCGGGATGGCTGCCACCGCTAAAGCAATGGCTGTTGCCAGCATGTCAACAATATTTTGGCCGTTAATTAAGCCCGTAATAAAAATAACAACCACTAACCCAACCGTTATTTTAATCAGTTTTTTACTAAAAGCTTCCAACTTCTTTTCTAAGGGTGATGCCGCCTGCTCAGAAGAATGAACCATGGTGGCGATTTTGCCTAACTCGGTTTGCATGCCGGTAGCAGCAACAAGGATATAGGCATTTCCTTTAGAAACATAGGTGCCTTTAAACGACATGTTAATGCGGTCGGCCAATACCGTTTCTTCAGGAAGGATATTTGTATCTTTCTCCACAGGTACGGATTCTCCTGTTAAGGCCGATTCGTCAATCAGCAATTGGGTAGAACGGCAAATCCTGCCGTCCGCAGATATCAGATCACCTGCTTCCGCGAATAGAATATCCCCGGGCACGATATTTTCCGAATTGATTTCGTTTAGTTTGCCATTTCGTAAAACTTTTGCCGGTACGGAAGAAAGCTTTTTTAAAGCCAGCATGGATTTCCTTGCCTTGATTTCCATATAAAAACCAATGGCGGCATTGATGAAAAGGACTAAGAGAATGGCGCTACCATCCAGCCATTCTTTAAACCAAAAAGACAAGGCAGCCGCAAATACCAATAGAAAAACGATAGGGCTTTTAAATTGGTTAACCAATATCTGAAAAGCAGTAATTGTTTTAGCTTCAGTGATGGCATTTAAACCATAGCGTTCAAGACTTTTCTTTGCCCTTTCTTCAGATAAACCCTTATTCAGGTCACTTTCTAATGATGCAACAGATTCTTCAATAGAGGTTGCATGAAATTTTAGATCGTTGTGAATGCTTTCCATGTTTACTTAATCTATCACTTAAAAAGGGTTTGGTTCTTCATAGATATTAAATCATAATTATTTATTAATCTTTAAAATCGGTATCTTCTTGCGTGCCGTGCTCATGTTTTTTTTAGAACCACTTGTTTAGCTCCTATTATGGTTGGCCCTGCTTTCCGTTTCAATCTTTTTGCCCAAAGCGGGAGCAAAAAGGATTTAGTTATGAATGGACCACTAAATAATTTTTTCAATCATTGCAGGTGGTTATTTCTTTAGCAAAGCGCTTGTCTTTTCAATAGGCATCAAATGATGTGGTCTTCTAATTGAAGTGATCCTTATCACAATTATTGCTCTTTCATCCTAAATGTTTAGCGGTCAAATTAATTCCACCTCCATCTTTTGAGCAATTAGCAATTAGCACTAATTAGGATTGGAAACAAACCAAACTTCAACGGGATAGAATCCAGTTCAGCTTATACATTTTGTGAAAACCGTCATAGGCGTAAAGTTCCCCGTCATTATTAAAGACCGCATCTAAAGCATCATGAAACTTATGGTTAACGGGATATGCAGCTTTGATATTTGCTTTAGTCAAAAGTTGAGGTACAGAGGCTGCATCAATACTAAAGAAATAAGCCGGAAGGTATTTTTGAGCATCTTTAGGTGAACGAAAAGGATGGTTATAAACATACATCAGCAAAGTTTGGCCAGGATTTAGAACTTTATAGTATTTGTTGTCTACAAACCTGAATTCTTCTCCCTTGGTACTTCTGTAACCATAAGTTTTGCTTTTAGACAATTTATGTTTTTCTCCATTGTGCGTCACTTTTATTTCTGAATTATTAAAGAGAAAGCTGTGGTTAATTTTTTGCCTCTCTGTTTTGTAGTTAACAGCAAATGATAATTTTCTTTTTTGAAAATCATCAGCGGTTTTATAAATACCACTGCTGTCTTGTTGGGCAATTGATGTGGATGACAGGAGGCTACCCGCTATCACAAACAAAAAACTGAACTTTTTCATCGTTTAAAATTTAAAAAACTACATGGTTTATATAAGGGGAACGAATTGTGTTTTTTATAAATACGCTCTGTTTTACAACTAAGTAAGTTTAAATAGATATGACCTTATTTGTAAAACTTTCCCCGGCTCAACCAGCTCAAATGCTTTTTAGTGCTTTGTAATTTAATCTTATAAAGCCTCAATTACTTTTTGTAGCCTGGCTCTGATTTCAATCGCAATGTCATGCACTTCTTCATTTTCTATTGCCTTCATGGACGCTGCCGGATCAACAGCGGAAACCTCCACCAGGCCGGGCACTTTTTCCTGAACAATCACATTACAAGGCAACATAGTTCCAATTTTATCTTCCGCCAATAAGGCTCTATAGGCAAATGGCGGATTACAGGCGCCCAAAATTTTATAATTATAAAAATCTACGTCAAGCTTCTTCTTTAACGTAGCTTTCATATCAATTTCTGTCAATATACCAAAGCCCTCTGCTTTGAGAGAATCTGTAACTTTTTGAACGGCTTTGTCAAAACTTTCATTAAGGATCTTACTAAAATAGTATTCCATGATTGTCGTTTATTTATTGAAAGACTTTAATAAAATAAAATGCGCTGATTATTTTCTTTTCCGGGAATAAAAAAATAATCCCATTAATACAATTAAAACAATAAGAAACCACCCACCCATATGCATACCCCAGTAATAGTAATCTCCGTTATTGTGCATCATAGCCTTAAATTTTTAAGTGTTAAAAAAAAGTTTATATCAATGGTGTGACTTGGTGTCCCCTTTATTTTCAGTTTTTTTACCCATTTCCTTTTTCATATCCATGTTTTTCCCCTTCATCTTTTGCATCATATCCATCATTTGCTGATTTCCCATCATGGATTTACACATTGAGGACATTACACTGGTGTCACTTTTAGCTGCCTCCATCATATTAGACATCATGTTTTGCATCATGCCGGGATTATCCTTCATCATCTTCATCATCATACCATGATTGTCCATCATCATCTTCATCTTGTCATTTCCCTGCATCATCATTTTACCATTTTTGCTGTTCATCATGGCTTCCATCATCTCTTTTGACATATCAGGATCATTGGCAATTTTGGCCATCACTTCAGTTCTCGAATCTGATTTTGAAAGAATTTGTTTTGGAGACTGGCAGGATGCGAACAGCGTAATTAAAGCAATCACCAATGTTATTTTTTGAAGTGTTTTCATAATTTCAATTCTTGCTTAAGTGAATAAATAATTTAGGGAGGATTTGGTTTGATCTAAAACGTTTTAACTGGTCTTATGTCATTCCTGTTTTACTTTTAAAATAGAAATCTAAAGTCTTAATGAATCTACTGGGATATAATTAAGTGATTTTAATATTGAAATTAAAGCCCTGATTCATGCTTTTGCTAATCAAGATTGGTTTTTATATCCTTTACCAATTGAATGCTGATACATTGAACTTATAATTATTATGAACGGCTTTTAAATGACACTCCTGCAGAATCTAAAATTTTACTTATTTCTCCGTTTTTATTGTTCACCGTGATCACATTCTCCCTTTTAATGTTAGGTAAATATTGAATTATATTTTAAAAGGCTATCTGATTGCCAGCATTTTATTAAATGATTTATATCATCTTTCCCTGTCAACAATAGAATTTAATTAGTCTATAAATTAAGGATGGTTATTGAATAACCGACAATTCTTTATCGCTTTTCTTTTTATGATTGATATACGTATCCAGAGCTTTCTTTCCAAAACGGTAAAACACAACTGGTGTCACAATCGTATCCAGCAGTGTACTACTGATCAATCCTCCTAAGATTACGGTTGCAACCGGATACAGTATTTCTTTACCCGCAGCCGTGGCATCCAGCGTAAGCGGAATCAACGCTAAAGCGGCTACCAAAGCCGTCATTAAAACCGGAACTAACCGTTCAAGAGAACCACGGATGATCATGTGTTTACTGAATTCTTCGCCCTCGTGTTCTACCAGGTGGATATAATGGGAAATCATCATGATCCCGTTCCGGGATGCAATCCCCGTGAGGGTAATAAACCCGACCATTGTAGCAATAGAGAACACACCTCCGGTTAGGATTACGGCAACCACACTTCCGATTAATGCCAAAGGGATGTTCAGCATGATCTGAAATACAATACGGGATGAATTGAAATGACTGAACAATACAAGAAATATTCCTGCGAAAGAGAATATACTTAGTATGAGAATTAATCTGGATGCCGATTGCTGGCTTTCAAACTGACCTCCATATTCGATATAATAACCCTGAGGCAATTGAAGATTTGATTTAATTTTTGCCTGTAGTTCCTGTACAGCACTTCCCAGATCACGGCCCTGTACATTCGCCGAAATTACGATCCGGCGCTGTGTGTTTTCGTGATAAATGGAGTTGATCCCGTTTTCAAATTCAATTTTTGCTATTTGCTGCAAAGGAATTAATGAACCATCCGGGAGGGATATTTGGGTATTACGGATGGCGTCCACACTGTTGCGGGTACTATCATCGGTTCTCAACACTAAATCAAATGTTTTTTGCCCGTCCAATATCTGACTAACTACCTTTCCATTGTAAAATACTTCCAGATCTTCCGCTACTTTTCCTACCTGTAAACCGTATTTTTGTATAGCTCCACGATCCAGCCGGACCATTAACTGAGGAACCAGAACCTGTTTTTCAATCTGTACATCCACAACTCCGGGCACCTGGGTAATAATC
>JACMND010000191.1 GCA_014378705.1 Pedobacter sp. | reverse complement strand
CCGGCTTTTAACGATCAGCTTAAATCTGCTCACAACAAAATGATGTATGATTGGTCGGTCAAGCAGCGCAATGTTATTTTGATAACGGGCCATACGCACCAACCGGTTTTTGCTTCTTTAACCTATTTGGAGCGAATTTACAGAAAGTTAGGTGTTGCCCAAAAAACGGCAAATCGAGCAGAAATTGACAAACTAGAAGAAGAATTGAAAACCCGAATTAGAAAAGGGGATATGCCGCCAGATTTTACAACGTACAAGCCCAATTACTTTAATACCGGCTGCTGCTGTTTTGACGACGGTGATATTACAGGGATTGAAATTGCAAACGGAAACATCCGCTTAATAAAATGGGAATACAACAAAGAGGGGATACCAAAACGCATTGTTTTAGAGGAAATATCATTGGAAACTTTTTTAACCGTCGCCTTATAATCGTACATGATGTCGGATACACCTTTCGCTGTAATTTCAGATACTTTTAACTGCTTAGTTAAATAATTGATTTTTTCCTTTTTTTTAGCATCGGAATCTTGGGCCCATAAACTTGATATAGTAAAGAGCCTAAACAGCGTAAAAATTAGTTTCATAATGGTTATTTTAGAAGTTGGGATTATTTATAGGTGACATCAAAATTTCCAGCAGTAACATTGACCGTATGAGCCGAATTTTTCTCGTCAATTGCAGAAAATTCAAACGTCCCGGCGATAATATGCTTTGAAAGATCAAGCATGGTAATATTTATCCGCCCTGTATTAGTACTAGATGTAGAAAAACTGGCATATGGTGAATTATAATTACGTACAATAGCAAAGTTCTTATCTCTAGAGGATAAAGTGTATAATCCTGGAGCATTTAAGGATTTTATCCCTAGTTCTATAGTTAATTTCTGATCCATATCTTCTGCAGTAACGCTAAATACTGTGTCGTTAAGAAAAACATCTATTGCACTTCCCCCCTTAAGGCAGCCCCAGCAAGCTTTTTTTTCAAAATGTTTACCATCAACTAATGCGATCATTGTATTTGTTCCACCTGGCTTAGGGCTGTCCTCTTTTACACAGCTAGAGACGTTTACAAATATAAACAAGGTGAATATCTTAAAAATAGAAGTCATTGTATTTATAATTTAACTGATGTTCTGGATAAATATATAAACTTTTATATTGTTTGGTGATAAAATAATTACAATCATGTAAACGGTAGTACGTCTTGAGTAAACTGTAGGTTTTAAACAGCAATTTTATTTGGATACTCTAAAATTTGAGGGAATGATTAGGAATTACCTGCCATCACATAATTTATATTCTGTAATTTATCCTAAATACCTTATAACTATTACGAAGATTATAGAAAAAAGCTGAGCTGCTTTTTTATCTGACACAGACCAGGTGACCCAACTTATTTTATTGCGTTCAGCCCATTGAATCCACTTATTCCATTCGGAGATATTTAGAGGGCCGTCGCCGTTTGCGTTCACCCCCGCAGATTCTGAAATAAATAGGTCTAAACCTTTTCCTAGGGCATATTTGCAACGTTTCCGGAGAGCTTTTTTATGTGTATCTGCATAAAAATGACAAGTGTACATCAGGTTTTTGTATCCTAAAATAGGGTCGTTTGCGGGTAAATGTACATCTTGATCCCACGATGGGCTCCCCACTAAAATGATGTTATCTGGATCGTAAGCACGTATAATAGAAATAATTTCAGTTGCATACGCTTTAACTTCAGGCCAGGTTTCTTTGTCGGGTTCGTTGAAAACCTCATAAATAATATGCGGGTTTTTACCATATTTTTGCGCCATTTCTGCAAAAAAAACTTTGGCTTCATTCAAATTGATGTTATGGCTATGCCAGTCAATGATTACATAAATATCGTTTTTTATGGCGGCTTCAACCACGGCCATCACCTTTGCTTTTGAACCTTCGGGATCATTTATGTAACCATTTT
>JACMND010000190.1 GCA_014378705.1 Pedobacter sp. | reverse complement strand
GCATTGTGCTATAATTGAACCTGTATTCCAATGTTCGTTTATCCAGGTTGTACAGTTATATCATTTAACTCCACCTCCCCGCTGGTCTGACTGTGCAATTGTTTGCTGGTGCTAGCTTACAACCCGTACTTCATAAAACACAGTGTTTGCCTGGTACATAAATCTATTAAATCAGTTTTTTAGGCTGATGAGCAGAAAGTATAAGTTTCATAACAAAGAGGATATGAGCTACCAGCTTGCACCGGCAGGTATATAGCAGTGCTATTGACTAATGCGAAAGAAAAAGAGTTTTAGAAATAGATTACGTTTGGTTGGGATACGAGCTGCAGGCTCGCACCAGCATGAAAAAGATCCTTACAAAAGGATAAAAATGAGATGGAATAGCAAGTCATAATCTTAACTTTTTGCAAAACATCCATTAGGTTAGGTTTCGATATCGACTTATCCAACTACTTTATTTACCTTTTTCCTTTTAGCATTAAAAAGTTTTGCATTAATTAAATAAGCGGCTTTTGTTGTTAATATGCCAATTCCGGCTCCAGCCACCACATCACTGAGGTAGTGCTTGTTATTGTACATTCTTAAAACTCCGGTTGCGGTTGCTCCCAAATAGCCTGAATAGCAAAGCAGGGGTGAGGTTTCTTTAAATTCCTGGTGCAAAAATTCCGCACCTGCAAATGCTGTCGCGGTATGTCCGGATGGAAAGGAATTTCTGCCGCTGCCATCAGGCCTCAATTCTCTGGTTGCGCTTTTTAAAACCTTGACTGTTCCTGCCATTAGAAGTATTGAGGTCGCATATAATTTAGCAGAATTAAACATATTATTCTGCCCTTTGTAACCTGCTGCCTTCATTGAGAATGCAATTATTGATGGAGAAAATTGCAAGTAATTGTCAATTTTGGTTTTAAAAAAAGGATGATGTTCCAGAATTTCTTCTTTAAATTCAAGATTGATATTTTGTAGTTGCTTATTGGCAACAGCCGTAAATCCATAAGCCGTAAACAGTACTGGAAGATATGCTGTTGCCTTTCTGTATCTGTTTGTTGCTTTAAAAAAATTGAAATCTGTTGCTACATTTAGTTGAGTGGTCGTATCTAAAATTGGTTCATTGATTATATTTAAATCACTTTGGGAGTATGCTTTGTTGATGTTTAAATAAACAAACATCAAAATAATTATTGTCTTGCTCCTCATACCGGTGTTTTTATCATAAAGTTGAATGTTTAAACTGCAGTGTATTTATATTAATGATATTAAAAAATGCTTTAGATAACCCCTAATTCGTTTAGTTGTGGAAGATTTTTTACAAAAATATTGTTAAATAATTACTCTTATGTATTAGTTTTAGGTCGAGATTCCATTTAAATATTTCTATCAGGAGTGCCTGTTGGAAATCAATTCTTCCATTAATCCAAAAGATAAGGTCATCCCGTTTCCACCTAAAGCATTCACGATCGTAACACCATCTTCCGGATTTAAAATTAACTCTGTTTGTCCGTTCATCATTTTAGGATAGATTCCGTTCCATGATTGTATCAAATGCCATTTTTTAAATGAGGCAAATGTTTCCAGGTAATTGATAATCATGCTATTAATAAACTCTTTATCAAAAGGATCATGCACAAGCCCATATTCATGAGAATCTCCAATTGTTAATTCTCCATTTCCGTTTTGCGATACCATAACATGTATTCCCCATTTTAAATACTCGGAAAACTCTAACTGGTAACGTTGTTTTAATGAGGATAAAGATGCCGCCGCTTTAAATCCGGGATAGTGGATCATTGATAAGCCTCCGCATAGTGATGGGCCTATTCGCCAGTTATCTGGCTGTGCTATCAATCTCATCATTTGTAATTTGCACTTGGTTATATCTGCTTTTAAAAATATTTCGGGATATAGAGTTTCAAAATCAGCACCGCTGCACACAAAAATTTCATCAGCCTGCCAAAACCTTTCGCCCGAAAATACTTTGAATTTATCTATTCGGCAAATAGCTGTGTTAAAGAAAAACTCAACCCCTTTTTCTGCAAGATAGAGGGCTACCTGGGCGATCGCTTCCCTTGACTCAATAATCATTTCGTCAGAACTATACAGTGATCCTTTCAATCCTTTCGGATTTACGCCTGGAGATTTTTTTAAAGTTTCACTTGTTGACAAAACAGAGCAATCCCGGTAGGTTTGATTAGCTTCAACATATTCGTTCATCACCTGCAACTCATCATCATGATATGCTACATGTAAAGAGCCTGACTCTTCATGCCATATACCAGCTTCTTGGCAAATTTGGAGCCAAATACTTTTAGATAGCATCGCCCTTTCATACATGGGTCCGGTTGCCTGGCCAATTGGCCATATCATTCCAAAATTGCGGATAGAAGCACCTACCGCCCTTTCATTTCTTTCAAAAACCCTTACAGAATATCCCCGTAGAATCAATGCCCGGGCCGTAGCAAGTCCAACTATTCCGGCACCAATTACAATTGCTGAGGATTTAAACATAGAGCATTTGAAATTCAGATTCTTTTACAATAGTTTGCTTGTGAGCTTTTCTTGAAAAATAAAGTAACGAGAAGATTGCGGATACCCCACCAACTAATGCAACGATCAGTATTCCTTTTTCAAAAAATACAGCCCAACTTCTGCTACTATCTCCAAATTGTTTAAAAAGCAAAATGCTGATGCTGCCCAGGTAACCCATAGCGTCTGCCAGATACATTACAAAACCAACGTTGCTTTTGTACCTGAAGGTTGCGATCATCCGTTCAAAAAAAATAGCATTATATGGCAGATAGCCCATATACAATCCCAAACCAGAAAATGTCATCCATAAAGTAGGGCTGATTAATTGTTGCTGAAACAAATACGTAGAAAGTCCGATGATCATACATCCGCTGATTATTAAAATGTGAATCACTGTAAATGCTTTTAAATTGTTTCTGATCAGGATCAGTAATCCCATTAAAATAAGGACGATAACAGTGATAAAAGAATCAATACGGGTATAAACGCTACTATCGAAAATTCCAAGGTCTGCCCATATCTCCACTTCAAAATTATCCCTTACATCTCTCATCATTGTAAGCAAGGTGTAAATAACAATGGTGAAAAGAATTCCGGGTAAAAAAGCAAGCAGAAATTCCCGGCGCTGAGAGGCGTTCATTGGAACACGTTCAACCCTTAATTCCTTGTCAAGTTTACCAGGAGGTGGAATTAATTCCATTATTAGTACACAAATGATCAGTGGAAAAATAAAAATTAGGCCGGTAACAAAAGGCATCCAATACTCAGTTATATTGTAATCTAAGATTAATATCCGTCCGATTGTTTTTACAAAACCGGATGCAAAAATCATACTTACAGACATAATTGCGGCCATAAATTCAGTTGTTCTGCGACCTTCAAGGTAAGAAAACAATAAACCCCAAATCATTCCTAGAGGGAAGCCGTTTAAAAAAAGGAAAATGATATTGTAAGGCGAAGGAACCAGCGCAAAACCTAACAGCGCCATCCATGAAAACATGATTAAAAAGATAATGGTTTTGCCACGGTTTTTATTTTTCATTTCTGATATAAAACGGATGCCGTAGAATTTGCTCAAGGTATACCCTAAAACCTGCGCTATAACAAGAAGAACTTTATAATCAACATTTAAAAAACTATTGTCCTGGTAACTCCCAGCCGTAAAAGCTTTTCTAAAAGCATACATACAGGTATATGTACTGAAAGCAGCTAAAGCAGCAACTACGGCAGTTAAAAACGGTGGCCAGTGCGATGTTTGATTTCTAAAGCGCTTCAGTAGCAGTATGCTCATTGGTCAGGATGGGTAAAATTTCTGATATGTTATCAATAATATGGGTAGGATTATATTTTTTCAGTTCACTGCGGCTGAACGTTCCGGTGGTTACTCCGATTACGTATTTACAATTTGCTTCCTGGCCTTCCCGGATATCTACCTCGGTATCGCCTACCTTAACAACTTCATTTGGATCAGTGATATTTAGTTCTTTCATGATGTGCTGGATCATCAGCGGGTGTGGCCGCCCGAATTCAACCTGGTCTGATCCGATCAGATAATCAATCAATCCCTTTTCACGCCAGCGTAGTCTTTTGATAATTGTTTCAGCTATTATATGAGGAAAACCTGTATTGATGCCGACTTTTATGCCACGCTTCTGTAATTCCCAAAGAGTTTGTTCTACATCAGGCAAGGCGGAGATATCTTTTTCATCCTGGTAGTAAGAAATCATTAACTGAACAAATTCAGTATATATCAAATCTATAAGGGCGCTTGTAATTTCAAATTCATCAAGCTGGGAATGGGCCCTCAGGATTTCACCGATAGCGAGTTTTTTTTCGTACCCCATTAAAGGGTTGATTTTTTCAATCTCTACATTTACTTTATATTTTTGTAAAGCAGATTGAAATGCTTCGCTTACATTATTATTGTCTTTAACAGTCGTTCCGGCTATATCAAACACAACTAATTTTACTGACATAAGGTAAATTTTAAATTATTTAAGTATCAGGCTAAATTCCGTTGACTTAACCTGTTAAAGATTAAGGTGTAGGTTTTAAGCTTTATTAGGAGCAATAACGATAGCAGCGGCATCCTTTTTCACTAATTAAATACTGCATATAGCGTGTAAAAACGGCCAAAATTTATGATTTCAATTTTAATGATCTCTCTCTCAAGGTGTACTAATTTTTACGATTGTTAATTTGAGCAATACTAAACTTTGTTTATTAAAATTAAGCTGAAGATCTATTATGTTTTTGTTAAGATATTTTAAGATAAGATGGTGTGTCGGATTTAGACATACTAATGAATCAGTTAAACAGGTTATAAAAATTAACAAATACGGAATAACTAATTGTTTGATAATTTATTAATACCTGTTTAACATGAAAACAATTACTTAGTATAATATTCCATTTACATGATGATTAGGCAGCTCAATCCAAACGAGGTAGTTGATGAAATTTTTGATCTATATAGCCAGCACGGTGGCTCGGATTATATCGGAGAACCGGTATCTCAATTAGAACACATGGCACAAACCGCAGAGCTTGCCGAACAGGAAGGTTACGATGATGAGGTAATCTTGGCGGCATTTTTTCATGATATAGGTCATTTGTGCTCAAACAATGATCAGCCGGATATGAAGGGTTACGGAGCAATGAATCATGAAAAGCAGGGTGCCGTCTTTTTAAAGGAACGCGGATTTTCTGATCGGCTTGTATTTCTGGTTCAGGCACATGTGGCTGCCAAGAGATATTTAACGTTTAAGTTTCCTGAATATTCCCTGCAATTATCTGAAGCCAGCCGAATTACGCTTAGTTTCCAGGGAGGGATTATGACAAAGACGGAAGCAGAGGAATTTGAAAAGCATCCGGATTTTAAACTCATGTTAAAATTCCGTACCTGGGATGATTGCGCAAAAATAAAGGACTTACCAGTTAACAGCCTGCAAAAACTAAAAGAAAAAACATTAAACTACTTGTTAAGCCGGACTCTAGTTGTTATTTAAACTTAAATTTAATGTAACATTCCCGTTATCTAAACCCATCCGGTTTAACTTAATATACACATTATATTAAAGAAACTTTAACCTAAAATTCGTTTTCTTATAATAACCAACCTTTACAATTGCTGTCATAAAAACTCTCAGCAATGAATAAAATTTACTCTTATTTTAAGGTTGTATCCCTTCTGTTTATTTTCGGATTCTTTACATCCTTTCTGGCATCAGCCCAAAACAAAATCACAGGCACAGTTACCGATGAAACTCAGCTTGCTTTGCCCGGTGTAAGTATCCTTATAAAGGGTACAAATACTGGTACAACTACTCAAAATAATGGAAGTTACAGCTTGGTTGCTCAACCGGGGCAAACACTGATTTTTTCCTTTCTGGGATCAGTCACCCAGGAAATTTTAGTAAGTTCTCAAAACACCATTGATGTAGTACTTGCCACAGATGCTAAGTCTTTATCTGAAGTGGTGGTAACCGCTTTGGGTATTAAAAAAGAAAGAAAGCTGGTGAGCTATGCAACGCAGGAAGTTAGCGGAGCCGAACTAATTAAAGCACGCGAGCCAAATCCTATGAATTCCCTTGTTGGAAAAGTAGCCGGTTTGTCTGTCGGTTCTTCTGCGGAGATGCTGGGCAGGCCGGAAGTTTTGTTAAGAGGTTCAAGCATCAACCTTTATGTTGTAGATGGGATCCCTATCAACTCAGATACCTGGAATATATCACCGGATGATATTGAAAACATTACCATATTGAAAGGAGCTGCGGCTTCTGCTCTTTACGGATATCGCGGTCAAAGAGGAGCAATTATTATATCCACTAAAAAAGGGTCTTCAGATAAAAGAGGATTTTCAATAGATTATAATAGCAGTACCATGATTGATAAAGGCTTTATCGCACTTCCAATAACACAGGATTTGTATGGTCCCGGCGATCACGGAAGATATTCTTTTGTAGATGGTAAAGGTGGAGGTTTAAATGACGGTGATTATGACATATGGGGTCCAAAGTTTGAAGGACAATTAATTCCTCAATATGATAGTCCGGTAAATAGTGCCGGCCTGAGACAGGGAACACCATGGCTAGCTCGTGGTAAAGATAATTTATCCCGTTTTATTCAAGCCGGGCTTTTAAGCACCAACAATATCGCGGTGTCTTCTAGCGGAGAGAAATACGATCTAAGAGCATCAGTTTCACATTCTTATCAAAAGGGGATTGTGCCAAACACAAGTTTGAATATCACCAATTTTAACATCAACACCGGATACAAGTTTTCTAATAAACTTAAACTTGATGCGCAATTAAATTATAACAGACAATATACTCCCAATATCCCGGATGTAAATTATGGTCCGAATAGTATGATTTACAACATTACTATTTGGGGTGGGGCAGACTGGAATATTGATGATATGCGCAATTACTGGCAGCCGGGTAAAGAAGGGGTTCAGAGTAATTATGCTGAATATCAGCGCTATCACAATCCTTATTTTTTAGTAAATGAATGGACACGCGGTCATTACAAAACAGATATGTATGGTTACGCGTCATTAACCCGAAAGTTTGGCAACAAAGTAGAATTGATGGGTAGATCCTCACTTACCAACTATGATTTACTTCGGAATGAAAAAATGCCTTTTTCAGCCCACCCGTACGGACGTGAAGAAGGTAAAGGCGATTACAGGGAAGACAATAGAAGCCTTTTTGAAAATAATAATGAACTTATACTCCATTACAATAATAAATTAGGCTTTTTAGGGATTAGTACTTTTGCCGGTGGCAGTCTTCGTAACTTTTCTTACAAATCAAATTTCGTTACTACAGATTACCTGAATGTACCTGGGGTATACACTTTTGCCAATAGTCGTAACCCGGTTAAAGCGTATAGTTTTAATGGTGATATGCGGGTATTAAGTGCGTTTTATTCCGCTGATATTGCTTTAAGCAGGTACTTTAACCTTGGAGCTACCGGAAGGGTCGATAAAATTTCTACGCTAAGCAAATCATACTTTTATCCATCCGTGTCCGGAAATAGTATCATATCAGATTATGTTACCTTACCTTCTCTAGTTTCGCTTTTAAAATTAAGAGCCTCTTATGCGAATGTTAAAAGTGCTGGCTCGAGCGTGGCAACTACTATCGGGGCAACGCCAAATGCTAATTATCCAATTGGATACGGTGCTGCCTATCAGGGATCTTATGATGGGCCAACGTATTCTTTAGAATCACCTTACAACACAGGGCTAGGGTATAACAACCAGCCATATGCGTCATTTTCTAACAATCTGGTTGATCCATCTATCAGCCCGGATAGCCGTAGTTCTTTGGAATTTGGTTTAGATACCCGATTTGTGAAAGATCGGATAGGTTTTGATGTGGCCTATTTCATAAATACAGACGGACCGCAAATTTATAATCAGCCAATATCTGAAAGTACGGGCTACACCAGCTTTATTACCAATGCGGTAAAAACACAAACCAAAGGGGCAGAAATATCATTAACCGGATTAATTATTCAAAACAAAAACTTTAACTGGAGCACTTTATTGAATTATTCTTCATATCGTACCACATTGCAGGAGTTACCTCAAGGCACTGATGTATTATTTAATTTCTACAGAAAAGGGGACAGATTGGATAAATTATATGTTTCGTCATTTGTTAAAAATGCCGAAGGTCAGATTGTAAACGATGCCGGAGGAAGGCCTTTAGTCAATCCGGTGGCACAGTTTCAGGGTTATACCAGTCCGGATTGGGTTTGGGGATTTAACAACAAATTTTCATACAAAGCCATCAACTTAAGTTTTCAGTTTGATGGCCGGGTTGGTGGAACAATGGAAAATTATGTTCGCAGGCAAACTTTTCGTGGAGGAAGGCATTTAGAAACCGTAGAAGGTGCGATGGGTGATGCCCGTTATCAGGATTATCTGGGTGTAAAATCATACACCGGCGAGGGAGTAGTTATCTCTAACGGCGTGGCCCCAACATATGATGCGGCAACAGGAGCTATTACCAATTACAGCGCTCTACAGTTCTCACCAAACGGAACGAAAACTTTTCTACAGGATTATATAAGCAGGTATAATTCAACTACTGAAGGAAATTTGATGAGTAAGTCTTATCTAAAATTACGGGAAGTAACGGTTGGGTTTAACGTACCCAAGAGCCTTTTTGGAAATACTTCTTTATTTAAAAGTGCCACTGTTTCTGTAGTTGGACGAAACCTGTTGTATTTTATAAAAGATAACAGGTTTAAAGATGTTGATATAGATCAGTATGCCGGAAGCCAAAGCTCGTCTAATCTCCAAACTCCAACCACACGCAGATATGGTTTCAATTTGAACATTGTATTTTAATTTATAGCAATATTAATTATGAAAAAGGATTTTTTTTACTCAATACTGGTACTTGTATTCACATTTGCAGGTTGTACCAAAGAATTTAATGATTTAAAGGTTGATAATAACCGACCGTCAAGTGTACCTGCTTCGCTTGTGCTCAGCAGTGTTTTAAATGATTTTACGCAGGAGGCCTGGAGTGATGCTCACCGCTGGAACCAGTTTAATGCCATCAACTATAATTACTATGGCAACCAGGAATACAACTGGAGCAATATTTCATTTGAGACTTATAATACGTTAAAAAATGTGAGTAAGATGGAAGAAGAAGCTATTAAAAATGGGGCAGCTGAGGCCAATTCTTACAGTGCTTTAGGTAAATTTTTTAGAGCATATTTTTTCTATAATCTGACGATGAAAGTAGGAGATATACCGATGACCGAAGCATTACAGGGATTGGCCAACACCACACCTAAATACAATTCACAAAAGGAGGTTTTTCTGCAGGTATTGAAATGGTTAGACGAGTCTAATACCGAAGTAGCTGCTTTAATTGCAAGTCCCGACAATTTATTGAGCGGTGATTATTATTATAATAATGATCTTAAAAAGTGGCAAAAGGCCATCAATACGTTTAAGCTTAGGATTTTAATTCAACTGAGTAAAAAGGATTCTGACACAGATCTTGCAGTGAGGCAAAAATTTGCTGAAACGATCGCCAATGCTGGTAAATATCCACTCCTGGCAGATATGTCAGATAACATGCAATACGTTTATAACAGCACGTTTAACAAGTATCCTACAAACCCGGATAATTTTGGATTTGATGCTACCCGTTACAACATGAGTGCGACTTACTTAAATACGCTGGTAGAATTAAAGGATCCCCGTACGTTTGTGACAGCAGAACCGGCAGCAAAAAAATTAAGTGCCGGTATTTTACCGACATCACATTCGGCATTTTTAGGAGCAAGCAGCGGCGAAGATCTGGCAGACATGAGTACAAAAGCGGGTAATGGTGAGTATTCATTTATCAATCGTAAAAGGTATTACAGTACGTATGTGGCTGAGCCGAATATCCAAATAGGTTATTCAGAAATGTGTTTTAACATTGCCGAAGCCATTAACAGAGGTTGGATTTCCGGGGTTTCAGAAGAATGGTATAAAAAGGGTTTACAAGCTTCAATAGCATTTTACGGAATTGTGGAAGGAGATAATACAGTTTATTTTCAGAAAGCTGGTGGTGGCCTGAATGATTATGAAAGCTATTTTATTAATTTTAATCGGGAAGCCTATTACAACCAGGCTTCTGTTAAGTATACCGGAGATAACGAAACTGGATTAAATCAGATTTTAAAGCAAAAATATCTAGCCTTTTTTCAAAATAGTGGCTGGGAAGCCTATTATAACTGGAGAAGGACCGGAGTTCCTTCATTTTTAACTGGCCCGGGAACTGGTAACAGCCAGCGGATTGCAAAACGGTT
>JACMND010000189.1 GCA_014378705.1 Pedobacter sp. | reverse complement strand
TTTAGGAATGAACGATAAGAATGAGAAATCAGGCGAAGGCTCACTGATTGTGGCCGATTACGGTAAAGGCCGCTTTGTATATACAACCCTTGTCTTTTTCAGACAATTGCCGGCCGGTGTACCAGGTGCTTACAGATTATTCGTAAATTTGATATCGAAGAGAAAGTGAACTTAGGATAAGTAAGTTTTCAAGGATTTAAACGCTGCAAATATTTTTTTATCTGTTCAAATTTTAAGTTCAAAAAAGCAAGGCTCGAACAACTATTAACTGTAGTCCCGCTATTCGCTTCAAACCCCGAAATAAAAATCGGGGGTTTCTCGCTTTTATCGGGTTTATATACTCCGTAAAACTGCTTTTTACAAATAACTAATAACCAACAATTAAATAACTTGCATGGAAACCCAAAACGAACCTGAAAATAATTACTCATATTTTTATATCCTTGCCGTAATATTCGGTGTTTTAACCGCATGGATTGTAACCGGCTCTATACTTTATATGCTTTTGGGAGCTTTTCTGGGCTTGTTAACTGCCGCTTTTTTCGTTAATGTGCTGGTCAGAAAGCGTGAAAATTGATCCGGAGTTACCGCCTTTTGTTAAAAGCTGGAACAGGTTTTATAGTGTCCTGATTGGTTTTCTAATCCTGTTAATCCTTCTTTTTTACGTGTTCACCAAAACATTTGAATGAGTGCGATTGACTGGCTGGTTTTAATAGTTACTCTGTTTGCCATTGTAACTTATGGAATTTATAAAAGCCGCGGCACAAGTAATGTAAACGGGTTTTTATTAGGAAACCAATCGCTTCCCTGGTATCATGTAACCTTATCGGTTATGGCAACGCAAGCAAGTGCCATAACCTTTCTTTCCGCACCCGGGCTAGCCTATTCAAAGGGCATGAGTTTCGTCCAGTTTTATTTCGGTTTGCCTTTGGCTATGATTGTGCTCTGCATCACCTTTGTGCCTATATTTCACCGTTTAAAAGTTTATACTGCTTATGAGTTTCTTGAAAACCGGTTTGATTTAAAAACCAGGGCACTAACCGCGTTTCTGTTTCTTATCCAAAGGGGATTATCAACCGGAATAACCATTTATGCCCCTTCTATCATCCTTTCAACTATTTTAAATATCGACACTACTTACACTACGCTGTTTATAGGCGGCCTGGTTATAACCTACACTGTTTACGGTGGCACAACGGCGGTATCCTATACACAACTCCTGCAAATGGCTATCATCTTTACAGGTTTATTAATTGCCGGAGTAATGGTGGTAAAATTACTTCCGGCCAATATTGGTTTTGCAGATGCTTTGCAGATCGCAGGCAAAATGGGCCGTACCAAAGCAATCGACTTTTCTTTCGACTGGAACAATCAATACACCGTTTGGAGCGGGCTGATTGGTGGTTTTTTTCTACAGTTAGCTTATTTTGGAACGGATCAAAGTCAGGTGGGAAGATATCTCACCGGCTCGTCTGTTGGCCAAAGCAGGTTGGGGCTGCTGATGAACGGATTAGTAAAAATCCCCATGCAGTTTCTCATTTTATTGATTGGTGTACTAGTTTTTGCATTTTACCAGTTCAATCAGCCTCCAATTTTTTTTAACAGTTATGAACTAAACAAGATTGAAAAAAGTCGGTATAATCAGGAACTAATCAAAATTAAATCTCATTATGCAGATGCTTTTATAGAAAAACAGCAGCAGATAAATGAGTTAAACATGTCGCTGAAAAGCGGAAATGAAACAGAAATAAACAGTAACCGCGAGATTTTAGAAAGGGCCGATGAAAAAACAAAGGCCATCCGTCAGCAAGCTGTAGACCTGATGTTGAAGAATGATCCAAAGTCAGATACAAATGATAACAATTATATATTCCTAAGCTTTGTTACCCGTTATCTGCCACAGGGATTAATTGGTTTATTAATCGCCATCGTATTTCTTGCTTCCATGGGCTCAACAGCAAGTGCATTACATTCGCTTACCTCTACTACAGTAATTGATATTTATAAAAGGCTTATTAACAAAAACGGCTCCGAAAAAAAGTATTTAGCAGTCTCCAGATATTTAACGGTGGTTTGGGGATTCTTTTGTATTCTGATGGCATTGTACGCTAGTAAATTAGGAAACTTAATTGAAGCCGTAAACATACTGGGTTCACTATTTTATGGTACCATCCTTGGAATATTTGTTGTGGCTTTTTACTTTAAAAAGATAGGTGGATCGGCCACCTTTAAAGCGGCGGTCATCACTGAAATCATTGTATTTACTTTATGGATTAATAATGTGATGGCCTTCTTGTGGCTTAATGTAGTGGGTTGTTTCGTTCTGGTTATTATCGCTTACTTGCTGGAAATGCTTTACAGAAAGTCTAATAAACCTTCTAAAATATTGTAACCGGAACGCCCTTCGGTTTAAGTGAAAAGGTTCCGGATACAATATTAATTTTTTGCCTGGGAAATTAGTTTTTCGTTTAAACTGACGTAATCGGGGTTTTTTTGAGTTTTAGCATTAGCCATAGATCTGGTTGCAGATTCTACCGCACCTTTTTTATCCCCCATTTTCATCTGGATTTTCGCTTTTAAATGCTCAATCCAATATCTATCCGGATTCTGTTCTACCGCTTTGCTGGCCCATTCAAGGGCTTGTTTCATGTCCTTACCACTTTCATAATAATAAGAAGCAGCTTCAAAGTATGGACGCCGATCGCCTGGAGACATGGCAGCTTCAATTTGTTTCGTAATGCGGTTGTCTATTTCAGCAGTAATCGGAAAACTTACCCCGGTTTTTTCCCACATTAACTGAATATCCATTGATTGCGGTTTTACATTCGCAAACTGTATCGTAAAAGATTCTACATCAAGGGGTAAAGCCACTGGTTTCGCTTTAAAACGGATCAGGTCGTCGGTTTGCTGATATCCCGTAGAACCCCAAAGCGTTGTATTTTTGCTTAGGATAACGGTCCATTCATCTTTGGCAGGAATCGTATATAAAGCATACTCGCCCTTTGGAACCTTGTTGCCGCCAACAGTTACATCTTCGCCAAAGGTAATTTTAGTTGGCTGATTAGCCCCTGTACGCCAAACCGAGCTGTTAAACGGTACCAGATCGCCCATTACCTTACGGCCTTTCATAGAAGGCCGGGAATAAGTGATTGAAACATCTGATAACGCAAACTCTTGTTTAATGGTTTGCAATGGACTTGGTGCAGGTGTTTCTATAGTTTGCGCCTGAAGTGTTGTCAATAAACCTGCGCTAAATAACGCCAGTGCTATGGATAATTTTTTCATATTAAAGAAGTGATTTATGTTTTGAAGATAGCAACAGCAAATTTGTTAAGCAAATTTTCAAGGTATATTGTCAATCATTCCCATAAAAAAGCCCCCAACTAATGCTGAGGGCTTTCAACCTAAACCTTATCACAATTAAACCAAAAATGGTTCAACTAATAAACCATCTTAATTAAAAAAGGTTCGGATTCTATAAATTTTTATTTTATTGTGACCGTAAATTTTAAAATAATTCAGGCTTTTTGTGTGCGTGTAAAAAGCAGAATTACATCTTAACAAACATCCCCTTTTATAGATATCTATCTGTAATGATATTGCGATGGTGGTTAAGATGACCAGCTATAATAAACAATAAAGCCCTTATACTCACGGTTGTGCCATTGGTGCTGCCTGTTTTATGCAGATCATCCTCTTTAATAGAGTTGTACAAAAACATATTTGCTTTTCTTAACGCGGCAAATTCATTGGCTAAACTTTTTAAAGAACGTTCATTAAAATCAGAAAATGATACGTACGCGTTTTCGTCAAAACCGGGTAATGGCGTCTTATCATTTCGCGAAATCCTTAAAAGACGATAAGCCAAAATACGCTCAGTATCAATGGTGTGGCCTACCAACTGTTTGATAGTCCATTTACCTTCAGCATAAGAGTGATTTGCTGTTTCGTCAGAGAGTTCTGCTAAAAATTGTGGAAATGAGGTGGCCTGATACTCAAGTTCGCCCATAACATTATCCGAAACGGTATTGATGTAAGCGCTGCAATAAGGCGCAAATTCATCAGCTTGTGGTGGGTACATAGGTTAAGTTGCTTTTTAGTACGATGCGAAAAACGGTTCCTTTACCAATTTCAGAATCTTTAATAAATATTTGTCCCTGATGGTAATTTTCTACTATACGTTTGGTTAAGGATAAACCCAAGCCCCAACCGCGTTTCCGGGTGGTGTATCCCGGCTGAAAAACGGTGTCGAACTTTAATCTTGAAATTCCTTTTCCGGTATCTGTAATGTCAATAAAAACCTGTTCTTTAACCAGGTTCTCAATAATGGTTATCTCAACTAAGCCTGGGCCTTCAATCGCATTAACCGCATTTTTAAGCAGGTTTTCTAAAACCCAATCAAATAAAGGCACATTAACAAGAGCTTCAACCTGGGTATCTCCTAAAACGTTAAATTTAATCTTATCGCTTACGCGGATCTTAAAATAATCTACAAACTCAACAACTACATCATAAACTCCATGATTTTGAAGCACTGGCTTTGAACCGATCTTAGAAAAACGATCAGCTACCATTTCCAGTCGCTTTACATCATTTTCCATTTCAATAAGCAAAGGATCATTTTCATCATTTAGTTTTGATTTAAGTAATTCTACCCAGGCCATTAAAGCAGAAATCGGCGTTCCGAGTTGATGAGCCGTTTCTTTAGCCATCCCAACCCAAACCTGATCCTGTTCTGATCGTCTGGAAGAACTGAACACGAGATAAGCAACTAACAGAAAAATGGCAATTACGGTAAGTTGTATGTAAGGAAAAATCCGCAACTGCGTTAACAAAGTTGAATCTTTATAATAAACATACAGCATTCCGCTACCGCCCCGGGCCAGGTTAATCTCAATGGGCTCATGCTGACTTCTCATTTCCTTTAGCTGATCCTGGAAATACTTCGGATCATACTGTTTAACACTATCCGCCTCCAGGTCAAAATTAGTTTTGGTACTGTCTAAGCCCCGGTAGGAGGTAATGTTATCTGCTGAATCAGCTACAATAGCTGGCACAGCTAAACTATCTCGAATTGAATAAATAAACGTGATGTATTCATCGTTCACGTCAGGCATATCAATGATGTTCCGGGTACTTTTTGACCATACTTCCGCACGGGTACGTTCAGCTTTAGAAATGTTCTGAACCAGGTAATTGGTGTACCATAAAGAAGCCCCGGCAATAACAATAGCGAAGGCAAGTAAAACGAATTTCCAGCGGCGTTTCTGTTCGTACGGATTCATCCCCGCCAAAATACAAAAATGAAACGCAAAGCATAGAAATTAGATTATGCGTCAAAAAACTATCTTTGCGGCATGTCAATCAACAAAAAAGTTAGAGTGCGGTTTGCACCCAGCCCAACCGGCGGCTTACATTTAGGCGGGGTTAGAACCGTACTGTTTAATTACTTATTCGCACGAAAATATAATGGCGATTTTGTTTTGCGAATTGAAGACACTGACCAAAGCCGATACGTTGAAGGTGCTGAACAATATATCACGGATTGCTTAAAATGGTGTGGTTTAAATCCGGATGAAGGACCTGAAAAAGGTGGCCCGTTTGCGCCATACCGCCAAAGCGAAAG
Source organism: Pedobacter sp. (assembly GCA_014378705.1). GTDB lineage: Bacteria > Bacteroidota > Bacteroidia > Sphingobacteriales > Sphingobacteriaceae > Daejeonella. The sequence goes on along the minus strand of JACMND010000189.1, from coordinate 73,997 downwards.
AAAACATAGTTATCGACAGTATGCCGAGCAGCTTGTACAAAGCGGTTATGCATATTACGCTTTTGATACTACAGAAGAATTAGAAGAACAACGCAGGCTAACCCCAAATTTCAGATATGGGCATGAAAACCGTAAAGTATTAAGAAACTCTCTAAACTTATCATCCTCCGAGGTTGAAAATTTGCTGGCTAAAAAAATTCCGCATGTAATCCGAATAAAAATGCCATCGAATGAAACCATCAGTTTTAATGACATGATTCGTGGGATTGTCAGCTTTGATACAAATCTGGTTGATGATAAAGTATTATTGAAAGCCGACGGAATGCCAACTTATCATCTGGCCGTGGTAGTTGATGATTATCTGATGAAAATCAGCCATGCCTTTAGAGGCGAAGAATGGTTGCCATCAGCACCGGTGCATATTCTTTTATGGGAATACTTGGGATGGAAAGCCGAAATGCCAGAATGGGTCCATTTGCCGCTCATCTTAAAACCGGATGGAAACGGCAAACTAAGTAAACGGGACGGCGACCGCCTTGGTTTTCCGGTTTACGCGATGAACTGGAAAGACCCCCAAACAGGCAGTGTAATCAAAGGTTTCCGTGAAATGGGTTATTTGCCTGAAGCATTCGTTAATATGCTGGCGCTTTTGGGATGGAATGATGGAACAGAACAGGAAATTTTCAGTCTGGATGAATTGATTGAAAAATTTACCATAGAACGAATTAATAAGGCAGGGGCAAAATTTGATTTTGAAAAAGCTAAATGGTTTAATCACGAATATATTAAGAAGGCTGATGCTGCTTCGTTAAACACCGGAATCCGAGATACCCTTTCCGAAAAAGAAATAACTATTACAGATAATAAATACCTGGATAAGGTTATTGAACTAGTTAGGAATCGGTTAACGTTTTTGCAAGATTTCTGGGAACATGCCTATTTCTTTTTTGAACAGCCAAAAGAATATGACCTGAATGCTGTTAAGCCAAAGTGGAATGAACCCAAAACTGAATTCTTTCAAACCTTATGCGATAATTTATTTGAATTAAACAACTGGGATAACGAAGAAGTTGAAACCAAATTTAAAGCTTTAAGTGAGCGTAAAGGGATTAAATTAGGGGAGCTATTATTACCCTTTCGGGTGATGTTGGTAGGAGGTAAATTCGGCCCAGGAGTATTTGATATTGCAGCAACTTTAGGAAAAGAAGAAACAATAATCAGGATTAAAAAGGCTTTAAATATATTTAACGATTAATAATTTTTATTTATGATTTTCATCTTTTAATAATTCGGCAAGTATAAATTTCATTCTCCTAACCTTTTCTGAACTGGTTTCTAAAACTGGAAAGTGCCCGTCAAGTTCCGCAAGTTTGCCGGCCCCAAAGTAAATCATATTAGATTGAGTGGTTGTTTTTCCTGTACTGTGGAATGACCTTATACCGGTATTTTGAGCGATAAAAGCTAGATTCGTTTCGTTTATTCCAGACCCGGCCATGATCATAACTCTATTGGCAGCTTGCTTTATTAAACTTCCAAGTGTCGCTATCGCATTGGCGGCACTTACTTCAGCCCCCGAAGTAAGTACTCTCTGGCAACCTAATGAGATTATATCTTCAAGTGCCATTAAAGGATTTTCACAGCGGTCAAAGGCCCGGTGAAAAGTAATTTTCATTGGTCTGGCCAATTCGATTAACTGCCTGCACCGATCCATATCAATGCTTCCGTTGGATTTTAAAATTCCAATAACAATACCATCACAGTCAGATTTTTTTGCATGCATTACGTCCAACTTCATCACTTCAAATTCCTCGTCGTTATAAAGAAAATCACCTCCTCGAGGCCTGATCATTACAAAGACCGGAATAGTTAAGAGATTTTTACATGCCTGAATTAAGCCATGAGAAGGTGTGGTACCACCTTCAGACATATTATCACAAAGTTCTATACGGTCAGCGCCACCTTTGTTGGCAGCAATGGCTGAATTTATAGAGTTACAGCATATTTCTAACTCAAAGCCCATTAATAGTAACTATTCCCTTTTATAAGTAATTCCTGGTTTTGTTTATTGCATACGGCAAAACTAAACCCTTTTTGAATGGCGTAAGCTCCGTATTGCCCTTTTTTGTTTAACGCGAGAAAACCCACCTGGACTTCCTTTGCGGTTTCCGGTTTCTTTTTAATGATCCGCATTACTGCTTCTTTACAGGCTTCTTCGGGCGGGTAACCCTGCCGCATTAATTCTACGACCAGAAAACTTCCAACATTACGGATCACCTCTTCGCCAACACCGGTAGAAGTGGCGCCCCCAATTTCATTATCAACATATAATCCTGCTCCTATTATTGGCGAATCACCTACTCTGCCATGTATTTTATATGCCATGCCGCTCGTGGTACAGGCACCTGATAGGTTGCCCTTTGAATCTAAGGCAAGCATCCCGATCGTATCGTGATTATACTCGTTGCCGGGCAGCTTCCGTGGACTGAAAGATTTGTTTTCTATATTATTAACGGGTTTATACTCCGCCTTTTTTAGCCATTCCTTCCAATCTTTTTCAGATTCCGGGGTCAAAAGATTCACCTGTTTAAAACCTTGTTGTAAAGCAAATTGCAAAGCTCCGTTTCCAACCAGCATCACGTGTGGGGTTTTTTCCATCACCCTGCGGGCAACAGAAATAGGGTGAAGAATATTCTGCAAAGCGGCTACACTGCCGCAATTGCCAAACTCGTCCATAATGCAGGCATCAAGGGTAACTATGCCATCTCTATCGGGCAAACCCCCCAACCCAACAGATTGATTTTTGGGATCTGCCTCAGGCACCATTGCTCCCTGTTCCACGGCATCTAAAGCCCTGCCGTTGTTTTTTAAAATCTGCCAGGCGGCGGCGTTGGCTGCTATTCCAAAATCCCAGGTTGAAATAACAATCGGTTCATTATCAATTGAAGTGGTTATATTTCCAACAGGAATTATATCCGCAAAAGTGTTACCGGCAAGCAAAAATGCGCCACCTAAAGATGTGTTTTTGATGAATTTACGACGATTAACCATTTTAGAATTTAAATATCTAAAGTAAGTATTTCAAATTGAACGCCTCTTGCTGAACTTTATTGGTAGCTGGCTGTGATCCCCGGTTTTAACCAACTAACCCTTGGATATATTTTAAAGATACCGGGAGTTATTTTAAAAATTTCCGGATTTTAATACACCCTATTTGTTTTAAAAGACTGCCTAAATTTATTGTGGAAATCATATCCATCGGGTTTTTTAAAGATTATTATAATTTTTTAATCAGCTTTATATCAATTTTTAAACTTGTTCTACTCTTATTTAAGTTAACTATGCCGGAATTTAATTATAAGAATCTGATGACAAACAGATAAAAACAGCGCGGCTTATTTATGGTTACACAATCTAATAATGTAAAAAAACAAAAATTATGGCTTTAAAAAGAAGAGCAACATCAAAATGGACCGGTAGCGGCTTGCAAGGCAAAGGAACGCTGAACGGACCAAGCGGAGTATTTAAAGACACTCCTTATAGTACCAAAATGCGTTTTGAAAACGAAGATGGCACAGCGGGAACAAACCCGGAAGAATTATTAGCCGCCGCACATGCGGGATGTTTCAACATGGCTTTAAGTTTCCAGATTGATGCAGCAGGCTTCACTGCCGACGAATTAGAAACTACTGCTACTGTTACAGTTGAACAGATTGGAAATGATTATGAGATTACAGAGATCGTTTTAGACCTGAAAGGCTCGGTTAAGGGATTAGATGAAACGCAATTTAAAGAACTGGCCGAAAAAGCCAAGGCTGGTTGCCCGGTTTCAAAGGCCCTCTCCGCTGTTCCTATTTCACTTAAGGTACAATTTACATCTTAATACATCCATTTACGGCCTGGAAAACCAGGCCGTAAATTTCTTGGTTCTGCCTTTCTTCAATGTCAATCTTTGTTAGCTTAAAATTTTTTTACCATCCTACTTTCTTACACATTAATTAAATACAAAAACTTATTCCTTCCATCCTGCATAACTTATTTTGTAAGTACAAGGCAATGAATTGTTTCGAACTGAACCAGTCCTGTGATTACCTTCCTTATTGTTTATCTCCAAACATACTTGTAAATTCGAATTCGTTCAATTAGTTAAACAATCACAATTAACCATTCTTACTCAATATGAAACAACTTTTATGGATTGGCTTTCTGGCCTTTTTCATCCACCCACTTGTTACTTTCGGTATCGATACAAAAGACACAAGGATGCTGGCCCAGCCATCGATAAGTAAAGATCATGTTGCGTTCATTTACGCGGAAGACCTTTGGATAGCAAATTTAGACGGTTCACAGCCCCGCCGGTTAACCGTTGATGAAGGCATTGAATCTAGCCCCATGTTTTCTCCAGACGGAAAGCTTATTTGTTTCAGTGCCCAATACGATGGAAATGTTGATGTTTTTACAGTTCCCGTTGAAGGGGGTATCCCAAAAAGATTAACCTGGCACCCAGGAACTGATCTAGCTAAAGGGTTTACACCAGACGGAAAAGCAGTTTATTTTACATCGCAAAGGGAGGTTTTTACCAACCGTTTCTCGCAAATATTTACTGTTAATTTAAGCGGTGGGCTTCCCGTTAAGCTCCCCATACCCACCGCAACTCAAGCTGTTTATTCACCGGATGGTAAAAACATGGCTTATAACCCGTTATACGATGCGTTTAAACAATGGAAAAACTACCGCGGCGGTACCGAATCTAATATCTGGATTTTTTCTTTCGCTGATAATGCCGTAGTAAAAATACCCCAACCTAAGGGAGGAAGCAACGATGCAGGCCCAATCTGGTTAGGTAACACGATCTATTTTCGAAGCGACCGCGATGGAGAATTTAATTTATATTCTTATGATGTAAATCTTAAAACCATTAAACAGTTAACGAATTTTAAAGATTTTCCCATTCTCAATGCCTCTGGCTGCAACGGCATTATTATTTTTGAGCAGGCCGGATACCTGCATACTTTAAATCCGGTTACGGCAAAAACTACCAGAATTAAGATTGGCATTGCCGCCGACCTGCTTGAATTACGGCCACGGTTTGTTAAAGGGTCCAATTACATTCGAAGTGCTGATATTTCCACTACAGGCTCAAGAGCAGTTTTTGATTTCCGTGGTGATATTTTAACCGTACCGGCAGAAAAGGGCGATGCCCGGAACTTAACCACAACCACCTCTGTACATGAGAAATATCCTGCATGGTCTCCCGATGGGAAATCTGTAGCATATTTTTCTGACGCTTCTGGCGAATATCAATTGCATATTAAAGCGCAGGATGGTAAAGGTGAAGCTAGATCATATAAATTAAACGGCACCGGGTTTTATGCTTATACTAAATGGTCGCCGGATGGCAAAAAGATAAGCTATGTAGACAATGGCAGGAATTTATACATCCTTGATATAGCTTCTGAAAACATTCAAAAAATTGACGCAGACGAGTTGTATGTACCGGGCCCTTTTAGGGACATATTGGGTGATTGGTCGCCTGATTCTAAATGGCTCACCTATACTAAAGTATCCGATACCCAATTTAAGCGCATCATGCTTTATTCGGTTAATGAGAAAAAATCTTACCCTTTAACAGATGCCTTAAGTGATGCCTCAGAACCAAAGTTTGATAGAGATGGCAAATTCTTATACTTTTTTGCCTCAACCGATGCGGGACCGGTAATCAATTGGTTTGATCAGTCGAACACGGATATGCGCTCCAATAATTCCATTTATCTTGTTACGCTTCAAAAAGAAACTGTTTCGCCTCTGGCAAAAGAAAGCGATGAAGAAAGTGTGAAAAAGGATACCGCTGAAACTAAATCATCAGATAAAAGGAAAAAAGAAACAACAAAAAAAGTTTCCAAATTAATGATAGTTGACTGGGAAGGGATTCAAAACAGGATAATAGATATTCCTGTTAAAGCAGGAAATTACGGAAACCTTGCGGTTGAAGACGGGGGCAATCTGCTTTACATTTCATATGATCAAAACTCTGAAAATGGTATGCTTCACCAGTATGATCTAAAAAAGCGAAAAGATTCGGATATAATTTCGATGGATGGTTTTAGCCTTTCGGCGGATAAAAAGAAAATGCTTTACGCGAAAAGTAATGCATGGTTCATCAGCAACTCAGGCGATAAACCCGAAGCAGGAAAAGGAATGCTGAATGTGGAAGCACTCCAGGTTAAGATTGATCCAGCTACCGAATGGCCTCAGATATTTGATGAGGCATGGCGTGTAAACCGCGATTATTTTTACGATCCGGGAATGCATGGCACAAACTGGATGGCTATGAAAAAGAAATACGAAGTTTTTTTACCGGATCTGGCAAGCCGCAGCGATTTAAATACGCTGATTCAATGGATGTGCAGTGAACTAGCTGTGGGCCATCACCGAATTTCAGATAATGGAGATAAATTAAACAATCCGAATAAAATTTCCGGGGGTTTACTGGGTGCTGATTATGGATTAAGTGAAAACCGCTATCAGTTTAAAAAGATCTACGGCGGTTTAAACTGGAACCCAAACCTGCGCTCGCCATTAACAGAACCTGGCGTTAACGCCAAAGAAGGCGAATTTTTATTAGCCATAAATGGCCGTGATCTGAAATCAACAGAAAACCTATTTGAATATTTCGAAAACACGGCAGGTAAGATCATCGAACTAACGATTGGCCCGAATGCCAATTATACCAGATCGCGAGTAGTTAAAGTCGTGCCTGTTGATAACGAGTACGCCTTGAGAAACCGGGATTGGGTGGAAGGAAATCTTAAAAAAGTTAATGAAGCCACCAAAGGTCAGGTTGCTTATGTTTATGTTCCAAATACAGCAGGTTTAGGTTATGAGTATTTTAAACGATATTTTTATCCACAGGCCAATAAAAAAGCGATCATTATCGATGAACGATTTAATGGAGGGGGCCAGTTGGCCGATTATTACATTGACTTATTACAAAAACCATATCAGGCTCACTGGAATCTACGTTATGGCAAGGATCTAAAATCGCCAAGTGCTTCTATTCAAGGGCCTAAAGTGATGATTATTGATGAAACCGCCGGATCTGGCGGTGATATGCTTCCCTGGATGTTTAGAAAATTTAAGGTTGGCACTTTAGTAGGAAAACGTACCTGGGGAGGATTGGTTGGAATTTTAGGATTTCCGGAGTTTATTGACGGAGGGTCTGTTACAGCGCCCAACTTAGCTATCTGGACAAAAGATGGTTTTATTGTTGAAAATGTCGGCGTTGCACCTGATGTCGAAGTAGAGCAGTGGCCGGCAGAGGTAAATAAAGGCAGGGATCCGCAACTGGAAAAAGCCATTGAAATCGCTCTAAAAGAATTGGAGAAAAACCCTCAGGCTGAGCCTGTCAGGCCTAAGTACCCAATTAGGGTTCGGAATTAATTCATTTTGCCTGCAAGATTTCAAGTTCTTGCAGGTAATTGTATGTTTATCTAAGTGAAGATCGGCGCTTAGAAATGATTAGTTTGAAAAGGAAAATAAGGCAACATGCAATCTATAGCCAGCACACCGCAAGAATATATAGCTGCTCTCCCGCTGGAGCGGAAAGCAGCAATGGAAGAATTAAGACAAAATATTTTGGAAAATCTGCCGACAGGCTTTTCGGAAACCATGAGCTATGGAATGCTTGGATATGTTGTTCCGCATTCCATCTATCCGACAGGCTATCATTGCGACACTAAACTCCCGTTACCTTTTATAAATATTGCTTCTCAAAAAAACTTTATCGCCCTTTATCATATGGGGATTTATTTAGATAATGAGTTATTAGATTGGTTTGTATCAGAGTTTCAAGAACAATCAAAATCCAAGCTTGATATCGGCAAAAGCTGTATTCGTTTTAAAAGGATGGATCAAATCCCATACAAATTAATCGGCCAGCTGGCTTCAAAAATTAGTGTGCATGAATGGATCAGCAAATATGAAAGCGTTCTGTCTAACAGAGTGAAATAATATTTTGAAGCTAGAGATTTGTCTTAATCTTAAGTTCGTCTAATTGTTTCTGATCAATAATTGAAGGAGAATCAATCATTACATCTCTTCCAGAATTGTTTTTTGGGAATGCAATCACGTCCCGGATAGAATCCAAACCGGCAAAAATAGACACAAGACGATCAAAACCAAAAGCAATACCTCCGTGTGGCGGGGCGCCGTATTCAAAAGCGTCCATTAAAAACCCGAATTGATTTTGCGCTTCTTGTTCAGTGAATCCTAAATGCTTAAACATTAAAGCCTGCAATTTGCGGTCGTGAATACGGATGGAACCTCCGCCGATTTCCGTTCCGTTGATGACCATATCGTAGGCATTGGCCCGTACTTCTCCGGGTTTCGTGTCTAACAAAGCGATATCCTCAGGTTTGGGTGAGGTGAACGGATGGTGCATGGCGTGATATCGCTCGTTTTCTTCATCCCATTCCAGTAATGGAAAATCGAGAACCCAAAGCGGGGCAAAAACATTTTTATCCCGTAATCCTAAACGGTTTCCCATTTCAAGGCGAAGTTCGCTTAACTGCTTGCGTACTTTATCTGTATTTCCAGCCATGATCAGGATTAAATCGCCGGACTCAGAATTAAACGCTTCTGACCATTTTTGAAGGTCGTCTTCACTATAAAATTTATCTACGGATGATTTTAAAGTTCCATCGGTATTGTGTCGCATATAGATCAAACCCGTACCGCCAATTTGCTGGCGTTTGATGAAATCAGTCAGTTCATCCAGTTGCTTGCGGGTATAATGTGAACATCCTTTTACGTTGATGCCGATAATCAGTTCAGCATTGTCAAAAACACCAAACCCTTTACCTTTTACTATATCATTAAGTTCTACGAACTGCATACCAAAACGGGTATCCGGTTTATCAGACCCATATAAACGCATCGCATCGGCATAATGCATTCTTGGCACTTCCGCCAGGTCAACGTTTTTTACATTCTTAAACAATTGACGGATCAATCCTTCAAAGACATTCAAAATATCTTCCTGTTCAATGAACGCCATTTCGCAATCTATCTGAGTAAATTCCGGCTGGCGGTCGGCACGAAGATCTTCATCGCGGAAGCATTTTACAATCTGGAAATAACGGTCGAAACCGGAAACCATTAATAATTGCTTAAATGTTTGCGGTGATTGAGGCAGGGCATAAAATTGCCCCGGGTTCATCCTGCTGGGCACCACAAAATCGCGGGCTCCTTCCGGTGTAGATTTGATGAGTACAGGCGTTTCTACTTCTATAAATTCCAAACCGTCTAAATACCTTCGTACTTCCTGGGCCATTTTATGGCGTAAAATCAGATTGTTTCTGACGGGATTACGACGAAGATCAAGGTAACGGTATTTCATCCTTTGTTCTTCATTCCCATCGGTTTCATCCTCAATTAAAAAAGGAGGAAGTTTTGCAGGATTCAGAATTTCTAATCGGCTTACTTTAATTTCGATTTCACCGGTCGTAATTTTTAAATTTTTGCTTGAACGCTCAATCACTTTACCGCTTACTTTAATTACATATTCGCGGCCCAGCTCACGGGCTTGCGATCTTAAAACAACATTATCTTCGCTATTAAAAGTTAGCTGCGTAATACCGTAACGGTCCCGCATATCCACAAAAGTCATCCCGCCAAGATCCCGTGATTTTTGCACCCAACCGGTTAAGGTTACCTCTTTATCCAAATCGTTGATCGTTAATTGACCGCAGGTATGTGTTCTCAGCATAAGATATTTTGAGGTGTAAAATTAAGATTTTGAATAGTTTAAGCTTGTATTATTTAATTTTTTGTAGAAGCCTAAATTTTACTTTTCCTAATCTATATTTATTATGGCAGCAATCATCCTAAAAAGCGATGATCCATCTAACCTCAAGATCCTTGCAGAACCGGCCAAAAGTTAGTTGAGACGGTAAACGTACTTAAGTCTACGCAAACGTAAAACTTCATTTTGAGAAACTTAATGCAATTAATACTGATCTATTTAAGTAAGAAATTCGAATTAGCTCCCCTCTTCAGATTCCAGTTGCTTTGTAATTTGTTTGGTTTTGAAACTGCTGTTGATCTATTTTAAATTTAGCCAAACAGAAGTATTACTTAAAATTCTATATTTGCCTTATCAATAAGGGGTGCCTTGTTTGTGAAATCAAACATAAAAACAGGCTGAGAACATACCCATCTAAAAAGGCAGAAGGCAAAAAGGAAAAAGGTAAAAAGCAATAACATGCTTCAACTTTCAACCTTGAAATCCTCAACCTTTTAAGAGCACCTGATCCGGATAATGCCGGCGTAGGGAAGGTAAAAGTTAATTATCTGCATATAACCCCTTAGTGCAGGATGTTTAACTAAATTATTTATAATAATAAATGAAATTTTTTTTAAAGATTACCCTCGTGGTTACGATGCTGCCATCACTTGTTATGGCACAATTTACCGTTAATGGAAAAATTACCGACAAAAGTTCGGGCACCGCACTGGCCGCAGCCAGCGTTAATTTAAACAACTCGCTTTACAGCATTCAAACTAACACAGATGGAAATTTTAGTTTCCGCAACCTCAAAACCGGATCGTACGTGCTCCGAATCTCTTTTTTGGGCTATAAAACATTGGAAAAAACTTTAAAGGTTAATCAGAATGAACGTGTTGAGATCGCATTAGAACAAACAAGCACGCTAACTGATGAAGTAATTGTTGTCGCTACCCGTGCTTCAGCAAATTCGGCCAGTACGTACCAGAATATTAACAAGGCGGAACTTGAAAAGAACAATTTAGGCCAGGATTTGCCATTTTTACTTAACCGAACGCCTTCGACTGTGGTTACTTCAGATGCCGGGGCAGGTGTTGGTTATACCGGTATCCGCATCCGCGGAAGTGACCCCACCCGGATTAATGTAACCCTAAACGGCATCCCATACAATGATTCAGAAAGTCAGGGAACTTATTTAGTTGATTTGCCGGATTTGGCCTCTTCTGTAGATAACATACAAATACAACGGGGCGTGGGCACTTCAACCAACGGCGCCGGAGCTTTTGGTGCCAGTATAAATATACAAACTACTACCCGGCGGGATTCTGCTTATGCGGAACTGAACAACACGTTAGGATCTTTTAACACCATTAAAAATACTGTCAATTTAGGAACGGGCACGATCAATAACAAATTTAGTTTTGATGGCCGCTTGTCACGTATCAAATCTGACGGCTATATTGACCGGGCTTCATCCGGATTAAGATCTTACTTTTTAAGCGGGGCTTATTACGGAAAAAATAGTCTCTTGCGTGCTAATGTATTTTCGGGTACCGAAAAAACCTACCAGGCGTGGAACGGTGTGCCGCAAAACCTGTTACAAAGCAACCGTACATTTAATGGTTTTACATATGATGATCAGACAGACAATTACACTCAGGATCATTACCAACTATTGTATTCACACTCTTTTTCAAATCAGTTAGCCGTAAATGGAGCTTTACATTACACTTACGGACGAGGATATTACGAGGAATACAAAGATGATCAGTCGCTTTCAAAATATGGGATACAACCGGTTATTATTGGTGCCGAAATTATTAGCAATAGTAATTTAATTCGCCGCCGCTGGCTAAACAATAATTTTTACGGGGCTACCTACTCCCTGATCTATACACCTTCAACGATTTTAAACTTTACGTTAGGCGGAGCTTATAATGAATATGAAGGGAATCATTTCGGCGAAGTGATTTGGGCGCAATATGCATCAACCAGCACGGTTCGCCAGCGCTATTATAATGGGACTGGATTTAAAACCGATTTCAATATTTTCGGTAAAGCATCCTACCAGCTCGGCAAGGCTAATTTGTTTGCCGATTTACAATATCGGCGCCTGGATTATAAAATTAGAGGAACAGATAAAAACCGGGCAAATTTAAACGTTATTGATCAGTTGGATTTTTTTAACCCGAAATTTGGTTTAAGCTATCAGTTAAATAGGGGCAATAACCTGTATGCATCTTTCGCAGTTGCTAATAAGGAGCCAAACCGGGACGATTATGTAAATGCTACGGTATTAACACCAGCAAAAGCTGAAAACCTTAAAAATATAGAAGCGGGTTACCGTATGGGAAGCCAAAATTTTAGTGCAGGAATAAACGGCTTTGCTATGTTTTACAGAGATCAGCTCGTGCTTACCGGCAAGGTTAATGATGTTGGCGAGTATATCCGCCAAAACGTTCCGGATAGTTATCGCTTGGGAATGGAGCTTGATGGAAAATGGCAGATAAGCAGCCAGTGGGCATGGGGCACAACCGCTGCTTTGAGCCGTAATAAGATTAAAAATTTTTCTGAATTTGTAGATGATTATGATAATGGAACCCAGATCAGGAAGGATTATATCGGTACAGATATCGCTTTTTCGCCTGCATTTATTGGCTCAAGCGAATTAAGTTTTAAACCTCATCCAAGTGCTGAAATTGCATTTTTAAGTAAATATGTAAGTAAACAATATCTGGATAATACCTCAAACGACAACCGCAGCATCAACTCTTTTTTTGTGAACGATCTGCGTTTAAGCTATAATATGGGATTTAAAAGAATTAAAAACATAGGGTTAACCCTGTTGGCTAACAATATTTTCGGCGAATTATATGAAACCAACGGGTACACTTTTAGTTACGTTTATGAAGCAATACCCACTACAGAAAATTTTTATTATCCGCAGGCAAAACAAAACTTTTTGTTGGGGGTAAGTTTTAAATTTTAATTGACATAGAAGCCAAATTTTACGGGATTAATCAATGTGAGGTGTTTTAAATAACATAAACATCACATGCTAGTAAAATCCCAATCCCGATATTAGCTGAATTTAATACCCTAAATATGAAGTTGAAATGCTTGCTAATTTTTTTATTCATTCCGTTAATTCTATCGGCTCAAAAAAATAAACCTGCTGCTACAGCCCTTGCCCGCCCTAAACTGGTTGTTGGGATTATGGTTGACCAGATGCGCTGGGATTTCTTGTACCGCTACTACGACCGCTACCAGGCAGGAGGATTTAAAAGGATGATGAAAGAAGGTTTCTCTGCCGAAAACACCAACATTGATTATGCAACAACAGTTACCGGCATTGGTCATGCAACGGTTTACACCGGTTCCGTTCCCTCTTTTCATGGCATTTCCGGCAACGACTTTATTATCCAGGAAACCGGAAAAACCATGTATTGTACAGAAGACAGTACGGTACAAACGGTTGGAAGCACTTCTGCGGCCGGGAAAATGTCTCCCCGTAATTTATTTACCACAACCATTACTGATGAACTGAAGCTGGCAACTAATTTCAAATCTAAAGTGGTCGGTATTTCCCTTAAAGATCGCGGTGCGATTTTACCCGCGGGCCATACAGCCAACGCAGCCTACTGGTTTGACGATGCGAGCGGCGGCTGGATCACTTCCACCTATTATATGAAGGAATTACCGGCCTGGGTTAAAAAATTAAATGATTCAAACCTTCCATTGAATTACCTTAAACAAGATTGGAATACACTTTATCCCATTAATACCTATATCCAAAGTTCGGCGGATAACAATCCCTACGAAGGAAAATTTACTGGATCTGCAACCAGTACGTTGCCCGTTAAAACTTCAGCAATGATAGAAAAAGGAGTCGGGGTTATACGCAATACGCCTTACGGCAATTCCATTACCCTGGATATGGCCAAGAATGTGATAGAAAATGAAAATATGGGTGGAAACGGGGTAACCGATTTCCTGGCGGTTAGTTTTTCATCACCGGATTACATCGGGCATATGTTCGGACCAAATTCTGTTGAAGTTGAAGACACTTACCTTCGCCTGGACCGCGACATAGCTGATTTTTTGAATTATTTGGATCAGAAACTTGGCAAAGGAAATTACACTACCTTTTTGACCGCCGATCATGGTGTTGCTCATAACCCTAGATTTTTAGTAGATAATAAAATTCCGGCAGGTTTATGGTCTGCCAGCGAGACGTTAAAAAACCTGAATGCAGTTCTTGAAAAAGAATTTAAGGCAAAAAATTTGGTCTTAAGTTTAGTCAATTACCAGGTAAGTTTTAACAACCGGCTGATCACTTCAGAAAAAATTAAAGAAACAGAAATACGGGAATTATCTATAAATTATTTACTGGCACAGCCCGATGTTGCCTTCGCTGTGGACATAAATCAAATAAAATCTGCCGCTATACCGGATATACTGAAAGAAAAAATCGTTAACGCTTACAACCGGGAGCGAAGCGGAGTTATCCAGATTATTTTAAAACCAGGCTATTATAGCGGTTACGGCTCAACCGGCTCAACACATGGATCATGGAACCCATACGATGCCCATATTCCATTGATTTTTATGGGATGGGGAATTAAGCCGGGCAAAACTTATGAGGCAACCGGCATGATTGATATTGCCGCCACTCTGGCGTCATTGTTGAAAATACAGATGCCAAACGGCTGCATTGGGAGGCCCATTGCTACGGCTTTAAGGTAGGGCTGGTTTGGCTGTTGATTGATTTGAATAAAGTTGAAAGGCAAGGATTACATAGAATTAGTAAAGCAAGGATTGATGCCATTTGGTTATTACAGATCTGTTTTCAGTTCCAAGCTTTCCCGGTAAAGGCCCGCATCGGCTTTCCACTTCAATCAGATTTATTTTAACTTAGTTCATCGTTTTAGACCATCCTTTATTTTATGAATCTATGTAACATCCTTGTTCGCTTTAACGCAATACGCATTACCCAATTCTTTCTCATGAAAAAATTTATTTCCAGGTTTCACTATTTAACTCAGGACCATTCCAATCGCAGTCATGTCAAACAAGCTCAGATAGCCTGTGAAGCCGGGGCAAACTGGATTCAATACCGTTGTTTTAGCAAAACAGATCAGGAAATGATTGAGGAAATTAATCAGGTTGCGGCTATTTGCGACGACTGGGGAGCAACCCTTATTTTAACTGATCACTATCATTTGCTAAATCAGGTAGACGTACAAGGAATTCATCTTGAAAATATGGAGGCAGATTTTAAAGCAGTAAGAAATCTCATTACAGATGAAAAAACCCTTGGTGCTTCGGCAAATTCGATGGACGATATAAAAAGGGTTTACAACACAGGTGTTGTGGATTATGCAGGTTGCGGACCTTTTTCCATTACACGAACCAAACCTAATAATTATCCGTTAGTCGGACTGGAAGGATATAAAAAGCTCATTTCTCAAATGATGGACGAGCATATTGATCTTCCGTTGTTGGCAGTTGGAGGAATTAAAACAACCGATGTAAAGTTTTTAATGGAAACAGGCGTTTATGGAGTTGCGGTTTCCGCTGCCATTAACCTTTCTGATGATCCAGGCGAAGCTTTCCGGGAGATGTACAACCAGATCAGGTAAATTAAAATCGCTTCCTTACTTTTGCATCATGTCCTCTCATCACATTGTTCGCGAAAAACAGGAACCTGCCTTGTTGATTATGGATCTGGCAGGTTTTTTACCGGAAAATTTAGGTCAGTTGCTTGAATGGAGCCCGACGGTAATTGTGGCCGCGGACATGTATGATCACGCTGAATCATTTGGGATAAAAATTGACGGGGTCTTAACTTCTAATGGTGCTTTTTTCGCACAGGAAAACTCGCAGATCATTTTAAGTTCGGCGAATCCGCTGGAAGATGCATTAAAGTTTCTGGTAACCGGGCAATACCCTGCCGTAAACATCATCACCAACGAGTTTGCTTTAAAAGATTATGCGCTATACATAGACGATATTAACCTGGTGATTTTCATCTGCGGCCACCGGATTTTCCCGGTTCGTACAGGTTTTAGTAAATGGCAATCTGCGGGAGAAAGAATCGTACTGTTGCATGAAGTTAAAAACTTACGAACATCTGGTTTAAAACATCTTAGTGAAACTATGTTAGAGACAGAAAAAGACGGATTTTACACACTCACATTTGAACAGCCTTTCTTATTTATTTCAGAAACACTGTAATATGATTATCAGGGAAGCAACTATTACAGATCTCGATACCATTCACCGGATAGCCCATCAAACCTGGTGGCCTACGTATACCGGCGTCATTTCAAATGAACAAATTGAGTTTATGCTGGAGGATATGTACTCGGTAAATGCCCTTTTGTCCCAAATTAAAAACGCAATATTTTTAATTGCCGAAAGGGATAAAATACCGGTTGCTTTTGCGGCTTATTCCTTAAAAGAACCTGAAAATATGGTTTTTAAACTTCAGAAACTATATGTTTTGCCATCAGAACAGGGAAAAGGAACCGGAAAAAAATTGATTGAGAAAGTGATCGACCTGGCCAAGCAACGAAACGGCAAAGTTTTAGAATTGAATGTAAACCGCGGCAACCCGGCTTTTGATTTTTACAAACAACTTGGGTTTGAGGTTTACCAGGAAGTGAACATTCCTTATTACAGGTTTATCCTGAATGATTTTGTGATGCGGAAACCTTTGTAGTTAAAGCCTCAATCACTTAAACTCAGCTTAACGGAATTGGATCCTTGCACTCAGCACAATGCTTTTTTATTGCTGCCATCTATTTTAAACCTGCTCCAATTTAAAAATTTATAAAACAGTTTACTCATAATTCCATTTTAAACTTAAAATTATCTGGATGAATTTTAAGAATACCGGTAAATGGCTAAAAAAATCCCTAAGTATTTTGAAAGCCTCTTTAGTTGCTTTTACAGACGACAAAGCATTAAAAATGAGTGCTTCTTTAGCCTATTACACCGTATTTTCAATGGCTCCACTCATTATGATACTTATTTCATTAGCGGGTTTCTTTTACGGAAAAGATGCAATCCAAAACCGGGTATTTAACGAATTGAACGGATTAGTGGGAAATGAGGCCGCTTTACAAATTCAAGATATCATCAAGAACATCGCTTTAGCTCAAAATACAAACTTTGCTATCGCTATAGGTTTTATAACACTTTTTCTTGGAGCAACAGGTGTATTTATTGAGATTCAGGATTCTATAAACCAAATATGGCGGGTTAAGGCAAAGCCTAAAAAAGGATGGAAAAAACTTTTAATTAACCGGTTTCTATCATTTTCCATGATTATTAGCTTGGGTTTTCTGCTCATTGTATCGTTAATTATAAACGGAGTTATTTTAGCCTTAAGTGAAAGATTAAATCATTTTTTTCCGGATATAACTATTTTTGTGGTACAGATCGTTAATGCATCAATCACTTTTGTGGTTATCTCTGCACTTTTTGCCATTATATTCAAGTTTCTACCGGATGTAATCATCTCCTGGAAAGATGTACGCGTTGGGGCAATATTCACAGCCTTATTATTTACCCTTGGCCGATATCTAATTGGGCTCTATATTGAAAAGGTTGGTCCGGGTTCTACCTATGGCGCAGCTGGATCGCTGATTGTTATTCTTGTTTGGGTGTATTATACTTCAGCCATTCTATACTTTGGAGCTGAATTTACACAGGTTTATGCTCAATCTTACGGCGGACGTATTAAACC
The DNA here is from genome assembly GCA_014378705.1 of Pedobacter sp. Lineage (GTDB taxonomy): Bacteria > Bacteroidota > Bacteroidia > Sphingobacteriales > Sphingobacteriaceae > Daejeonella. The sequence goes on along the minus strand of JACMND010000189.1, from coordinate 56,463 downwards.
TGCCGAATATGCTGTTCACATTATTACCACCGAGGAGGAAAAAGAAGTTCGCCAGCTGCCCAAGCAAGACCATAAAATAGAAGAATAAAGTTTATCTGTATTTCTCGTGAATTAAGGTTAAAATTTTCTCCATCTCCTTTTTAACTTTTGCTGTAGTGCTTAAAAAATTGTTGTTCATAAAAGAAAAAATAAGGGTTTTGCCTGCTTTGGTTTTAAGATATCCGGTTAGGTTATAATTATTTGAAAGACTACCTGATTTGGCAAAAATAAACGGACTTTTATCCTTGAAAATGCTTCTTAAGGTTCCTGTTTTCCCACCATTAGGCAGTAAATTAAACAACCGCTCTTCATTTGCAACTTCGTCATAGATCATTTCAGAAATATAAACCATGTCAGCAGGAGTAAACAAATTCTGGCGTGATAGCCCGGATCCGTCAACCCATTGAGGCTTATCCGGTAAATTTGAGAGGTACGTTTCAAGCACATAGTCTATCACATTTTTAGACTCCATCGTCTTGTTTATCGCTATAGAATAATTTAACAATAATTGTTCGGCTATAAAATTATCACTTTGCGTAAGCAGGCGCTTAAAAACAGAATCTTTTGCAACGCTATAAATAGTTTGCACATTTGCAGGAATTTCCTCTTTAATTATTCCCTTAAATTTCGGGAAAACATTTTTTAAAAGTAATTCAAGCGTTATTTGGTCTGTCTTAAAAGGAACTTCCTGCGTAACGCTGTCGGGTATTAATTCCGAGGTCCTGTAAAACGTATTATTTTCAATATTCCTTTTTATTTTAAAATTGCCGGTTTTTAACAAAGTATCTGTCACGAGGTTAAATATATTCGTATCGGGAGGAGAGAACATAAGTAATCCATCTATTTTCTTTATTCTTAAAGTATTTCCATAAACCGGCATCTCTGATATTTCCGGCTGGTAATACTCATTATAATCATCATATGACCATCCTACTCCGTAAAAGTCGCCTAAATATCTTCCTTTTGCCCAGTACAAATTTTTTCCGCTGTCTGAAAGGAATTCTTTTACTCTTTGTTCTTTAAAATCAGGGTGAAGAAATACCGGATCGGCGGCAGACCAAAATATGAGAGAATCGGCTTTAATAATGTACTGTAAACCCGGAAGAGAGTCGGCAAGAAGTTTTAAACCACTATAAAAAGTAAATAACTTGGTGTTTGAAGCGGGTGTAAAATATTTATGACTTAAATGCTCAAATACTGGCTTCCGCTTTTCCAGATCATAAAGCATGAATCCGCTAAAATGTTGATTTAATACCTCTGATTTTTCGATTAACTTTTTGATTTTTGCGGGCCGAATTCTTTGAGCATTTAAATTGCTTAAAATCACTAGTGCCAGGTTGAAAAAGACAAAACAGAATTTCATAAATTTATTTAATATTTTACATACAATTTTACAAGGCTAAATATATTGTTTCCCGGCGTTTCTTGTTCTTAACCTTAACTTATGCACTTTACGGGTTTTAAATCACAGAAACTTTTATTACATGCATCACTAATTTTATTTGCAGCATTTACATGCTCAATCAATCCTGCAGAAGCTCAGTACTTTAAATTTCCTAACAATAGAAAACGGGAATCAATCGATTTTAAACTCGTTAAAAATCTAATGATTATCCCATTATTTATAAATGGGAAAGGCCCTTATAATTTTGTTTTAGATACCGGGGTAGGGCTTTTTATAATTACTGATCCCAAATTAATTGACACGCTTCAAATAAAAAGTCTAAGAACCATTAAGGTTTCGGGCTTTGGAGACGGGGAAGGATTGCGTGCTTTTGTTACGCATTCCTTAAATGTTCAGGTTGGCTCCGCCATTGCAGAATCAATACCAACGGCTATTTTAAAAAAGGACGTTTTTGAACTTTCAAGTTTTGCAGGAATGCCTATACACGGCTTGATAGGATATGAGTTCTTCAGTAGTTTTATAGTGAAAATTAGCTTTACAAATAGTGTTTTAACATTCTTCCGCCCCGATCAAGCATTTATTTTAAGAAAGGGTTCAAAAATTCCTTTATCAATTGAAGAAAAAAAACCATTTATAATAACAGAAATCCGATTAAGTAATGGCCAAAAGATAAATGCCAAGCTAATTATTGACACAGGAGCCGGACATCCCATTTCTCTTGAGAATTATAATGGAAAACCCTTCGAAATTCCCCAGGTTAATATTGCTGCAAACCTTGGAATCGGGCTAAACGGTGCAATTAATGGGTATATAGGTCGAATTCCTTCTATCATGCTGGGCAGATATAGATTGCAAAATGTTATATCCTCATTTCCAAATTACAATGATGTTGGTTCCAAAGTGAGTATGGTTAGTAGAAACGGAAACATGGGAAATAATATCTTAAAACGGTTTGACGTAGTTTTTGATTACGCCGGTGAAGCTATGTTTATTAAACCTTCATCCTACTTAAAAGAGCCCTTTGAACATGATATGAGCGGGCTTGAATTGACATCCGCTTCTCCGGAATTTAACCGGATTATCATTACCCGGGTTGAACCTTTATCGCCGGCAGAAGACCTGGGCCTTAAAAAAGATGATGAAATATTATCAATAAATTTTAAGCCGGTTAAAGACCTGACAATGCAGGATATTGATAATATGTTTCGTTCTAAAAATCAGAGGAGCTTTGTTCTTGAAATTTTGCGTTTTGCAAGCAAATCCCGTGATCGTGTAATTATGACTTTGGAACGCAGAATTTAATTCAAAAATTCTGCGTTCCAAGGCTTAATTCAATTTCAAAGTATAATTTAGCTTTTTGTCCAACCATCTTTAGAAAGTACATCCAATAAACAGAATTCATGAAATCAGGCCTTTATCTTTTAGTAGCTTTAACCGTTTTAGGATATTCATCCCACGCACAAAAAAAGAAAAATGAAATACCGGCTTCATCTTCCGGCCTTCAACGCCTGGAAGGTTTCAATCAGCGCCAAAAATCAGAGACAACCTCACTGGTTAACAATGTAAAATTTCGCTCAATCGGACCAACTGTAATGAGCGGAAGGATTACCGATGTGGATGTAAACCCGGAAGATCCAACTGAATTTTATGCTGCCTTCGCTTCAGGTGGCTTATGGCATACCGCTAATAATGGAATTTCTTTTACGCCGGTATTTGATCATGAGGCCAGCATGACCATCGGTGATATCGCCATAGACTGGAAGAACGATGCGATCTGGATTGGAACAGGCGAAAACAATTCAAGCCGCTCGTCATACGCCGGTACCGGAATTTACAAAAGCATAGACAAAGGTAAAACCTGGCAGTATTCTGGATTGCCAGAATCACATCACATCGGTCGTATAATTATTCATCCAGACGATAAAAATACGGTGTGGGTGGCGGCACTCGGTCATTTATATTCTCCAAATAAAGAACGTGGCATTTATAAAACCACCGATGGTGGAAAAAGCTGGAAACAGACTTTAGCTATTGATGAAACTACCGGTGCGATAGACTTGCAGATTAATCCGAAAGATCCGAACACACTCTATACCGCCATGTGGAAACGTGAACGAAAAGCCTGGAATTTTGTAGAAGGCGGTAAAACATCCGGAATTTATAAAAGTATTGATGGCGGCAATACCTGGATTTTAATAAGCAAAGAAGGTAGCGGTTTTCCTTCCGGGGATGGTGTAGGCCGTATTGGTTTGGCGGTATTCCCGCAAAATCCGAATATCATCTACGCGGTACTGGATAACCAGTCTGAAAGAAAAGCAGAAGAAACGAAAAAAAAAGAAGGTGTTCTTACTAAAGATGATTTCCGAACCATATCTAAAGATGAATTTTTAAAGCTGGAAGATCCCAAAATCACGGAGTTTTTACTTGCAAACCGGTTCCCTGCAAAATATACGGCTCAGTCAGTAAAGCAAGACGTTTTAAATAATAAGATCAAGCCTGTTGCATTGGTTGAATATTTGGAAGATGCCAATTCACAAATGTTTGGTACCGGCATTATAGAAGCCGAAGTTTACCGCAGCGATGATGCCGGTAAAAGTTGGAGAAAAGTGAATACCCAGCATTTAAGAGGCCTTTACAACACGTACGGATATTATTTTGGCCAGATCCGGGTATCACCAGTAAATCCGGATAAAATTTATATTATGGGAGTTCCGATATATCGCTCAGTAGATGGCGGAAAAACCTATGAAAATATTAACAGGGAAAATGTACATGCCGATCATCATGCGCTTTGGATTGATCCCCGCAAAGATGGCCACATTATTAATGGCAATGATGGCGGGATCAATATATCTTATGACGATGGAAAAACCTGGTTTAAAGCCAATACCCCGGCAGTTGGTCAGTTTTATTCGGTAACGGTTGATCTGGCCAAACCGTACAATGTATATGGTGGGCTGCAGGATAATGGAGTATGGTTTGGACCGTCTGATTATAAAGCAAATTATAGCTGGTATGACGATGGCAATTATCCTTATAAGCGTATTTGGGGTGGAGACGGGATGCAGGTTGCAGTAGATACAAGAGATAATAATTTGGTTTACACCGGTTCGCAATATGGTGCTTACGGACGATATAATAAAATAACACGTGAGCGTTTGCCTTTTCAGCCAAAGCATGAACTGGGCGAAAGACCTTTACGCTGGAATTGGGAATCGCCCATTATCGTTTCAACTCACAATCAGGACGTTGTGTATTTTGGATCAAACAAGTTTCACCGTTCGTTAAATAAAGGTACGGACTTCATTACCCTTTCCGGGGATCTGACAAAAGGCGGAAAGAAAGGCGATGTTGCTTATGGCACCCTTACAACCATTGATGAATCTCCTTTAAAGTTTGGTTTAATATATGCCGGAAGTGATGACGGCTTGATCCATGTTTCTAAAGACGGAGGAAATTCCTGGACGCTGATTTCAGAAAATTTGCCTCAAAACCTTTGGATCTCCAAAGTTACAGCTTCCGGTTTTGCCGAGGGAACTGTGTATGCTTCATTAAACGGTTACAGGTGGGATGATTTTAATTCGTATCTGTACCGCTCCGTTGATTACGGAAAAACCTGGTTGAAAATTGGAAGCGATTTACCTTCAGAGCCAATTAACGTGGTAAAAGAAGATCCTAAAAATAAAAACCTTCTTTATGTAGGCACAGACCATGGTTTATATATTTCGTTAAATGCCGGTAAAACATTTATGCGTTTTAACGGGAATATGCCATCTGTAGCAGTTCATGATCTGGCAATCCATGCCAGGGATAAAGAAATTATAGTTGCTACCCACGGCCGGTCTTTGTATATAGGTAGCCTAAAAGAAGTTCAGCAGTTAACAGAAGAAATTTTAACAAAACAAATACATGCTTTTGAATCAGACTCCATTCGTTTTAGTGCAATGTGGGGACGCAAAACCGATGAAACTATTGAACCGCAAGTCTTGCTTCCATATTATTCAAAAACTGCCGGAAAAATATCAATCAGCATTAAAACCGGGGATGGCTTGGTATTAAATCAGCTAAATGGCGACGCGGAAGCAGGATTGAATTTCGCTGAATATGATCTGAGTATCTTAAGCGAAAAGGTGAAGACTTATGAGGAGGAGCTGAGTAAAATTAAAAAGGTGAACTTAAATACTGCCGATAGTAAAAAAGTATACCTCCAACCCGGTAAATACACCATTGAGATTACAAACTTAACCGGTGCAAAGTCAGGTAGTTTTTTAATTGTAAATGCTGCTGGTAATGATTCAGAAGAATTAGAATCTAATATTTCAGAACCGGAAGAGCCGGAAATTAAATAATTCTTTAAATCTGCCAAATTTTTGCAGAATATAAATGCAATTACCATCTATTGAGTGATGCAACGTCTTGTAATCACATCTATTTGTAATTTTCCTGTTAACTTCTCTCCTAATTCCTGCCTTATTTTAATTTTATTCGATAGATACATTTTAAAGCCAAATACATGATTAAAATCTTACGTTACCCCTTAACTATAACGCTAATTATATTTCAAATTATTTTAAACATCAGTAATGCATCCGCCCAGGAGCGCAAAAAGAAAAATCAACCACCAACTTCGGCAACCGCTGCGGCACCCGCCCCAGGCGCAGCAGCAGCTCCCTCTAAAATGGCCATAAAACCATACAAAGAGGTTATTACCGACAAGGCAACAACAGATAACGGGCTGTTTAAAGTTCACCGTTTAGATGGGAAGTATTTTTACGAAATCCCGGATTCACTGTTTGATCGTGAGATGCTTGTTGTAACGCGTTATTCTAAAACGCCAACTGTTGATGGCACTTACGGAGGCGAAGAACTGAATGAGCAAGTTTGGAAATGGGAAAAACGAGACAAGCAGGTTTACATTCGAATCCCATCCTACAGAAACGTAGCAGCAAAAGGGACAGACATGTTTGAGTCGGTTCGCAATTCTAACCTCGATGCGGTGCTTTCAGCATTCGATATCAAGGCCCTGAATAAAGATTCTAATTCCGTTGTGATTGATGTTACTGAATTATATTCCAAAGATGTACAGTCATTGGGTTTGCCACCCCAGGTTCGTTTGCAATATAAAATTACCACTATGGACGAAACCCGTACTTACGTGGATACCATCAAATCATTCCCTTTAAATATTGAAGTACGATCATTAAAAACCTATAAAGCAACAGATGCCCCGGGTGATAAATCCCTTGGTTCAATGACTGTTGAAATACATAATTCTATGCTGCTTTTGCCAAAAATACCTTACAAGCCACGCTTTACCGATTCGAGGGTTGGGTATTTTGGGCAAACACAAACTGATTATGGAATGGATGCTCAAAGAGCAGAAGTAACCCGGTATATACACCGCTGGAAACTTGAGCCTAAAGATTCGGTGGCTTACAAACGTGGAGAACTGGTAGAGCCTAAAAAGCAGATTATTTTTTATTTAGATCCTGCTACTCCGTCAAAATGGCGGCCATATTTAATTGAGGGGGTTAAGGACTGGAATGTGGCCTTTGAAGCGGCGGGTTTTAAAAACGCTATAACTTGCCTGGAAGCTCCTAAAAATGATCCGGATTGGTCGCCGGAAGACGCACGATACTCGGTGATCAGGTACTTTGCCTCAAATATCGCAAATGCATATGGTCCGCACATTTCTGATCCACGCTCAGGCGAAATCATGGAATCAGATATTGGTTGGTATCACAATGTAATGAACCTGGTACGCAACTGGTTCTTTGTTCAAACAGCGGCCATAAACCCTGATGCCCGAACTCCAAAATTTAAAGATGAGGTAATGGGCCAGTTGGTGAGGTTTGTATCTTCTCATGAAGTGGGCCACACATTGGGCTTACCTCATAACTTTGGCTCTAGTGTAGCTTACCCGGTAGATTCATTGCGTTCTAAAACCTTTACAAAACGTATGGGAGGAACCGCTCCATCTATAATGGATTACGCCCGTTTTAATTATATAGCCCAGCCGGGTGATGAAGGTGTTATGCTTTATCCCGCAATCGGCGAATATGATAAGTGGGCTGTTAAATGGGGTTATACCTGGTTTGACAATCAAACTCCGGAACAGGAAGCCAAAATCCTTAACAAATGGACGATGGAGAAAGCAGGTAATCCAATGTATTTTTATGGCCGGCAAACCTTTAACCCGATTGATCCGCGGTCGCAATCAGAAGATTTGGGAGATGACGCGGTTAAGGCTTCAACCTATGGTATCGCAAACCTGAAACGAATAGTTCCGAATATTGAAAAGTGGACTTATGAGGAAGGAAAAGAGTATGACAATTTGGAGGAGTTATACGGAGAGGTATTGGATCAGTGGAGCCGTTACATGGGCCACGTGCGTTCTAGTATTGGTGGGATACACGAAAACAACAAAACTTACGATCAAAAAGGTCCGGTTTATACTCATATTTCCAAAGTAAAACAACGTGAAGCTGCTAAATTTATAACCATGCAGGCTTTTGTTACACCCAAGTGGATTTTAAACCAAGCTATCTTAAATAAATTTGATCAGGCTGGAATTGTAGACCGACTTCGTCGTGCTCAGGTTGGCGTTTTAAATGGTGTACTTGACTTTGCCCGTTTGGCGAGAATAATTGACAATTCTGCGAAGAACGGTTTAAACGCTTACAATTTAGATGAATTATTCTCTGACATCCATACCGGTATCTGGAGTGAGCTAAAAACTGGGAATAATATGGATACTTATCGCAGGAATTTACAACGTGCTTATATTCAGAGGATGGAATATCTTATGACTAAAGACCAGGAGTTACCGACTGGTATACCGGTTGAATACGCAGCTCAGTTTCTTGGTACACCCATAAATGTTGCGCAATCTGACATCAGGCCTATGGCACGCCGTGAACTTAAATTATTAGCTGCAGAAATTAAGTCATCAATACCTAAATTTAGCAATGCGGTAATTAAAGCGCATCTTGAAGATAGCCTGGTTCGTATCAACAAAATATTAGATCCAAAAGGATAAAATAGCACTAAGTCAAAACCCACTTTATAATCTGAAGTGGGTTTTTTATTTTAAAGATGCCTGTTATTTTGTCCACGATGCCGAGAATCGTGGTTTTTGTGATCTTCTAAATATTTTTTAAAATTATTTATGTCACTGCGTACTATTTTTTCAAAAACGGGACTTAAGAAATCGGTGATTTTTGATTTAAAGTAACCACCGCTTGGGGGTAAATAACTAATCACAACCTGAATAACTGTTCCATGGCCATCCGCAGCATCTGTAAATTCAACCTTTCCTGCATTATCAATTTCAGAACCCTCGATGGATTTCCAACCGATGACGTTGCCCGGATCATCATTCACAATTTCCGCTTCCCAACTAACCTTGGCAATATTACCTGGCAAAACTGCCTCCCATCTGGAACGCTTGTTATTTAAGGTCTTCACACTTTTAAGATGGCTCATAAACAGGGGGAGATTTTCAAGTTTTCTCCAAAAATCATAAATTTCCCGCCTTGGACTATCCACATAAACTGAGGTTCGGATATTTACATTTGAGCTTTTAATTCCGGACGTTTTACTGTTAATAAATGACTTAACCGGACAATAACCCGTTACGCCCCGGTAAACCATATATCCGCTGGTTGCTAAAATTACGCCGTTTCTTAAAGGATGAGATAAAATACTTCTTAATCCTACTGAAAACATACTTGTTCCGGCACCGATGGAAGCAAGTCTTTCAGACCACGAAAGATTGTTTTTTAGTGGGTTACGGTGGTACGAAGAGTTAAATCTTTCGAGATCCCTGCCAAAAAATGAAGTTGCCATAATAAAGTTTATTTAAATCAAACCGTTTTCTTGTTACTTAGTTTAAAAAATTGTCGAAACTGTTTTTACGTATGTAGATAAAATGACCTTAAAATCAAGGGTTATTGATAACGTGTTATGTCCAACAACTATCAATTTTTGGCTACACACCTTGAAAGCCTGGAATGATAAATTATATTACTGTAGATTTAATGACTATGATTTATGTCAATTATTAATATTGCAAATAAAAATTTATGGAACGCAAAAATTTTATTTCTCTTTTTGGTTTGGGCGCCGGATCTCTGATTATTTCAACCTGTTTAGGCTCTTGTGGCAAAAGCGATGGTCCCACACCAAACCCTGGCCCTGGCCCTTCCCCCGGGAGCAAAGTTGACTTTAGCATTGATGTATCAACAAACGCCGATATTAAGGAAAAAGGCTGGACAATTCAAAAAGGCGTTATTATTGCTTTAAGTGGATCTGATTATATTGCTTTAGGCGGAGCCTGTACACATCAGCAAAACCCAATGACTTACGATTCGGGTTCAAACACCTTTCCGTGTTCATTACAGACTGCTTCCCATGGATCTGCCTTTGATGTTAACGGTGTCAGGTTAAGGGGACCGGCCATCGGTAATTTAAAAAAATACAACACTACTTTAACTGGTAACACTTTAAGGGTTTTTGAATCTTAAAATTATTTATGAAAATAATTATTACCATAATTTTATTCGGTTTCCATTCCTTGGTTTTTGCACAAGATGATCTGATGAAAATGGCCACAGACAGTAACGAAACGCAAGTAAAAAATTCTACGTTTAAAGCAACTCGTATTATTAATGGGCACTCGGTAGAAACCGTTGGTAAAAACAATATGGATTTTAAAATATCTCATCGCTTTGACCAAATTAACCGGGGTTTCAGTGACTTTTTTGGGCTTGATGCCGCCACAAACCGGCTGGGTTTAGAATATGGTTTAAGTAATGGAGTTATGATCGGAATTGGAAGGAGTTCATATGAAAAAAATTATGATTTTTTTGGTAAGTACAGGTTAATGCGGCAAAGTACCGGAAGAAATAGTTACCCTGTTTCAATATCTGCTTTTACAGGGTATTCCTTAAGAACTGTGAAATCTACTCCAGAACTTTCAGCCAGCGACAGAAGCAGTTATACAGGGCAGTTGCTTGTAGCCAAAAAATTTGGTGAATTATTTTCTCTTCAGCTTTCTCCCACCATAATTTACCGCAACCGCCCCGACAAGTTAAACGATGCCAAATCCGTTTTGGCAACAGGAATTGGCGGCAGAGTTAAAATTACCAAACGTACTTCCATAAACGGCGAATATAATTATGTGTTTCCAGGTCAGATCAATGAAGATTACTCAAATAATCTATCTTTTAGTTACGATATAGAAACCGGTGGACATGTTTTCCAGCTTCTTTTTACCAATTCTTTCGGGATGGTGGAACGGCAGTTTATTACAGAAACGGAAGGTAGCTGGGCCAACGGCGATATCCATTTTGGTTTCAATATCACCCGCACTTTCAGTTTTGATAAAAGAGTAAAAAAATGAAAAGCCTTATTCTGATTGGTACTTTAATAATTTTTAATATCATATCGGTCTACAATCAAAGCAATATTTATAAATCCAAAAAATCCCTTGTTACCTTCTTTTCCAAAGCTCCACTTGAAGATATTGAAGCCAAAAATGAAAAAGCAATTTCGCTTCTGAATGTAAATAATAACGAAATAGTCGTACGTATACCGATTAAGCAATTCATGTTTCGCAATAAGCTGATGGAGGAACATTTCAATGAGAATTACATGGAAAGTGAAAGATTTCCATATGCTACTTTCAAAGGAAAGATCAATGAAAAAGTAGATTTTAGCAATCCGGGTAATTTAAACATATCCGCAACAGGCATATTAAATGTACATGGGGTAAATAAAAAACGTACTTTAAATGGTGTTTTAACTGTTATTGACTCTGAAATACAATTAAAAACGAAGTTTGATATCCTACTGGCAGATCATAAAATATCTATTCCGAGATTGGTATTTAACAAAATTGCAGAGCAGATCGAAGTGAACACGTTTTTTAGCTATTCTACACAGGTAAAACAATAAAATTAATATTCCGCCCTTTATCCATTTTTAAATATGAACTTAACGGTCATAAATGAACAAATATTTAATTGGTTCAGAATACCTGCATCTACACCTGGCTGAAAAAATAGTATCTGAAAATTTTCAACTTGGGTTAAGTACAAAAGCGATTAAAGCGATTAAAAATTGCAGAAATTTTTTAGATAAAAAACCCGTTGGAAATCCTAAACCTGTGTACGGCATTAACACCGGTTTTGGATATCTCCAGGATGTTATCGTTCCTGATGATAAATTAATACTTCTTCAACATAATTTACTTTTGTCGCATGCCTGCGGAACAGGAGAAATGGTCAAAAAAGAGATCATTAAATTAATGATACTTTTTAAAATCCAATCTCTTTCTTATGGACATTCCGGGGTAAGTCTGCAACTTGTAGAGCGGCTTGTTTATATGTATAATAACAACATTCTCCCGGTAGTTTACACTCAAGGATCCCTTGGCGCTTCTGGCGATTTGGCCCCGCTCGCTCACTTATCGCTTCCCATTATTGGCGAAGGTGAGGTTTGGATAAACAACAAAATTACCTTTTCCGGCAATTGGTATTCTCAAACGGATCTTAAACCATTAAAACTAAAAAGTAAAGAGGGCTTGGCTTTGATAAATGGCACTCAATTTATGACTGCCTACGGAATTCACATCCTGATAAGAAGTAAAAAATTAAGTAAATGGGCTGATATGATCGGCGCTTTATCTGCCGATGTTTTCAATTGCCGTTTAGATTCGTTTATACCTTTAAGCCACCGTCTTCGCCCGCATCCCGGTCAGATTGAGACAGCCGACAAGCTTTGTAAAATTTTGTACGGCAGTGAACTTATGCATGATGTTAATAAGCAGGTTCAGGATCCATATTCTTTCCGTTGTATGCCACAAGTGCATGGAGCAAGTAAAGATGCTTTGGCCTATGCCTTAAAAGTTTTTGATATTGAAGTTAATTCAGTTACAGACAACCCCAATATATTTCCGGATGAAGACGAAATAATTTCTGCGGGTAATTTTCATGGGCAGCCATTGGCCATTGCCTTTGATTTATTGTGCATTGCGTTAGCAGAATTGGGCTCTATTTCTGAAAGGCGGACGTTTCAATTGATCTCCGGTCAACGGGGTTTACCTAACTTTTTAGTTAAAAATGCTGGTCTAAACTCTGGGTTGATGATCCCTCAATATACAGCGGCATCTATTGCAAGTGAAAACAAACAACTATGTACACCTTCATCAATTGATTCTATTGTATCCAGCAATGGCCAGGAAGATCATGTGAGTATGGGTGCCAACGGGGCTACCAAATGTTTGCGGGTGGTTGATAACCTCGAAAAAATTCTGGCCATAGAGCTATTGACCGCATGCCAGGGGCTGGAGTTCAGGCGGCCTTTAAAAACCTCGCCCCAACTCGAAAGGTTAGTAGCCGCATTCAGACAGCAAGTTACTTTTCAGGAAAATGATCATTTCTTATCAAAAGATATTCAATTAGCAATTGAATTTATAAAAATCCAGGACGATCTGAATTAAGTTTTAATTATCCCATCAAGAGGAATATTGCAGGCTTTTTGTGCAGATCAGGAACCTGTTTATTCCAATTGGCAATTGATTTGGTTTTAATCATTTCATCCTCAGCAGTTAAATTACAGGCAATGCAGAGTTTGGTTTGAGGTTTACACGAACGTAAAATTTCTTCAAGCATTGGATTGTTACGAAATGGAGTTTCGATAAATATTTGAGTTTGTTTTTTATTCTCAGACAAGGTTTCCAGTTCTTTAATTTTTTGTGAACGCTGAACTTTATCAATCGGCAGATAACCGTTAAACGTAAAACTTTGTCCATTAAAACCGGATGCCATCAACGCAAGTAAAATTGAACTTGGCCCAACAAGTGGTATTACGTTAATTCCCTTTAGATGTGCGTAAGCTACAATTTCTGCTCCCGGATCTGCAATACCAGGACAGCCTGCTTCGCTCATTAAACCTACATTATTTCCATTTAACAGCCCTTCAAAAAATTCGGAAATATTATCCCGGTTATACTTCCCGTAATCATGAACGATCAGTTCGCTTTGCGGAATTTTTAAACCTGCTTCTTTTAAAAAACGGCGGGCGGTTTTACTATTTTCAACAATGTATTCGCTTATCTGATTGATCGTATCGGTAAGATACGGTGTAAAGGATTTGGCGGTGGCATTTTCAGCCAATGGCACAGGAATAAGATATAATGTGCCTAAACCCATATTTTTAGTTTCGTGAGGTAGATAAATTTTAATAAAAGCTTATTTAAGTTTCTCCAAAGCAGCTTTTAATCGTGGGATCATGTTTTCAATATCCTGCAAAGAACAACCGCCTACAGAAGCTCTAAACCAATTCATATTATCATCAGAACCAAAAGCAGAGAAAGGAACCAACGCTATTTTGGCTTCTTTAATCAGGTAAAAATTAACATCCGCACTGGTCTTTAAAAGATTCCCGTAGGGCGTTGTTTTACCTGTGTAATCCACCTTTACGGTTAAATAAATCGCTCCCATCGGGGCAATGGAATCAACCAAAAAACCTTCAGATTTTAACTGCATCACTCCTTTATAAAGCGCAGTTAAACTCTCTTGCAGCTGTTTTTTAAATGAATTAAGATAGGTATTCAAATCAGCGGTTTGGTTCAGAAAGTTAGAAGTAGCTATCTGCTCTGCTTTGGGTGCCCATGCACCAACATGCCCGAGGATTGACCGCATCTTGTCCATTATATTTTGTGGCCCGCATGCCCAACCCACCCTGACACCTGTTGCAGCGAAACATTTGGATATCCCGTCTATAAAAATTACATACTCCTTTATTTCCGGCCGAAGGTTTACAGGCTCAAAATGCTCTTCTTCTCCAAAGGTAAGCAGGGAATAGATTTGGTCATATAAAACGTAAAGAGGCTTTTCGTCTGCAGATCTACTTTTATTTTCCTCTAATACCAGATCGCATATCTGCTCCAGATTGCTTTTGGAAAACATAGTTCCGGTAGGATTTAAGGGCGAACACAATGCGAGCAAAGTAGCGCCTTTTAAATGTGGACGAAGATCCTCTGCTGTTGGCATAAATTTATTTTCAGCAGAAGTTGGAACACCAATTCCAATACCACCGGATAAATCACAATAATGGTTGTTGTTCCAGGAAGGTGTAGGAAAAACCACTTTATCGCCAGAATCCACCAGCGCCAAATAGGTAGCATAAATTAGAGGCCTTGACCCCCCCGCAACCAAAATTTGGTTGATTGGATAATCCAGGTGATAACGTTCTTTTATAAAAACTGAAATATTTTCACGTAACGCGGTTACTCCTTCTGCGGGAGGATAATTGGTGTGGTTAGCATGATAGGCGTCAATTATTGCATGTTTTAACCCGTTTGGAATGGGAAAAATCGCCGGGTCAAAGTCGCCGATAGTGAGGTTGGCAATTTTTTCACCTTTCTTTTTCAGCTCATTAATTTCGCCTCCTATTTTAATAATCTCAGATCCCTTTAACTTTTGGGCCAATTTAGATACGCTCATTTTACACTAAATATTTATATACAGGTATGTAATAGTTTTTTATTGATACAATTACACTTACTTGGCAATTAATGCTTTAATAGCGTTTTCCACTTTAGCAAAGGTAAAACTTTGCAGAGTTTTATAAAACTCTGAGGTGATTTGTGCATTACATAAATTTCCAATGCTTCCTTCATGGGTATGTTCCAATGTGGCTGGTTTTATAAAGTTATCCTCTTCTATTAACCTGGCTACGTTTTTATAGGCTTCGCGAAAGGGAACACCTTTTAATACTTCTTTGTTTACTGCATCTACACTAAACAGATAAGCATACTTCTCATCTTTCAAAATCTCTGCGTTAATGCGGATGTTTTTAAGCATAAACGCACACATTATAAGGCATTCATTTAATGATTCAAATGCCGGAAACAGGTTTTCTTTTAACAATTGCAAATCACGATGGTAACCGGAAGGCAGATTGGTAATCATCATGGATATTTCGTTTGGTAATGCCTGAATCTTGTTACAACGGGAACGAATTAATTCGAAGACATCGGGATTTTTTTTGTGCGGCATGATGCTCGATCCGGTAGTAAGTTCATCCGGAAAACTGACAAAAGCAAAGTTTTGATTGTTAAATATACAAACGTCCGTAGCCAGTTTAGCCAGGGTAGCCGCAACAGCCGACATTGCCTGAGCTACTACTCGTTCTGTTTTTCCACGTCCCATTTGCGCATAAATCACATTATAATTTAGCGAATCAAAACCCAGCAACTCGGTGGTTAAATTGCGATTTAACGGCAATGAAGACCCATAACCGGCCGCTGAGCCTAGCGGGTTTTTATTGCAGATTTTCCATGCCGCAAGCATCAGTTCCATATCGTCAGCCAGGCTTTCGGCATAAGCACCAAACCATAAGCCGAAAGATGAGGGCATCGCAATTTGGAAATGTGTGTAACCTGGTAATAATTTATCTTTATATTCTTCGCTTTGCGAAATTAACTGATTAAATAAAATCTCAGTACGATCTACTATTTGGCGGATCTGGCCACGAAAGAATAATTTTAGATCTACTAAAATCTGATCGTTTCTGGACCGCCCGCTGTGGATCTTTTTCCCGGCCTCACCTATTTTTTGGGTTAACAGCCATTCAACCTGAGAATGTACATCTTCAACATTTTCATCAATTTTAAAATTGCCTTCTTCTACTTCCTTGTAAATATTTTTAAGTTCAATCTGAATTTTTAATAGCTCATCTTTATCTAGCAGGCCAATACTTTCAAGCATCCGGGTGTGGGCCAACGAACCAAGAACATCTGATGCTGCAAGCTGCAAATCAAGTTTACGGTCTTCTCCAACAGTAAATTTTTCTACGGAACTTTCTGTTTCTTTACCTTTTTGCCAAAGCTTCATTGGATTTATAGTTTTGAGTTTCGATATTTAAACATGCCACAATAATAGATAATAGTTTAGTGTCTTCTCTACAGAATATTGCCATCATCGCCTTCTTATCGGGTTTAAATTCATTAAATAACTCTAAAAAGAACTTACCATTGCGAATTGCAAACTGTTTGGTCTGCAAGTTAAGTTGTTCTTTATCTAGTTGTAATCTAAAATCGCAAGTAGAAAAATTTTTTAATAACCTCTTCCCATTCTGATTTCAAAATACTGTAAAAAACGGTATTACGCAGGTAACCATCATGCAATTTCAGGTGCTGGCGTAATGTTCCTTCTTCTGTTGCACCAATGCTTTTCATCGCCTTGCGGGATTGCAGATTTCGTTCATCAGCTTTCAATTCAATACGATTTAGGTTTAGTACCTCAAAACCATATTTTAAGATAAGGTATTTCATGGCTTTATTTAAACCGGTGCCTTGAAATTCCTTCCCTATCCAGGTCCAGCCAATCTGTCCGCGTTCATCGTTCCATGAAATTTCGGCAAGCCGGGTGCAACCGGCAATTTTATTAACCTGCTTATCAAAAATAATCCAAATGGCTGAATTTCCATTATCTCTATCCCCGATTGCATTTTTGATATAGTGTTTCAGTTCACCTGGCTGGCTCAAATCAGAAATACCGTAGATCCATAACTGCCTGTCATTGGCAATACATTGCAATTCAGTTTCGTCTGATAAGGCTAAAGGGCGTAACAAAACCCGGTTGTTTTCTAAAGTAATATTTAATTGAGATTCCATTTTTACCGTTTACCTAAGAAGAAATTATCAATTTATTACGGTGCGTTAACGGTAGGAGCGACATCTTTTTTGGCTTTTTACGGCCAAAAAGATACAGCGTACAACGTGTTAAAACGCCCAAACCTAAATCGAACTTATTGTTTAAAGCCAAGGTACTTTTGTTTAAACTATAATCTTTTCCAGCATCTGGATATACAAACCAACACCTTGTTTAATTTCATCTAAATAAATGTATTCATCAGCCATGTGCGATCTTGCAGAATTACCGGGGCCCATTTTTAAAGATGGGATATCCAGCAAGGCCTGGTCGCTGGTAGTTGGCGAGCCATACGTTTTTCTTCCCAAAGAGATTCCGGCCTGTACAACTGGATGATTAATATCAATGGAAGATGGTTTTAAACGCACAGATCTGGGAGTAACCTGGCAGGACACATGATCTCGAATAATGTTTAATACTTCTTCGTTCCGGTACGAGTCTGTAACCCGTACATCAACCGTAAATTTGCAAACGGCCGGAACTACATTGTGCTGAGAACCTGCTTCAATTACAGTAACGCTCATTTTGATGTCTCCAAATACATCAGATTTCTTAGAAAAGACATAGCTTCTAAACCACTCAATATCTTTTAAAACTTTGTAAATGGCATTCTCGCCTTCTTCGCGGGCAGCATGCCCAGCTTTTCCGGTTGCAATACAATCTAAAACCATCAAGCCCCTTTCGGCAACAGCCAAATGCATTTCCGTAGGCTCTCCAACAATTGCAAATTCCAAAAGCCCAAGTTCCGGAATGATCAACTCAAGCCCGTTATGGCCAGAAATCTCCTCTTCAGCGGTTGCTGCAAGACAAATATTATACTTTAAATTCCCCTGATTATAAAAATGAAAAAAAGTACCAATAAGCGATACCAAACACCCGCCGGCATCATTGCTTCCTAATCCGTAAAGCTTTCCTTCTTCTATGTCTGCGGCAAAAGGGTTTCTGATGTATCCCGGATTGGGCTTAACCGTATCATGGTGGGAATTTAGAAGGATTGTTGGCTTACCAGGGTCATAAAATTTATTATAGGCCCATATATTATTTAGTTTGCGATTAGTTTTGATCCCTTTCTGCTGCAAATAAAGTTCAATCGCCAATGCAGTATGATTTTCTTCTTTACTGAAAGAAGGGGTCCTGATCAGTTTCTGAAGAAGCTCCAGGCTTTCATTTACTAATTTTTCGTGCATCAATCTATAATCGTAATCCAAATTATATTATTCTTTCGTGTACAATCCACCTGCTTTTAAAGCAGAAAGCTTTATTCCTTTAATTAAAGAGGAACTAAAACCCTGATGTTCCATTTCGTTTAAACCGGCAATGGTACATCCTTTCGGGGATGTAACTTTATCAATCTCATGTTCCGGGTGACTTTTATTATGAAGTAAAAGATCTGCTGCACCTTTGGCGGTTTGTACCGCCATTCGCAAAGCTTCATCAGCATGAAAACCAATTTCAATACCACCCTGAGATGCGGCACGGATCGCCCTTAGAAAGAAAGCAACCCCGCAGGCGCATAACGCTGTGGCGGATGTCATCAAATCTTCATTAATAGTAATGACGGATCCTACGGTTTCAAACATTCTGGTAACCTCTTCCATATTCTCGCTGCTGGCGTTATCGGTAGCTATGCAGGTCATAGACTGGCAAATTGCTATAGCCGTATTTGGCATCACCCGCACCACCTGAACGTTATTTCCTAATTTGGCACGTATGTTTGCGCAACTAACCCCCGAAACAATAGAAATTACCAGATGCTTCTCCGGATCAATAGCTCCGGCTATCTCTTCCAGCACCTGATCAAGTTGCTGAGGAAGTACTGCGATTATAATAACCGATGAATTAAACACGGCCGGATAGTTTTTGTCGCTAACCTGATAACCCCGTTGCGTTTGTTCAGCCAAATGTTGCAAATTTCGGCGGGTAAGGGTAATATCTTCAGGCCTGCAATAATCTGATTTAACTAACCCTTTAGCTAAAGACATACCGATATTTCCGCTTCCGAGTACGGCTGTTTTCTTTGTTTTTTCCATCATTCTAATATTAAACGAGTTCCAAAATTTTGTTCCTTTAATAAGGGCAAAGCATCTGCTTTGCCAATGTAAACTTCTTTCAAACCTTTATTTAAAGCATCAAAAGCATTAACCAATTTTGGAATCATTCCGTTACGGATCTGACCGCTTTGTGTAAGCTCTTGGTATTTCCCCATATTGATTTGCCTGATTACGGAACTTTCATCTTCAAAATCGCTTAATACGCCCGGTTTCTCTAAACAATAAATCAATGAAGTATCAAAGTAATTAACCATTGACGTTGAGATAACTGAAGAAACCGTATCTGCATTGGTATTTAATAATTGTCCGTTCCCGTCATGCGTAATGGCTGAAAAAACAGGTATAAATCCTGAATTTAAAAGCTCAAATAATGCTTTGGAGTTTACGGAGCCTTCATATAGATCTCCAACAAAGCCATAATCCAATTCCCCTCCTGATAATGGATCTATATGGATTGGTCGTTTTAAGGCCCGGATCAGGTTTCCATCAGCACCGGATAAACCTATCGCGTTGCAATTATAACTTTGCAACTTGGCTACGATGCTTTTATTAATCAATCCGGCATAAACCATGGTCACAATTTTTAGACTTTTAACATCTGTAATTCTGCGGCCCTGAACCAGCTTGGATTCAATTCCCAATTCTGCCAGCAGATCACTTGCTATCTTTCCGCCGCCATGAACCAGAATTTTACAACCATCAATTGCTGAGAAATCTGTTAAAAAAACTTCAAAATCGACGGGATTATCAATCACATTTCCACCAATCTTTACAACTGTAAGCTTTTCCATCTTATAAATTTTCCAGCATTCTTTTCAATATTGCTTGTGCTGCCCAAACCCGGTTACCTGCTTGCTGTATAACCAGTGCATCTGGCCCGTCTAAAATCTCTGAAGAAAGTTCCAGGTCCCTGCGTACGGGCAAACAGTGCATCACCTTGGCTGAGTTGGTCTGTTTCAACATTTTAGAATCCAACATCCAGCCTTCGGGGTTATTTAACAGTTTTCCATAGTCGCGGTAGCCCGACCAATTTTTAACATATATAAAATCTGCATCGGCTAAAGCCTCATCCTGATGATGGGTGATCGCAGCTCCCCTGGTAAAGTCTTCGGCAAGATCATAGCCTTCGGGATGGGTGATCACAAAATCAAGTAAACTTTCTGATTGAGCTTGAATCATCCACTCTGAAAAAGAGTTTGCAACTGCCTGTGGCAATGGTTTGATATGAGGCGCCCAAGTGAGAACAACTTTAGGACGGGCTTTTACATGCGCTTCCCCTGAAAAATAAGTTGAATTATCAGCAAGTTCTAATATGGTAACCAGGTCAGCCAAACTTTGCAACGGGTGCCTGGTTGCGCTTTCCAGGCTAACAACCGGAATATTGCAAAACTTAACAAACTTGTTGAACAAATCTTCGCTGTAATCCTCGTCCTGGTTTTGAAGTTTTGCAAAAGAGCGAAATCCCAGAATATCACAATAATTACCCAATACAGCTGCGGCTTCACGAATATGTTCTGCGTTAGAGCCATTCATTACCACACCGTCCCGGGTTTCCAATGCCCAGCCGTCCTTGTCCAGATTCATCACCATCACATCCATGCCTAAATTTGTGGCGGCTTTCTGCGTACTTAACCGGGTGCGTAAACTGGGGTTTAAAAAAACAAGCCCAAGTGTTTTATTTTTACCTAAATCCTGATATTTAAATGGTGATTGCTTAATTAAAACCACCTCGTTGACCAGGTCCCGAAGATTTTGCACATCGTTTACCGAAAAAAATCGCTTCATTGTAATACAGTTTTAGAAAATGAATCAAGAAAACTATCTGCTTTTTCTTGGGTAAGATTTAGAGCTGGAAGTAAGCGGATAATATTGGGTTTTGCTTCGCCGGTAAAAATATGATGTTTAAAAAGCAGGTCTTTCTTTACATGAGATAATTCTTCAGGAAGTTCAATACCAATCATCAATCCTAAACCACGTACTGCTTTCACCTGCTTAAATTTTTTAAGCTCTTCCATTAAATAACCACCGGTTTTTTCAGCGTTCAGCAAAAGGTTTTCGTTATCGATAACTTCCAGAACAGCTAATGCCGCGGCACAAGCCAGGTGGTTTCCGCCAAAAGTAGTTCCCAGCATGCCGTGCCAGGGTTTTATTTTTGGTGTGATTGATATAGCACCTATCGGGAAACCGTTTCCCATTCCCTTAGCCATGGTATAAATATCCGCATCAACACCTGCATAATCATGCGAATAAAATTTACCGCTCCGGCCATAACCGCATTGAACACTATCAGCAATGTAAACAGCATTGAATGTATCACAAAGCGAGCGAATTTTTCTTAAAAATTCTTTCGATGCCACATGTATGCCTCCAACTCCTTGAATTCCCTCAACAATAACCGATGAGATTTCGTTTCCCTGATCGGCAAAAACCTGAAACAAGGCTTCCTCATCATTAAATGGGAGAAAAATAACATTTTTGGTTTCGTTTACCGGGGCGATAATTTTCGGATTATCTGTTGCAGCAACGGCTAAGGAAGTACGGCCATGAAAGGCACCCTTAAATGCAATGATCTTCTTTCGATTGTTGTAAAATGATGCCAGTTTCAACGCGTTTTCATTCGCTTCTGCACCTGAATTACATAAAAATAACTGGTAATTACTTTTCCCTGATATCTCACCAAGCTTATTTGCCAGTTGTTGCTGTAAGGGAATCTCAACTGAATTGGAATAAAACCCAATTTGACTTAACTGCGCTGTAATGCGTTTTACATAATGGGGATGTGTATGGCCAATTGAAATTACGGCATGACCGCCGTACATATCCAAATATTCTGTGCCGTTTGTATCCCAAACAGAACTGCCGGAAGCTTTAATAATTTCTACGCTATTTATGGGATAAACATTAAATAAGTTCATTTTGGAGTTATAAGTTTTACGTTTTATATAAAGCGCATTAATAACTGAATTTTATTAATTCTGACTTTATAAATCAGTGCTGTAAGCATCCGTTCAACCTCGTCAACCTTATCGTAAAGAATTACATTTTGATTAGATGGGTGGCATTCGTAATCTTTTGCTAATAATAAAAAATATCCAGCTTCACTACCTGAACCGAAAGCAATATTTAAGAGGTTCTCAAGATCTTTTTGCGAATTTTTACCGCACCATTCTGCAATATTAGCCGGAACGGACGAAGCTGCTCTTCCTAATTGATTTGTCAAACTATATACTTTATCTTTAAAAATGGTCTTACGCTCCCTATAAATTTGCAAGATTAATTGATGCGCTTTATCCCAAGCCTTTAGGTCTTTAAAATTTTGCATATGCATAAACTTATAACGTAAAACTATTAAAACCCTATTCCCTTCAATTTCAGGCCTGCTGTTTCTTCAAACCCAAACATTAAATTCATATTTTGAATCGCTTGTCCGCTGGCACCTTTTAGCAGGTTATCAATGATGCTTACGATCAATAATTTACTTCCCTCCTTTTCTAAATGAATAAGGCACTTATTGGTATTGACAACCTGTTTAAGGTTGATGTTATTTTTGCTGATGTGTGTGAATGGATATTCCCGATAATAATTAATAAATAAGCTCTCGGCTTCTGAGAGGGATAAATTACAGTCCAAATAAATCGCAGACAAAATACCACGGGTAAAATTGCCCCTTTGCGGAATTAGGTTTATCTGGCCGGCAAAGTTTGGTTGAAGTTGTTTGATAGATTCTCCAATCTCATTCAAATGTTGATGTTCAAATGCTTTGTAAACCGATAAGTTATTATTTCGCCAGCTAAAGTGCGACGTGGCTGACAAGCTTTGCCCGGCACCGGTAGAGCCCGTGGTGGCGTTGATATGAATTTCGCCATTCAACAATCCTTTTGAGGCAAGAGGCAATAAGCCTAACTGAATACAAGTGGCAAAGCAACCAGGGTTAGCAATATTTTGAGCAGATTTAATCTCTTCGAGGTTTAGCTCTGGCAATCCGTAAATAAACTTGGCCACAGGCAGTTGGCTGTTTGCCTTTGTACCTTCCTTTTGAATTTTAAATTTTGAATTTTGAATTAACCTAAAGTCCTGACTTAAGTCAATAATTTTAATCCGTTCATCAATTAAATTTTCTTCTAAAAACTTCTGTGCATCGCCATGCCCAACACATAAAAACAAGACATCAATTTCGGCCAGACCCTCTCCGGACGAAAGTTTTTTTAAAACTTCATTATTACAGAATTTAAGATCAGTATCTCCCAATAAATCGGTGTGAACATCCGAAACATAATTATTGGCATTGCTGCCGCTATGTACAAAAGCAATTTCTACTTGCTGATGATTAATTAAGATCCGGATTAACTCCCCGCCAGTATACCCGGCACCGCCAATAATCCCCGCTTTAATAAGCCTTTTATCCATTATTATATGAAGTAAGAGTTGTAAAACGATAGCTAAAATTTTTTAAAATTTGGCAATTGAGTTTCCGTGATATTTGCTTGTTCAGCCCCGGTATACTTTTTAGGCCCAGCTTAAAAACCTGAAATTTTCCACTACCATTGGGCTTATTTAAGTCAAATCTGTATTTCATTGCCCAATTAAATTAATTTTCGTTTTCAGCCCCTTTGTTTATTTTATTCCAGATCATCATCTGGTTGCCAAATATTTTAGAAAAACCTTTTACATCATCGCCGCTCCAGGCATTATTTATCTCCCCGTAACTACCAAATTCGTTCGACATGAGATCATGCTTTGATTCTATACCAATAATTTGAAACCGATACGGATGAAGTTCAACAAATACTTTTCCCGAAACTGTTTTTTGTGAATTTTGGAAAAAGGCTTCGATATCCCGCATAACCGGATCATGGAATTGCCCTTCATGCAACCAGTTCCCATAAAATGAAGATAACTGATCTTTGCAGCTTAGCTGCCATTTTGTAAGTGTATGTTTCTCTAAAGTGTGGTGGGCTTTTATAATGATCAGCGGTGCGGCGGCTTCAAAACCCACACGACCTTTTATTCCAATAATGGTATCACCTACATGTGTATCCCGACCAATCCCATAAGGTTGTGCAATGGACTGCAATTTCTGAATTGCTTGCACCGGCGATAGCTTTTCACGATCTAATCCAACTATTTCACCCTTTAAAAATTCAATTTCTAAACTACGAGTCTCCACATTTGTCACTTGCGTTGGCCAGGCTTCTTCCGGTAAATTTTGATTGGATGTAAGGGTTTCTTTTCCACCAACAGATGTTCCCCAAAGACCTTTATTTATTGAATATTCAGCTTTTTCGCCATCGTAATTAACCCCGTGTTTTTTCAAATAACTAATTTCTTCTTCACGGCTTAATTTTAGATCGCGGATAGGTGTGATGATCTTAACTTCCGGTATCAGTATATTAAAAATCATGTCAAATCGTACCTGGTCATTTCCCGCTCCTGTACTTCCATGGGCAACGTATCTGGCTCCAACGCTTTGTGCATAATTGGCAATTGCGGTAGCCTGGCTAACACGCTCGGCACTTACAGATAAAGGATATGTGGAATTTTTAAGAACATTCCCGAAGACAAGGTATTTGAGGCAGCTTTGATAAAAATTTTCGGTTTCATCAATAACAATGTGCGAAGTAACACCCAAAGAATAAGCACGATTTTCTGCTTCTTTAAGTTCTTTTTCAGAAAAACCACCAGTGTTAACCATTACAGAATGGACTTCAAAACCTCGTTCGTGAGAAAGATAAACGCAGCAAAAGGAAGTATCCAAACCACCGCTAAATGCTAAAACTATTTTTTCTTTCATACTAATCCTGCAAAATTTTTGAATTTACCGCAAAGAATGGAAGAATTGACTTCGCAGATTTTTTTAACTTATCTTCAATACGATCCAATAAGGAAGATTTGTGTGAGAGCTTTTTCATTTTCTCGTTAATTTCTTTTGATTTTTCTACCGGATCCCAAAGCATAGCGGTGCAAAGACAGTTTTTACGATCTTTCCCAATCAAAATATCATAATTGACACAGCTCTTACAGCCTTTCCAAAATTCCTCATCAGGAGTTAACTCAGAATAGGTTACCGGCTCGTACCCTAATTCCGAGTTAATTTTCATGACAGCCAAGCCAGTTGTTAAGCCGAAAACTTTAGAGTTCGGAAAATTTTGACGTGACAATTCAAAAATTTTATATTTAATCGCTTTTGCTAAACCGCAATTTCTAAATTCAGGACTGACAATTAACCCAGAATTAGCAACAAACTTTCCGTGGCTCCACGTTTCTATATAACAGAAACCAGCCCATCTTCCGTCCTTGTGCAAAGCAATAACGGCTTTACCATCTAGCATTTTCTGAGCCACATACTCTGATGTTCTGCGGGCAATGCCGGTTCCTCTTGCTTTCGCAGATTCTGCCATTTCATTACAAATTGTATTTGCGTGTTGCAGATGTACTTCTGTTGCTGTAATTACAACAAATTCGTTTTCTTTCATGAGTTTAAAGAAAAAAAATCCGGGTTTAAATCGGAAAAAAGACTACGTTTTTGGTCTTTCGTTAAATAAATAATATGTTTAGTGAGATGCCGGAAGAGAGTATCCGGAGTAATGTAAAAAGATGCCAGGATTAAGCCTTTGGCATACTGGATCGTCGGAGCTTTAAAGTAATCTTTAAAGAACAGAAATTTCCATATAGCCCGCCAACCTGGATCATGGGGACCAGATTATTCGTGCTGATTGAAGTTATGGAAAGGTTCATTTTATTATAAATATTAAAAATATATTCGCAAATATCTAATAAAAATCGACAAATGCATTAATAATTTTAATATTAATTGGAAATTATTGTAAATAATTTATCCGGCAAATTTCCTCAATTTAATTATACCAACAAAATGCAGGAATTTCATAAACGGAAAAACAGGGTCAAACTCAAACCATTTTTTAGCGAAGTTCGGGCTGTTTGGATATTTGTGATGGTTGTTTTGGAATAATTCCCCAAGCATAAAAAAATCTATGGGAGTTGTATTTTTAGAATGATCTTTATTGTCAAAATTCGAATATCCATATTTATGACCGCACCAGTTTACGATGGCTCCATGGATTGGACCCATTAACCAATGGATTGGCAATAACAGAAACATCCACCATTGTGTAGCGAAGTAAATATAAAACGCAGTATAAAGAAGACCAAATCCTATTCTGGAAACGGCAGTATTGCCAAAGAAATCCAAAAACCTCCACTCCGGATAATTTCCTGTAAATCTTTTCTCAGGAAGGTGCCTATATTTTAAAACATCGCGAAAAATATTCTTAGTATGAAAGGTCATCCTAAAGATATCTTTAAAGAAATGTGGCGAGTGCGGATCTTTGTCTGTATCACTATAAGCATGATGCATGCGATGAAGTATTGCATATGCTCGGGGATTTAAAAATGAAGATCCCTGGAACACGTAGGTTAGCACATAAAAAACTTTTTCCCAGCCTTTGCTGAAAGTAAACATTTTATGTGATGCGTATCTATGTAAAAAAAATGTTTGAAAAAATAAGGATAGAAACCAGTGGGCGAAAAAAAAAAGTATGATAATCAAGATGGTATTATTAGTATTTAGTTAGGTATATACGTAAAAATACATTTCTAGTTTTACTAGGTTAAATACCTTTTTACCTCAGTATTTTTACTCCCACAAATATGTAATATTTAAAATAAACAATTAATGTAAATCAGGAATTTACGTTTAAATGATAAACTGAATAATAACAGGTTATTTTATGGTTTACCATCCTTAAACATAATTGCTTTTCTCAATACAATTGGTTTGCCGATTCTTATTAATTTATTACTTATATCAATAACAATCCCAAACTTATCGAAGTCTTTGGACGTTTTTTTATTCAGATTAATTACTTTATAGCCGTCTTCGGTATTAAAAAAACATAAAGCTGTTGGAACAATGCTATAATTATTTTCGTTACGCAAGTAAATATTACTTGAAAAATCGCCTGTTGAAGCAAAGTGAGTACTTCTACAATCTACAAAAAGTTTAGTTCTTTCAGGCGAATTCCCGGTTACCTGACCTTCAATAGTCCAATATTCATATTGGTTTTTAAAATTTGTATTTTCAAATATCAATGCTGTATTTTGATTGTTTAACTTCTCAATACGTCTGGCATTACTATCGTTGAGCAACTTATAACTAAAAGCGAAAGCAATCAATACCAGCAAAAAATATCCTCCGAAAGCACCCGAAAGATTAACTTTTAATCCCTCAAAAGGGCCGCTTACTGAAGTTTCGGCCGGAAGTGTTTTGTATAAAATATAGGCAGGGATTAACGGAACCAAAAACCCGGCAATAAGGTAAAGAATACTGAAGTCCATAGCTTACTTTATGATTTATGGAAATTACGCATTTGAAGCCGGAAAATCTCATTCATTTGTGTACTGTAAGTTCCTTACATTGAGAATATGTTAAGGACATCTATTTTTTAAATTTATTAATAGAACTACCGCTGAAGGCAAAAACAATAGCCAAAATAGACTGTTAAAATTCAACAGTAAATTTTAATTTCTATTACTTATGAATTTTATTCAATCAAAGCAAAGCAGTTCCGATGAAACAATAAATTTGTTTTATGAAGAAACAGGAACCGGTCAACCGGTAATATTTATTCATGGGTGGCCTTCCAGTCATGAAATGTGGGAATACCAAATTAATGAAATTGCATCAAGGGGCTTCCGGTGCATCGCCTATGACCGTCGTGGTTTTGGTAAATCTGACAAACCTCTTAATGGTTATGATTATGATTCGCTTGCGGCGGATTTGAAGGCCGTTATAGATCAGTTAAATTTAGAGAACGTCATCTTAGTTGGATTCTCTATGGGTGGAGGAGAGGTAGCTAGATATCTTGGTCGATATGGAAGTGAACGGATTAGTAAAGCTGTTTTAATTAGCGCGGTAACACCATATTTGCTTAAAACTGACGACAATCCGGATGGGGTACCCGCAGAAATATTTGAACAAATGGCTGAAAATATAAAAGATGACAGACCGGCATTTTTGGAAGATTTTGGGAAAAATTTTTTCGGAGTTGGTCTTTTAAACAACCCTGTTAGTCAGCCGTTACTTAACTGGGCTAATATGTTGACTTTAAACAGTACACAACCCGCAACATTGCAGTGCATGGTTGCATTTTCAGAAACGGATTTTCGTCAGGATATGAAAGCTTTTACAGTGCCAACCTTAATAATTCATGGTGATAGTGATAAAATCGTGCCTATTCAGCCGACAAGTGAACAGTCCGCTTCTATGATTGCTCATGCCAAATATATTGTTTATGAAGGTGCGCCACATGGCTTATTTATTACTGAAAAGGAAAATTTAAACTCAGATCTTTTAGAGTTCTTTAATCAGCAAGAACCTGTGATGCAAAACGAAGTTAACAGAAATCAAAACCACAACAGTTTCTAAAATAAAAGGTGATAACAAGACTTACGAAGTTTAGAAACTTCGTAAGTCTTGTTATCATTCCTAAACCAACCCGCCCTTTTTCATCTCCTTTACTGCAAAATCAACAGCCCTGGCTGTTAGAGCCATGTAAGTTAGCGATGGGTTTTGGGTTGATGTAGAAGTCATACATGCACCATCAGTAACAAAAACGTTCTTACATGAGTGGAGTTGGTTCCACTTATTTAATAAAGAGGTTTTAGGATCATTTCCCATTCGCACCCCTCCCATTTCATGTATATCTAAACCCGGCGCTTGTTTGCTATCGTTGCTTTGAATGTTTTTAAAACCCACTTTGGTATACATCTCCGTCATTTGCTCTACAAAATCCAGGATCATTTTTTCATCATTATCATCGTAATCCACAGAAATATTTAAAAGCGGCATTCCCCAGTCATCTTTTTTACTTTCATCCAGCCTTACATAATTGCTTTCTTTAGGAATGGTTTCACCCATCATGTATGATCCAACATACCAAGGTCCTAATTCATTAGAAAATAACTGATTTTTTAAATCCGTACCAAAACCCTGGGCACCCTTACCTGACCTTCCTGCGTAAAATCCGGAAGCATATCCTCTTAAAAAGTTGGTTTCCTGTTTCTCAACATTTCTGAACCGTGGAATGTAGGCACTATTTGGCCGGTCACCCTTCGTGGTGAAGCCTTTAAAATCTTCTGAAATGGCAGATATTCTAACACGGTAATTATGAAAAGCTACATATTTTCCCATCAGACCGTTTTCATTTGCTAAACCATTTTCAAAACGATTTGATTTGGAGTTCAAGAGGATCAGATTGGTATTTATCGCACCAGCATTTACAAAGATCACATCAGCAAAATAATCAATCTCTTCTTTGGTGTTGGTATCTATCACTTTTACACCTGTTGCTTTTCCTTTTTTATCATCATAAATAACTGAATGAACTACTGAATGAGGCCTTAAAGTTAAATTTCCAGTTTTTGCCGCCCAAGGCAAAGTAGAAGAATTGCTACTGAAATATCCACCATAGGGGCAACCCCGCTGACAAAGATTGCGATTCAAGCATTGTCCTCTGCCCTGTTCTGTATGTATGGCTTTCGGCTCCGTTAAATGCGCACACCTGCCATATATGACATGGCGGTCTTTATAATTTTTTGACACAAAATCTTTAAAATGGTTCTCCACTTTATTAAGTTCTATAGGAGGTAGAAATTCTCCATCAGGCAGTATGGCTAAACCATCCTTATTTCCTGAGATCCCGGCAAACTTCTCAACATAGCTATACCATGGATCAATATCTTTATACCGTATTGGCCAGTCAACCGCAAAGCCGTCACGTGCCGGGCCTTCAAAATCGTATTCGCTCCAACGCTGGGTTTGCCTGGCCCACATTAATGATTTGCCACCAACTTGGTAGCCACGAATCCAATCAAACGGCTTAGTTTGAACATATGGATGCTCTTTATCTTTAACAAAAAAATGCTGCGCATCTTCACGGAAAGCATAACATTTGCTTATAATGGGATTTTCTGCTTTAAGTGAAGCTGTAAGCTGGTTTCGGTGCTCAAACTCCCACGGGGTTTTGTAAGTTGTCGGATAATCAATGGGGTGTTTTACGTCGCGGCCACGCTCCAAAACCAAAGTCTTAAAGCCTTTTTCACAAAATTCTTTTGCAGCCCAGCCGCCACTCATTCCCGAGCCGATCACAATTGCGTCAAAGGTCCTGTTTTTCGTTGAATCGCTCATAATTTTTCAGATATTGGGTTTGTAACCGGAACAGAACCTTGGTATTTGCCTGGAATAATATTGTATTTTTTCACTTCTGTAAGATAATATTGGGAGGTAGTAAAACCTAATATGGTTAGGTCTTTAACCGAAAAATAAAAAGATCTGATCTCTTCAGGAAGTTTTTCATCTTTTTCCAATGAGGTTAATAACTCTTTCTTTTGCACAGGATTTAGCTCAGCAAAGTTACTTTCGTATTTAAGCTTTGTTAGTTTGTTAAATTCCTCTAAGCCTTTTACAAAAGTTACCTGCTCTTCTTTGGTATAACAATCGTCAACCATTTTAAGAACAAAAAGATGGGCGGCTATGTCAACAGCTCCCGGAGTGTCTGTTTTTGGGATGATGGCATCGGTTAAAGACGCAACGGAATCTTCCTGATCCCGATTGATCTTTATATTTTTAAGTTTAACAGAAGCTCCATCTTGAAAACAGGAGGGCAGGATAGCAGCCCCCGCTGTTACAATTAAAAGATTCCTGATGGCAACCCGTCTGGTTATGTTCATGATATTACAGCATATATATTGGTTTCTAAATTACAATAAATTAAGAAAACAGCATTCTGCTGAATACTTATTTATTTAAGTATTCAGCAGAATGGGTCTTGCACTTCCAGCGATTTAATTTTTGGGCACGGAACAATTTTCAATACATCAATTAAATTTTACATGTGATTTTGTAAAGCTAAAAGCGAAAAAGGCCATCAAAAATTGTTTATAATAAATTTAATAGCAGTAGGTCCATTAAAAATAAACCTGATAGAAGCGCAAATCTAACGGCTTTATACCAGAATCTTAAGCGTAAAACGAGACCAACTTAACGAAAGACGAACAGGCCTTACTTCTTAAAAAACGTAAGACCCCCAACTTTATTTAAACAACACCAATGAGAAGCA
Source organism: Pedobacter sp. (assembly GCA_014378705.1). Taxonomy (GTDB): domain Bacteria; phylum Bacteroidota; class Bacteroidia; order Sphingobacteriales; family Sphingobacteriaceae; genus Daejeonella. The sequence goes on along the minus strand of JACMND010000189.1, from coordinate 25,109 downwards.
GTAAACCTTAATTGACAAATTCTATTGCAACCACTTGATCAATAAAGTATTTCGGCTATCTTTGCAGTCCCTAATTTTAGGGTTAATAGAAATTGTTAAATAATTTAAATTCAAGCAAGTGAATACGTTAAGTTACAAAACTGTCTCTGCCAACAAAGCAACCGTTAATAAAGAATGGGTAGTTGTTGATGCTCAAGGCGAGATTTTGGGGCGCTTGTCTTCTAAGATCGCCATGATGATTAGAGGAAAACACAAGCCATCGTTCACCCCACACGTAGATTGCGGAGATAATGTGATCATTATCAACGCAGACAAAATTAAACTGACCGGGAACAAGTTCGAAGACAAACAATATGTCTCTTACACGGGTTATCCGGGCGGTCAGAAATTTATTTCTCCGAAGGAGTTAATGGCCAAACATCCTACCCGCGTAGTTGAAAAAGCTGTACGTGGTATGTTACCTAAAAACCGATTGGGCAAGGCTTTGTACAAAAACCTATTTGTTTATGCGGGTACAGAACATCCGCATGCAGCTCAATCACCAAAAACCATTAAACCCTAACTAAAAGAGAAATTAAATGTCGACTACAAACACTTCAGGAAGAAGAAAAACCGCAGTTGCCCGCATCTATTTGACTGAGGGAAGCGGAAATATTACCGTAAACGGTAAAGATTACAAAGAGTATTTTCCAACATTGCCATTGCAATATGTGGTTACACAATCATTAGAAGTTTCCGGCTCTGGCGGAAAATTTGATGTAAACGTAAACGTTGCGGGTGGTGGCGTTAACGGGCAGGCAGGTGCTGTTCGTTTAGCTATCGCGAAAGCAATTGTAGAACTTGATCCGGAGACGAAGTCTTCTTTAAGCGCTAAAGGACTGATGACACGTGATAACCGTATGGTTGAGCGTAAAAAACCAGGCCGTAAGAAAGCCCGTAAGAAATTTCAATTCAGTAAACGATAATCTCAGGAGGATACTACAATGGCAAGAACAACATATCAGGATTTATTGGACGCAGGTGTACATTTTGGTCACCTTACCCGCAAGTGGGATCCAAAAATGGCTCCCTACATCTTTATGGAACGCAACGGCATCCATATCATAGATTTAAATAAAACATTAACCAAACTAGAAGAAGCCGCTGGTGCGATCAAACAGATCGTAAAATCCGGCCGTAAAGTTTTGTTTGTTTCTACCAAAAAACAAGCTAAAGACATCGTTGCCGAACAGGCACGCTTGGTGAACATGCCTTACGTAACCGAGCGTTGGTTAGGCGGGATGTTGACTAACTTTCAAACCGTTCGTAAGTCGATTAAAAAGATGTCGAACATCGATAAGATGACCAAAGACGGAACGTATGATGTTTTATCAAAAAAAGAAAAATTGATGATCCAGCGTGAGCGTATAAAATTAGAATCTCTTTTAGGAGGTATTGCTGATTTAAATCGGTTACCTGCAGCTTTATTCATCATCGACGTGAAAAAAGAGCATATTTCAGTTGCGGAGGCAATGAAATTAAACATCCCGACTTTCGCGATGGTAGATACTAATTCTGATCCATCAAACATTGATTTCCCTATACCGGCAAATGATGACGCCACAAAATCCATTACGTTAGTTATGGACATTGTAATGAAAGCTATTCACGAAGGGCTGGATGAGCGCAAGCGTGAAAAAGATGAGGAAAGCGATAAAGAAGCAGCGGCCGCAAAAGCCAAAATAGATAACGAAGGTGAGGAAGCCCCCGCCAGACGGACACGTAAGTCAACTTCCGAAACTTCTGCCCCTGCAACGGAAACTTCACCAGCCCCTAAAGCAGAGGTAAGTGCCTTAAAAGGCTTACCTGCTGAAGAAGCGAATGTGCCCGAACAAGCGGATACTGAAGAAGCAAATTCTACTGAAGAAGTAACAGCCTCTTCGGAAGTTCCAGAAAACTCTGCGAAGTCAAAAGAGTAAACACGTTGTGGGTTGCAGGTTGTCGGTTGCAGGTAACACTTGCAACCGACAACCTGCAACCCACAATTTTTATAAAAACAATTTAAAAAATAAAAAAATGTCTACAGTACAAATTACTGCAACAGATGTAAATAAATTGCGTCAGCAAACCGGTGCCGGGATGATGGATTGCAAAAAAGCGCTGACTGAAGCAAACGGCGATTTCGAAGCAGCTACCGATTATCTTCGTAAAAAGGGTGCTAAAGTAGCTGCAAGTCGTTCAGATCGTGATTCAAACGAAGGGGTTGTCATTGCGAAAACTTCCTCCGATAGCAAGCAAGGCTTTATTGTTGAAGTAAATTGCGAAACTGATTTTGTGGCCAAGAATGCCGATTTTATTTCTTTCGCCAACAGTATCGCGGATCTTGCAGTTCAAAAAAATCCATCTTCGTTGGAAGAGTTAACCGGTTATGAATTAAACGGGGTAAAAGTTTCAGATCACATCCTTGATCAAACTGGAAAAATTGGTGAAAAGATTAGTGTTTCTAAATATGAAACCGTTACGGGCGAAAAGGTGATTGCCTATATCCATGGTAATTATAGGTTAGGTGTGTTGGTTGCTTTAAGTGCGGATGCTGCTAATGCGGATGAAGCCGGAAAAGATGTTGCGATGCAAATAGCAGCTATGAATCCAGTTGCTATTGATAAGGACGGTGTTGATTCCCGTACCATTGAGCGTGAATTGGAGATCGCCAAAGATCAGATCCGTGCAGAAGGCAAACCGGAAGAAATGATTGAAAAAATCGCTGCCGGCAAACTGAATAAATTTTACAAAGACTCTACCTTATTAAACCAGGAGTTTGTAAAAGATTCGTCTAAAACCATTGCCCAGTTTTTAAACGGGGTTGATAAAGGGCTAACTGTTACTGCTTTCAAGCGGGTTCAGTTAGGAGCTTAACTTATTAAAATCCCGATTTAAACATCGGGATTTTTTTTGCGCTGCTTTTTGATAATTTAATTAAAAATTTGTTTTTAAATTCAGGCAATGGTTTAGAAAACCTTTATTACTGTTCAAAGTTAGGATTACCCCTGCTTTGCGCTCACACAACCAAGGCCTTGTCTAAAGGCAGATATCTGATACAATCAGGTTTTAAAACATAAGCCATTGCTCCAATTTTAAAATCTAAATGCAGTTAACCGGTTCTGAAAGCAGGAAACATAAAAAATTAAACTTAAACCATGATAACCGCAATAACCAACGCTATTATTTATACCGGTGAGGAAAAGATTGAAGGGAAAACACTTTTAATTGAGCACGGAAAGATCAGGGCTGTTGTTAATAGCTCAGAAATTGCTGCCGGATCAAAAATACTTGATTTCAGTGATTACTATATTGCGCCCGGCCTGTTAGACCTCCAAATTTATGGCAGCGGTGGTTTTTTATTTGCCGGTTCTCCAACCGTGGGGGCATTGCACCATATGGAGACGCTGCTTTTAAAACAAGGCTGCACCGGATTTTTCGCTACGGTAGGAACCAACACTTCTGAAATTGTTGAACAGGCCATTGATTCTGCCAAATCCTACCGAAAAAATTCTATCGGAAATTTTCTGGGCTTACACTTGGAAGGACCGTTTTTAAATACGGTAAGAAGAGGCGCCCATCCTGCAAATCTCATTAGAAAAGCAACTTTAGCAGAGGTAAAAGGCTGGGTGGAAAGAGCCGATGGTGAAATTAAAATGATAACAATCGCACCTGAACTGCAGGATGAAGAGGTAATTAATTACTTAAATTCTCAAAATATTGTAATCTCAGCAGGCCACAGCGACGCAAATTTTGAGGAAGGAATGCAGTTCTTTGAAAATAAGGCTTTTGCCGCAACACATATTTTCAATGCCATGCCGCAACTTCATCATCGCGATCCGGGACTGGTGGCTGCTATTTTTAAACAAAAACCATATGCGAGCATTGTTGCGGATGGCATTCATGTTAAATTTCCAATGGTTGAGCTGGCCAAACGCGAAATGGGGAACAAACTTTTTTATATTACTGATGCTGTAACAGAAACGAAGGAAGGTGTTTATCAGCACATTTTAAAGGATGACCATTACGTAATGCCTGACGGAACACTTTCAGGCTCTTGTTTAAGTATGTTAAAAGCGGTAAAAAATGGAATTAAACATGCAGGAATATCTGTAGAAGAAAGTTTACGGATGGCATCAACTTACCCGGCGACACTAATTAACAGACAAAATGATCTGGGTTTTATTAAACCCGATGCAATTGCAAACCTGATCGTGTTTGACAAAGATCTTAATTTAAAAAGCACCATATTATCAGGCCTAATACACTGAAATTAATTTTTATACTTTTACAACCAGTTGCCAGTTAGTTAGTTGTTAAAAGGATCTCTAGAATCTCAATACTATCCTCATGAAATACAAACGTGTCCTTTTAAAATTAAGCGGCGAATCCCTTATGGGAGAGAAGCAGTACGGTATTGATATGGACCGGGTAGCCCAGTACGCGAATGATATTAAGGCGGTTCATGCTCAGGGGATAGAAATTGCGATTGTTATTGGCGGAGGCAATATTTACAGAGGTTTAAGTGCAGAAAAATCAGGAATGGACCGCGTACAAGCAGATTATATGGGAATGCTTGCAACAGTTATCAATAGCATGGCTTTACAGGATGCTCTGGAAAAAACCGGTGTAAAAACCCGGTTGCTTACAGCTATTAAAATGGAACAAATTTGCGAACCTTTTATCCGCCGCCGGGCGGTAAGGCATTTAGAAAAAGGAAGGATCGTCATATTTGGTGCCGGAACCGGAAATCCATATTTCACCACTGATACTGCAGCCTCCTTGAGGGCAATTGAGATTAATGCTGATGCGGTATTAAAAGGTACCCGTGTTGATGGAATTTATACGGCTGACCCTGAAAAAGATTTAACAGCCACCCGTTATGATGAAATAACCTTTACAGAAGTTTATCAAAAGAATTTAAACGTGATGGATTTGACTGCCATTACGCTTTGCCAGGAAAATAACCTGCCAATTATTGTTTTTGATATGAATAAGCCGGGTAATTTTATGCGTATTACTGAAGGAGAGCAGATTGGAACACTTGTAAAAGGATAAAAGTAGCAATAACGAGAATCTGAACTAGCAGTGAGCAGTCATCAAGCTGTACTCTAACAGTTAAAACCTTAAAGCGAAAGGTCAAAAATAAATAAACCTGATCACAGCGACATACCCAGATTTTTATCGGGAGTAAAGTAGAGAGCGGGGCTATGATTAATGGTAACTTAAGTTCTGATTTGTTAATTTTACAAATTCTATATGCCAGATAAAAACGTGGTTTAAATATCTAATTATATCTCCATAATTTAGTTAAAGTATTCCTATTCAAGACTTCGCACTATTTTTATATTTTTAACAAAAATTCCCCGGTACAATATGAACGAGCATATTAAGAAACAATTGGAAGATGCTAAATTGCTTATGGAAAAAGCCATCGAGCATTGTGATAGCGAATTAACAAAAATACGTGCTGGAAAAGCAATGCCTTCTATGCTGGATGGAATAACGGTTGATTATTATGGAACGCAAACCCCATTGGCGCAGGTTGGAACAGTGAATACGCCTGATGCCCGTACTTTAGTGGTTCAGCCCTGGGAAAAGTCGCTGATCGTTCCGATTGAAAAAGCGATTAAGGATGCGAATATTGGTTTAAACCCACAGAATGACGGAATCGTTATCCGCTTGAATGTTCCGCCTTTAACGGAAGAACGAAGGAAAGACCTTGTTAAGAAAGTAAAAGAAGAAGCAGAACGAGGACGGATCGCTGTTCGAAACATCCGCAAGGACGCAAACGAAAAAATTAAGAAATTAAAGACAGAGGGTGTTTCCGATGATGAAATTAAAGACGGTGAAGCAGAAGTTCAGAAACTAACCGACTCTTTTATTGTGAATGTTGATAAGCTCGCTGAGTTAAAAGAAAAAGATGTGATGACTGTTTAAATCGTAACCCGTTTGTAAAACCTTGGGGGGGATGAAGCATACGCATCATTCCCTTTTTTAATTTAGCATCACTTTTAGGCTTCATTCTATTAACAGAGATAATTTTATGGAATTCTGTTGTTATCTCCTTCAAAAAAAATGGGTAAATATCTACTTTTTAGTGTAACCAATAAACAAGGACATTCATAATGCATTTTAATCAATACGCAATCAATGAAAATACTTATACAGTATCTTAAAGATTATAAAAGCCTAATTCTTCTTGCATTAGCTTTGGCCGCAATAAATCAAATTTTTTCTTTGCTAGATCCATGGATATTCAAAAAGATTATAGACACGTACGTAACGCACTATAAAGATTACACTACGGATCAATTTTTTAAAGGAGCCGGTTTACTTATCCTTGCGGCAATGGGTGTAGCCATGGTATCACGGATAGCCAAAAACTTTCAGGACTATTATGTAAACGTGATCACCCAGCGTCTGGGTGCCAAAATTTATTCTGATGGGCTGGCTCATTCACTGGAATTACCTTATTCTGTTTTTGAAGATCAGCGAAGTGGCGAAACTCTTGGTATTTTGCAAAAAGTAAGAACGGATACCGAAAAGTTGATTACAGCCTTCATTAACATTGTTTTTACTTCTCTTGTTGGTGTTACATTTGTGTTTATCTATGCCATCAATATCCATTGGTCAATCGCCGTGGTTTATATGTCTGTAATTCCTATTCTTGGTTTTATCAGTTCTGCCTTAAGCAAAAAAATTAAAGTAGTACAAAAAACAATTGTCAAAGAAACAACAACGCTCGCAGGTTCAACCACAGAATCTTTAAGAAATATAGAACTGGTTAAAAGTTTAGGGCTGTCTTCGCAGGAAATACAAAGGTTAAATAATACCACTGACAAGATCTTAAAACTGGAACTCCGTAAAGTTAAATATGTGCGCAGTTTAAGTTTTATACAGGGCACGTTAGTTAATTTACTGCGAAACTTGATTTTACTTTTAATGCTGTACCTTATTTATGCAGGTAAAATTAGCGTAGGAGAATTCTTTTCCTTGTTTATTTATTCGTTCTTTATTTTCGGGCCATTGCAGGAATTGGGAAATATCATTAATATTTATCGCGAAACGGAGGTTTCCCTGGATAACTTTAAAAGCATTATGAGTGTTCCGAAAGAAACCAAACCTCATAAACCTGTAAGGCTTGAAAAGGTTACCAACCTTGATTTTAAGAATGTAAGTTTTAAACACCAGTCCGCAAAAGGAAACGCGTTAAATAATATCACGTTCAGTACCAACAACGGCCGGACGATTGCATTTGTAGGTCCATCCGGTGCAGGTAAATCAACATTAGTTAAACTATTGGTAGGATTATATCCACCGAAAGAAGGTGAAATTCTTTACAATGGCGTATCCAGGAACGACATAGATTTGGATCAGCTCCGGGAAAAAATAGGATTTGTTACTCAGGACACACAATTATTTTCTGGGACAATCCGAGAGAATCTTCAATTTGTACGCCCGGACGCCACAGATGAAGAGTGTATGCGTGTTTTAGAAAAAGCAGCTTGTCAGAACCTGCTTTCACGGGCAGATAACGGCTTAGATACAGTAATAGGCGAAGGAGGCGTAAAAGTTTCCGGTGGCGAAAAGCAACGCCTTTCCATAGCACGGGCATTATTACGACAGCCAGAAATTTTGGTTTTTGATGAAGCCACCTCGTCATTAGATTCCATCACCGAAGAAGAAATCACAGAAACCATACGCGATGTGTCTGTTATCAAGGATCACATTACCATTCTAATCGCTCACCGCTTATCAACTATTATGCATGCCGACCGCATCTATGTTCTTGAAAAAGGCAATATTACCGAATCTGGAAGGCATGAGGAACTCTTGACGGAAAAAGGCTTGTATTACGCAATGTGGCGCCAGCAAATTGGCGAAAAACAGGAAGCAGAAATGTAAATATTATGTACCTTATCAGATAAATTAACAAAAGCAGAGATGATCACGTTAGCAGTATACCTTTTTATCGGTGGTTTAATCCGCTTTATTTTTGGCGTAATCTGGGCAATCCTGATTGTGGTAACCTTGCTTGATCTTTTTAAAAGCATCCTGCCAACCAATACCAAACTACTCTGGCTTATTGTGATCCTGATCGCCCCGATAATGGGTAGTGTAGTATATTTACTTTGGGGGAAGAATCAGCGCATTTAAGAGCTATCACTTGTCAACAAAGAGCAAGAAGCTTTGACTGCTCTTTGCTGATTTTTAATACTAGTCGATGACTGTTAATTGCTGAATTCTGATAGCTTCAAGCTCTTTTTCTCTATTTCTGTGCCCCGGCCCAAGCGTTCATTTTATTTTCTAGCACACTTAGCGGCATTGAACCATCTTTCAAGATCTGATCATGAAATTCCGCAAGATCAAATTTGTCTCCCAGTTGCTTCTCGTATTTATTTTTTAGTTCACGAATTTTTAAAGCTCCTATTTTATAGCCCAATGCCTGGCCGGGAATTACCATATAACGCTCAATCTCCGCAACGGCACCTTCTTCGCTTATTTGCTCATTGTCGGTCATGTACTTAATAGCCTCTTCACGGGTCATATTTTTGCTGTGGATGGCCACATCTACTACCAAGCGGATAGCACGGTGCATTTCGTCCCCCAAAGCACCCATATGCTGGTATGGATCAGAATACAGGTTTAATTCCTTACCTAAGGATTCGCAGTACAAAGCCCAGCCTTCAACATACGCGTTATGTCCGCCAAAACGTCTAAACTTTGGAAGAGCCGTATTTTCCTGAGTCAATGAGATCTGGTAATGATGCCCCGGTATGGCTTCATGAAGGAACAGCGACTCCATACCTGAAGTTGAATTAAATTTCGTTGCATCCAGAATCGGGACATAAAATATTCCGGGACGAGTACCATCCGCAGAACCCTGGTTATATTCGGCACTGGCCGATGCCGCACGAAATGCTTCAGTTTGGCGGATCTCAAACGGCGTTTTCGGAGTATTTTTAAACATGGTTTTTAATGAAGGAAGCATGGTTTGATGAATGCGTTCAAAAGCCTTTAAAACTTCTGCCGGGGTTTTGTAAGGATAAAATTTTGGGTCAGTTTTCATGTAGAAAAAAAATGCAGCTAAATCACCTTTAAAACCTACCTCATTTTTAATACTATCCATTTGGCTACGGATACGGGCCACTTCTTTCAACCCGGTCTGATAGATCTCCTCCGGCGACTTTGTTGTAGTAGTTTGTTGCTTAACCAGAAAAGCATACATCTCTTTTCCATTCGGCAATGCAGATATGCCGGAAGTAGTTCTTGATTTTGACAGGTATTCCTTTTCCAGAAAATCTCCGAGTTTTTTATAGGCCGGTATAATCTGAGTTAAAATGGCTTTACTGTAAGCTTCGGTCAGGCGCTTTTTATCCTGATCAGAAAAATCTTTGGGTATCGCTTGTATTGGGCCGTAAAATAAGCTTTTGGTTGGATCCGTAACGGCCATTCCCTTCATCTGCGGAATCATTTTTACTACGATAGATTTTGGAAGTACTACTCCTGCCTTTATTCCTTTACGGAAATTTACGATTGCAGTATCGGACCATACCGCGTAAGCCGATACCCGTTTCAGCCAGTTATCATAATCTTTGACAGTTTTAAATGGCTGCGTGCCGGTACCGGTGCCCATTTGCGCCATTGTAAGGGGAAGGGCATAAAACTGGCTAAACGGAATGTATTCGAAATGAAGTTTTTCCGCTTCTAAAAAAGTTTTAAGCTGGTCTTCAAGAATGTCATAAGAAATCATGTCATTATCGTTCAAGTCATTTCGGTTATACCCGGATAATATATTAAGATACTTCTGATAAAAATTATGGGTTTGCTTTCGGAATTCGGATGTACCATCATTGGGTAACAAATCATTATAACGATTATCACCTATACCGGTAGCTTCTAATGGAAACAACTGCAAACGATCTTCCCAGTATTGATCTAAAACCTTAGTAAATTCCTTGCTTTCAGAACCTCCCTGAACGGAACTTTGCTTGCAGGAATACAAACTGATTGAAACTAATGCGATTAGAAGTATTTTTTTCATGCTGGTTTACTTGAGATTTTAAAGCTAAGATTTTTAAAATTTAAGAATGTAAAAAATTGAAATCGGACAATGATGGAAAGGTGAATCCATTTAACTTAATGCGGGTGAATTTCTTTCAGGCTTAATGGTACAAGGCGCTTTGTTTTCAAATAGGTAATAAAAACCACCAATAAAGTCATGCTTCCACCGAAAAGCACAGCGGGTACAGTTCCCATTAACCTGGCAGTTACTCCGGATTCAAACGCACCGATCTCATTTGAAGAACCTATAAACATGGAATTAACAGCGGCCACCCTTCCACGCATTTCATCGGGGGTAAGCAATTGTAAGATAGTAGAACGGATAATGACGCTCACACTATCAAACGAGCCTTCAAAAAATAGAATTGCCAGGGTAAGATAAAAGTTGCGTGAAAGTCCGAAAGCGATAATGGAAATGCCAAAACCGGTAATAACCAATAAAAGATTTCTCCATGGTTTGGCCATCGGGGAATATCGTGCCATGAGAAACATAGTGATGACAGCGCCCAGAGCCGGGGCCGCCCGCATCATACCAAGTCCTTCCGCACCAACTTTCAAGATATCATGCGCAAAAATCGGTAGTAATGCTACCGCACCACCAAAAAATACAGAAAACATATCGAGAGTTAAAGCTCCTAAAACCATCTTGCTGTTAAAAACAAACCTGATCCCTTCCTGAAGGCTTTTAAAAATGTTTTCTTTAGGGATGAATTGCGGAGGCTGATTTTTTATAAAGAAATAAATACATCCCAAAGAGGCAAGCATGAATAGAATGATCACTACAAAACATGAAGTTACCCCACTAAAACCATATAATAACCCTCCGGCAGCAGGCCCAACAATGGATGCGATCTGCCAGCTGCTGCTGTTCCAGGTTGAAGAATTAGCATAATGCTCCTTGGGGACTATTTGCGCCGTCAAGGCAAATGCGGTAGGTGAATAAAATCCACGGGCGATCCCAATAAAAAAGATCATGGTATAAATTATGGGCACAACCCGGGAAACAGGCAATACGGATTGTGGCATGGTTACCCAAAATAGAATAAATGAGCAAAACGTCATGGCAGAAATAACCCATACGAGCATTTTCTTTTTGTCGGATTTATCAGCTACATAACCACCATACAGTGCCACAGAAATTGCCGGCACTGCTTCAGCTAAACCAATTAAACCCAATGATAAGGGATCTTTTGTCAATTGGTAAATATGCCACCCAATAACTACAGCCTGAATTTGGTAAGCAAAGGTTAGCAAAAACCGCATAGCCAGATAGGAGCGAAACTCAGAATATCGCAAAGCGGCATACGGATCCGGAGAAATATCTTCCGTTTTATTTTTTGTCATTGTTTGTAAACACGTAAGCCGGTTAAGAATTATAAAAGCATACTTAGTTAAGAGATTTTGTTCCAGCCGATGCCTTCTCTTTTTTCGTCAAAATATAATTTTAATAACAGATTTTCTTCTTTTTTTAAATCCGGATCGTCTTCAAAAATGTTAATCACCGTTTTTCTTGCTGCCAGCAACAATTCCTGGTCTGTTGCTAAATTCGCCAGTTTCAGATTTAGAACCCCGCTTTGTTGCGTACCTTCTATGTTTCCCGGGCCGCGTAATTGCAAATCAATCTCAGAAATCTCAAAACCATCCGCCGTTCTCACCATGGTTTCTAACCTAATTTTTGCTTCTTTACTTAATTTATTTCCGGACATTAAAATACAATAAGACTGTTCTGCGCCACGGCCAACACGGCCACGTAACTGATGAAGCTGTGAAAGCCCAAAACGTTCTGCGTTTTCAATAACCATTACACAGGCGTTCGGGACATTTACTCCAACCTCAATAACGGTTGTAGCTACCATAATCTGGGTTTCACCTCTTACAAAACGCTGCATTTCAGACTGCTTGTCCTTTGCAGTAAGCTTGCCATGAACAATACTTATTCGATATTGCGGCAAAGGAAATACATCTGCGATGTTTTGAATACCTGCTTCCAGATATAGCAAATCTAATTTTTCGCTTTCTTTAATAAGTGGATAAACGACATAAACCTGACGGCCTTTTGAAATCTCATCCCGCATATATCCATACATCCGCAGACGCTGGTTTTCGTACAGGTGAATTGTTTGCATGGGTTTTCTTCCTGCCGGAAGTTCATTGATTACAGAAACATCAAGGTCACCGTACAAGGTCATGGCCAATGTTCTGGGAATTGGTGTGGCTGTCATAACCAGAATATGCGGCGGAACCGGATTTTTTTTCCAGAGTCTGGATCGTTGTTCAACTCCAAAACGATGTTGTTCATCAATCACAACAAAACCCAGATTGGTAAATATGACTTTATCTTCAATTAAGGCATGTGTTCCAATTAAAATATTCAATATTCCACTTTGGAGGTTCTGGTGAATTTCCCTTCTTTTTTTAGCCGGCGTGGATCCTGTTAAAATTTCAACCGATATAAAATCCTCTCCGAGTAAATGTAAAATGGATTGATAATGCTGACGGGCAAGAATTTCGGTTGGAGCCATCATGCAGGCCTGAAAACCGTTGTCTATGGCCAAAAGCATACTCATTAAAGCTACAATCGTTTTGCCGCTGCCAACATCGCCTTGTAAAAGCCTGTTCATTTGTACGGGACGTTGTGTATCAGCCCTGATCTCTTTGATTACCCGCTTTTGAGCTGCCGTTAATTCAAACGGAAGTTTGTTGGCAAAAAACGAGTTGAACTTATCTCCTACTTCTCCAAATACCAAACCCTTGTATTTTTGTGTGCGAAGTAATTTATTCTTTAAAAGTTTTAGCTGGATTAAAAACAATTCTTCAAACTTGAGGCGTTTAATGGCTGCTTCAAGCAATTTAATCGAAGCCGGAAAGTGAATGTTGAGCAAGGCTTCTTTTCTACCTGCAAGGTGATGCTCTTCCAGTATGTAAGATGGTATGGTTTCAAAAATATTATTTAGAATAGCTGATAGTAATGTGCTTTGCAGCTGCTGAATTCCTTTACTGTCTAATAGAAACTTTTTAAGCTTTTCAGTAGTGCTATAAACAGGCTGAAGCGCCAGGTTGCCTTGTTTTTTATCCTGCAGGTTATAGGATTCGAGTTCCGGATGTGAGATTGATATCCTCGAATTAAAAACAGCAGGTTTACCGAATATAATGTATGCGGCACCGATCCTGAGATTACGTTCAACCCATAAAATACTTTGAAACCAAACCAGTTCTAAAATTCCGGTATCATCTTTAATCTGACAAACAAGCCTTCTTGCTTTTTTTTCACCAACTATTTCCTTTGATATCACCCGGCCGATCAACTGAACAAAAGGAAGCTCGCCGTTAAGCTCAGATATTTTGTAAAAGCGTGTGCGGTCAATGTATCTAAAAGGGTAATGTTGAAGTAAGTCGTTAAATGTATAAATGGCAAGTTCTTTCTTTAGGATGTCAGCTTTATGCGGTCCTACACCTTTTAAATATTCAATGGGAGTGTTTGTAAACTGCGAATCCAACTTATTTGCTGATCAAATATTTGAAGGCTTTAACTTATTGTAGCCGCTTTGAAACAAGCTGCTGATAATTCCCCAGTTAAAGATAACCACTGCGGCCACTAAAAGCACATAAGCATATATTTGGTACATATAAACCTGCTCACCAAAGTAAATAAAGGCCACCGCGAACGCTACAACCGGATTAAGATAAATGATTATCCCAAGCGTTGAGGAAGGAAGACCGACCAAAGCATATAAGCTTAAAAACAAGGGAATAATAGTAAACACCACGGAAATGATCAGGATATTAATCCAGAAAAACCAATCTGTGGGTATTGATTTAAAGTGATATATAAATAAGGGCAACATAATAACACAAGAGATAATTAACTGTACACCAAGCATATTAAGCTTATCAATTTTATTGATAACTCTTTGTATAATAAGATAAAACCCGTAGAGCGAAGCGATAAAAACAGACCAGATCACATCCCTTACAGAGCCTGTCGCTAAAATTAAAATACTAACCAGTGCTATCGCGATAGCAATTAATTTAATCGGAGATAAATGCTCTTTGAGTATTAAAAAACCACCCATGGCTGTAATTAAAGGGCATACCATATATGCAAATGCAGCAGATGTTAAACTGACGTGATTTACGGCGTATATAAATGAGAACCAGTTGCCTGTAATTAATACACCAGCAGCCAGTGTAAGCCAGTATATTCTTTTTCTGTTTTGTGGGTTTTCAGATCTTATATACTCAATATCATTGCGAAGATCTTTTTTCTTAAAAATAAGAATGATCAGCCAGGTGATTATTAAGGAAGTAAATATTCGGTAATGTAAAATTCCCTCTGAAGGATATTCTTTAAGGTTTCTCAATGGGATAGAAAAAAATCCCCACATTGAAACTGATGTAACAGCGGCCAAAAAATATTTTAAACGTCCGGATGTCAATCTTTAGGCTTTATATGCAATTACAGAAATTTCTACGTTTGCATTTTTAGGAAGTCCTAAAACGGCGACAGTTTCACGGGCAGGAAACTCAGACTTAAAACTGGAACTGTACACATCATTAACAGCGGCAAAGTGTTTCATATCGCTTAAAAATATAGTGGTTTTTACTACATCAGCAAATGAATACCCTGACTGAATTAATAGATTTTCGATGTTTTTCATTACCTGCACTGCTTCGTCACTAATACTACCTTCAATCATCTCATTTTTTGAGGGAACAATGGCGATTTGCCCGGAAACAAAAAGCATATTTCCTGCCTGTATAGCCTGGCTATATGGCCCAATTGGTTCAGGTGCCTGATTTGAATATATTACTTTTTTCATCCTTATTTTAGTATAAACCAATCTATAAGTTTGTATATAATGCCTCCTAAAAACATAATAATAGCCAGCGCATTAATAGCGTGCATTGCCCTGAGATTGAAATTGCTCGGCCTGTTTGAATTTTTTTTTCGAAAAAAATACATATGCAAATTTAGGTAACAAAAAAAAGTTCCGATTAAAAAATCGGAACTTTTTTTACAATATGCTTATTAACATTATTGTTATTGTTGTCTGAATTCAACCCGACGGTTTTGAGATTTACCCTCTTCAGTTGAATTAGATGCAACCGGACGGGTTTCACCGTAACCTCTTGTTGCAATTGTATTTGCGGTAACACCAGAATTAACTAAGTAAGTCTTAACAGCGTTTGCTCTGTCTTTAGATAACTGCATGTTGTATTCTTCAGTTCCTTCAGCAGAAGCATGACCATCTAATTGGATGCGCATTGCAGTGTTTGCTCTAACTTCAGCAGATAATTTGTCTAATGCAGGGTATGCAGAAGTTCTCAATACTGATGAGTTAAATTCAAACTGAATATTGTTGTAACCAGCCATTGTTCCTGAAGTCATAGCAGGACAACCATTCAATTCAACAGTACCTTTTTCAGTAGGACAGCTGTCTTTTGAATCAGGAATACCATCTGCATCAACATCTAACGGACAACCAGAACCATCAACCTTTACACCAGCTTCAGTATCCGGGCACTTATCTAACTTATCAGCAACTCCATCACCATCAGTATCTTTCAATAAGTCACTAACTGTAGTTTCAATGGTTGAAACACGTCCTTTTAAAGCTTCAACTTCCTGACGTAATGTAGGATCTTTTAATTCATCGTACATTAATGCTAATGGATTAACCCAGTCTAAGTTAGGTTTAGCAGATGCTCCTAAAGAAAATTCTAAGCCACCGTAAGCGTAAGAATACTTGTCAGTTGAATTATCAGAGGTACGAGTTCCGTCAATATTATCTCCGTCTAAGAAATACATGTTGTATCCCAAATCAAAATTTACCCGCTCAGAAACTTTAAATTTAATACCTGCGCCTACAGGTATAAATTGCTCCTGAACATATTTTTGATCATTGTTTTTTCCGGCTACACCTTTCCAGCTTACATTTGCATTACTACCAGTTACATAAGTTGGAGCATAACCAGCAACACCGTAACCCGCTTTAACAAGGAAATTTACATTGTTTTCTCTTTTAAGAAAATCAACAGTTGCCACGTTAACAACGCCCATAATACTTCCTGAATATGCATAAGAAGTTTTAAAGCTTTTGCGGTCATTTTGAACACCACCAATAGCGTCTTGGTTGTTTCCTTCAAGATCACCTCTTAAAAAACCCAGTTCTAATCCAAAAGCATGTCCAAATTGCTTACGCAGAGTTGCTCCATAACCCAAGCTGATATCCCAGTTGGTAAAATCGTTTTTGCCACCAAGAACGTTAACCGGAGACATAACTCCCGCATTAACACCTAATGACCAGGTTCTGTACTGAGCTCGTCCACCAAACACTTTGGCTGATGAAGACGGAGTCATCGTTGACATTGTTGACATTGTGGTGTCTTGTGCATAAGCTGCAGTAAAGCCCAGCACAGATACCATCGCAAAGACAACGGCTTTCTTAATTGTAGAATAATTCATACTCTGTTGTTTTAAAGGTTAAACAATTTATAACTCTGTAATTTTATACAAAAATAATCATAAGTTTGATTTCAGCAAATAAACAAATACTGTTCCACTTTCTCACAATGTAACATTTGTTTCAGATTTGTGTTTTCATAACGTTAAAAATCCTCTTTTTATATGAAATATAATTCATTAGACAAAAATTTATTCATAAACAACAGGCAAAATTTCAGTAAATATCTGAATAAGAAATCAATAGCTATTTTTAATTCTAACGATGAATTTCCGAGAAGCGGGGATCAAAACTTTATTTTTAAGCAAAACGCAGATCTTTTTTATCTCACCGGCATAGATCAGGAACAAACTATATTAGTTTTATTTCCGGATAACCCAAACCCACTATATAAAGAAGTACTGTTTTTGAGACAAACCAGCGAGTTAATTGCAATTTGGGAAGGTCACAAGTTCACTATTGAAGAGGCCAGAAAAGCTTCAGGCATCGAAAATATTTTTTGGATAAGCGAATTCTGGAACATTATACAACCAATAATTCATTACGCAGACTCTATCTATTTAAACACAAATGAGAATGACAGGTTCACATCTCAGGTTCCGTATCGTGACTTAAGGTTTATAACCGAATTAAAAGAACGTTATCCACTTCACAACTATAGCAGATCAGCTCTGATATTACGTGAATTGCGTGTGATTAAATCTATTTTGGAAATAGAATTAACCAAAAAATGTTGCCAGATTACACGTGATGCATTTATAAGAGTATTGAAATTTATTAAGCCAGGCAAATATGAATACGAGGTTGAGGCAGAAATAATTCACGAATTTATCCGGCAGGGAGGCACCGGTCATGCTTACAGTCCCATTATTGCATCCGGTAAAAATGCAAACATTCTCCACTATATTGATAACAATCATATTTGCAATGATGGAGATGTGATTCTTTTTGATTTTGGAGCTGAGTATGCAAACTATAATGCCGACCTCAGCCGGTCTGTACCGGTTAACGGCAGATTTACCCAAAGACAAAGGGACGTATACAACGCCGTGTTGAGAGTACTTATTGAAGCAAAAAAAATGCTTGTTTCCGGAACTGTATGGAATGATTACCACGAAGAAGTTGGTAAAATAATGGAGCATGAATTAATTGGATTGCGATTGCTTGATAAGCATGATATCGCGAAACAAAATCCCGCTATGCCGTTGTATAAAAAATATTTTATGCACGGCACATCACATCATTTAGGCCTTGATGTACACGACTTTGCCAGCCGTTACCAACCCTTTGCTGTCGGAAATATTTTAACCTGCGAACCGGGTATATATATTCAGGAAGAAGGGTTGGGTATCCGTCTGGAGAATAACATTTTAATTACACGTGATGGAAACACTGACCTAATGGCAGACATTCCTTTAGAAGCTGATGAGATTGAGGAGATCATGAACAGCTAAAGCGTGACTTTTATGGCTATACCGAAAATCATACATCAAACTTTTAAAACCTCGAACTTGCCTTTTATAACCAGATGGCACATTTCAAGGTTTAGAAAGAAGAACCCCGAATATGCTTATGAATTTTATGATGATGAAAGAATAGAGGAATTCTTTAGGTTAGAATTTAACCAGGATACATTTAAACTTTACAAAAAATTAAACATCGGTGCCGCCAAAGCTGATTTTTTTAGGTATGCCATTTTATTCAAAAAGGGCGGCTTGTATGTGGATATTGATAGCGGCATCAATTGCAACCTCAGCAAGTTTATTAAACCCAGTGACTCCGCGATAATTACCCGCGAAGGAAACCCTTCATTATTCGTGCAGTGGGCTTTAATTTATAGCCCTGAACATCCGTTTTTAGAGAAAACGATTGAAATGGTTATGGAGAACATCCGTCAGAATAAATACCCAAATGATGTACATCAAATGACCGGGCCAACTGTTTATACCCTGGCGATACGCGAGTGTTTAAAGATTGACCCAACAATTCCGCACCGGATATTGGGTACAGATTATAACGGATTCTTAAAAGCAAAGTATAAACTGGGAAAGTTTTTTTTGTATCAAAAAGGAAATCATTGGAAAAAACAGCAGCTCAGCACGACGGTACTGAAGTCTGATTAACTTATTAGGTTTTTTCGTATTCCGAAACAAACCTGTATAAATTAAAACCATCATTCTTGCAAGCCTTAGCAATATCCTGCTGGAGCCTTTTTTTGTCAATATCAATCATCCGTTGACGCTGGATCAATCTATAGGCTTTTTCAGCCAACAAAAATGGTTTGTGTTTATTTTCAGACTCGCTAAAATTTCTTACAGCACCCAATAATTCTATGATTCCCTCAGATCTAAGAGCGATGGTTTTTATGACCTGTATAGGAGTAGTTTTTAGATGAGCCATCTTTTTTAGATTATTCGCAAAGATGTCAGCACCTTCGCGGTCAGCTTTGTTCACCACAAAAATATCAGCAATTTCCATCAGGCCGGATTTAATAGTCTGGATTTCATCTCCCGATTCCGGAACTAAAACTACTACAGTAACATCGGCCAGCCCTACAATTTCCACTTCTGATTGTCCAACACCAACCGTTTCAACGAATATATAATTAAAGCCGACAGATTTTAGCACATCGACCATCTCAATGGTTTTTGCAGATAACCCACCTAACGAACCACGCGTAGCTAAAGAACGGATAAAAACATTGGGTTTATTGAACTGCTCCGTCATGCGGATACGGTCGCCAAGTAAAGAACCTAAATTAAAAGGAGAAGTAGGATCGATAGCTAATACAGCAATACGTTTATCTTCCGAGGCTAACTGGTTAATGATGCCGTTAACCAGCGTGCTTTTACCTGCACCAGGTGGGCCGGTAATGCCTACCACAATAGAACTTGACGTTGCGTTTAGGTTAAAAAGGATTTCATCCGAACCCTCCAGGTCATTTTCAACCATGGTTAAAGCACGTGCCAGATTTTTAAAATTGCCATCCTCAATATGATAATCAATTTTGTGCTTCTGCATCTTACAAAAAAGGCGTTTTTTATCGGCATTACAAAGTCAGCCGGGAACCTTGCTTTAATTGTTTTACTACCTTTATTGCTTTGATGCAAGTCTCAGTACTCGCATTTCAACATTCAATACGATTCTAAAATGAAAGTTTCTGGCTTTACTTTTATCCGTAATGCGGTAAAAAATAATTATTCCATTGTTGAAGCTATCCAATCTATTTTACCCATTTGCGATGAACTTGTAGTCGCTGTAGGTGATTCTGAAGACGAAACACTGCGTCTTATTCAAGGTATTAATTCGACAAAAATCAGAATTATTGAAACCGTATGGGATACCAGCATCCGCGAAGGTGGGCGTACTTTTGCTATCGAAACAGATAAGGCGTATGCGGCCATTTCGCCTGATACTGACTGGGCTTTTTATATTCAGGGCGATGAATGCATCCATGAGAATTATCTGCCGGCAATAAAAAAAGCGATGGAAGAAAACCTGAATAATTCGGAGGTGGAAGGTTTGCTTTTTAAATATTTGCATTTTTACGGTTCGTATGATTATACCGCATCATCCAGGCGCTGGTATCGCAATGAAATAAGAACTTTGAGATTTAAACCAGGCGTACATGCTTACCGTGATGCCCAGGGATTTAGAAAGAATGGATGTAAAATCAAAGTTAAACCCATTGATGCCTACGTTTATCATTATGGCTGGGTAAAACCGCCATTAGGGCTTGGAAACAAGGTGCGCAATTTTAATAAATTTTACACGGAGGATGCCTGGATAGAAGAAAACTTACCAGAAAACATGGAATTTGATTATGGAAACGCGGATCGCTTGCTGAATTTTAAAGGAACTCATCCGCAGGTTATGCAAAAACGCATTGCTGCAGTTAACTGGAAATTTACTATTGATCCAACGCTTTATAAATATCGAATGAGCTTGCGCAGAAAAATGCTTCAAAAAATCGAAGACCTTACAGGTTGGCGTATTGGCGAATACCGGAACTTTAGAATCATTTAGTTTCCTTTGATTTATATAAGACAGCCCTTTCACCTGATGTTTAAATTCCCCATTTCTAAAATTAAGTACCTTTAACGAATAACCCATTAAATGAAAACCTATTTCCGGCTTTTATCATTTGCAAAACCCATAGAAAAGTTCGCGATACCTTATTTTCTGTTCACCACGCTGGCGGTTATCTTTAATACATTTAATTTAACGCTGCTAGCACCATTACTGAAAACTCTTTTTTCTGGAACTAACACACCCTCTTTGGTAGAAAAACCAAGTAATTGGTATGATGTAGTCGAGTTTTTCAATTATTATGCACAACAGGCTAATCAGCAATATGGAGCCTACGGTGCTTTAAAGTTTGTTTGCCTTATCATTGTCATCTCCAACTTATTAAGCAATTTTTTTAAATACCTGTCTCAACGTATTATGGAAAACCTGCGGATCTATACGTTATTAAACCTTCGTAAAACAGTTTTTAATAATGTTATGGATCTTGATCTTGGGTATTTTAATAATGAGCGCAAAGGTGATATCATATCGAAAATCTCCGCTGACGTCCAGGTAGTTCAATTTTCTGTAACCGGTACATTGCAGGTAATTTTTAAAGAGCCTTTGCAATTAATGGCTTATCTGGTGATGTTATTTTTAATATCACCCACTTTAACGTTGTTTTCCACTTTAATCATTCCTGTTTCAGCATTTGTAATTGCCCAGATTGTGAAGCGTTTAAGAAGGCAAGCCACCCAATCTCAGCAATCTTATGGTACCATGATCAGCTATCTGGATGAGGCTTTGTCCGGCATCAAAATTATCAAAGCTTTTAACTCGGTCGGGTTTATCAAGGAAAAGTTCAATATAGAGAATGCGAATTATTCAAACATAAACCGTTCAATGGCTAGACGCCAACAACTTGCATCGCCAATATCTGAATTTTTAGGGGTATCTATGGTGGCCGGAATTGTTTTATATGGTGGCTCTTTAGTCATATCAAATCAGTCAGAGTTAAGTCCGGAAGCGTTCATTTTATACATTGTTTTGTTCTCGCAGGTAATGCGTCCGGCGAAAGCCATATCTGACTCTTTCAGTAATATTAACCAGGGCCTTGCAGCCGGAGAACGTGTCTTGGAATTGATAGACACCAAGCCTGCCGTAGTTGACGCTCAAAATGCCACTGTCCTTGGCGAATTTAAGGAGCAAATAACTTTCGAGAATGTTTTTTTTGCTTACGGTGATCGACAGGTTTTGAGTAATATTTCTTTCGAGATTAAAAAAGGGGCTAGCATAGCTTTGGTCGGACCTTCCGGAGGCGGTAAATCAACTTTGATGGATACCATTCCGCGTTTTATTGAACCAGATAAGGGAAGGATACTGATCGATGGACATGATATTCAAAATTTAAAAATTGAATCCCTTCGTTCGCAAATCGGTTTTGTTAATCAGGAATCTATCCTGTTTAATGATACCATATTTAATAATATTGCTTTTGGAAAACCCAGTGCTACTTTGCAGGAAGTAGAAGCCGCGGCTAAAATTGCGAATGCTCATGACTTTATTGTGAACACGGAAAACCAATATCAAACCAATATTGGCGATCGTGGAATGAAGCTCTCAGGCGGACAAAAGCAAAGATTGAGTATTGCCAGGGCGATCTTAGCCAATCCACCAATTATGCTGTTAGATGAAGCAACATCTGCTTTGGATACAGAATCTGAAAAACTGGTTCAGAATGCTTTAAATAATCTGATGAAAAACCGGACCTCCCTTATTATTGCACACCGCTTAAGCACTATTAAAAATGCAAATAGGATAGTGGTGCTGGAGAAGGGTAAAATTGTAGAGACCGGAACGCATGCAGAACTAATCTTACAAAATGGACTTTATAAAAGATTAATTGACATGCAAACATTTGAAAACTGATGGAGAAATCTCAGCTGGTTTCTGTTGTAATGTGTGTGTATAATGGAGAGCGATTTATACGAAAACAAATAGAATCCATTCTGGCCCAAACTTACAAAGACCTTGAGTTGCTAATTTTGGATGACTGCTCAACTGACTCGAGTGTTAAAATTATAAACAGTTATTTGGATGGAGATAAGAGAATCAAGCTTATACAAAATCAGCAAAATATTGGGTTCAATAAAAATTTTGAAAAAGGATTTCAGTTATGCATTGGTGATTTAATAGCAGTTTCAGATCAGGATGATATTTGGCTGCCCGAAAAGATTGGCCGCTTGGTTGAAAGCCTGGCTGATAATTTATTGATTTATAGTAACTCTAGCAAGATAGACGAGCATGGTACCATGCTCCAAAGTAACCTGAATACAACCATTCATCATGTAGATTTACCGGGGTTTAAAAGCTTTTTAGATGATAATTTTATAACCGGGCATACCTGTTTGTTTAAAAAGGAACTGTTAAATTACGTTTTGCCTTTCCCGGAAAACTTATTCTTTTATGATTGGTGGCTTGGATTTGTTGCTTCGTATGTTGGCCGGGTAAAATATCTTGATGAGATTTTAACAAAATACAGGGTGCATTCCCAATCTGCGTATCAAAAACTTACTAAGCAACAAAAGAAAAACAAAACCTGGGCAATTTTGAAAAAAAAGCAAACTGAAGCATTTGCAGATGCCCCTTTTTTAAAGCCACATGATGCTGATTTTATAAATAAGTTTTTAAAAAAAACGAACGAGGCTCATCTTAGTGCATTCAATAAGGTTGATTGCTATTTCTTCCTTTTAAGAAATGAAGAAGAAATTTACCCCTGGTACAAGAAACCAATACTAAAAAAGCTTAATTTTTTAAGAAAAAAGTGTGTTAGATAGATGAAAGCTTCCTTAATTATCTCAACATACAATTGGACGGAGGCTTTAAATCTTTGTTTGCAAAGTGTAATCCAACAATCCCGGTTACCGGATGAAATTATTATCGCTGATGATGGTTCAGACAATAACACCAGAGAGCTTCTTAAAAATTTTCAATCCAAAACTAAGATCCCACTTAAACATGTCTGGCATCCCGACCAAGGTTTTCAGTTGTCGGTTATTAGAAACAAGGCCATCTTAGTTGCAGCGCATGAATATATTATCCAAATTGATGGTGACCTGATCCTTCATGCCGATTTTGTTAAAGATCATTTAGTACTGGCCACTAAAGGTAAATTCGTTTCAGGAAGCCGTTTATTATTGCCCCCAAATTTTACAACCAAGCTCCTGCATCAGCAAAAAATACCCTCTAACCAAACTCTTTTACTTGCTGGGGATAATCGGTTAAACGGGATCAGGATTCCTTTTTTAACTAAACACTTATCTCCCATTTACAAAAAGAACAAGCCCTTTTATGTTAAGGGTTGCAACATGGCCTTCTGGCGAGACGATCTGTTTATTGTAAATGGTTATAATGAAAAAATATCCGGTTGGGGTAAAGAAGATAGTGAATTAGCTATCAGGCTAATTAATTACGGTGTAAACCGCTTATTCATAAAATTTGGAGGAATATGTTATCATTTATTTCACCGGGAAGCTTCCAGAAACCGGGAAGGGTTAAATGATTCTATATTAAATGAAACGTTACGTACACATAAAGTACGATGTGAAAAAGGCATTGATTCTCATTCATTAGATGAAATCATCGTTTTTTCAAACTCTTAACACAGGTTCGATTCCCTTAATTCCGCAGCCGGCATAGCCAAGAGAAAATAACTTTATAACAGCTTGATATTTAATTTACTGCACATGGTTATGTAGAATGATCAATATTGGAAATTGATAATTATTTGAGCGTTTTAACACGCTGTACGCTGTATCTTTTTGAAAAAAAAGTCAAAAAGGATGTCGCTACCATCGTTAACGCACCCTAAAAAACCGTAAGAGCCTGTTGATGAGACTTATACAACAGGTATAATTAATTAAATTCGAGTTGTTACTCTTTATAAAGATAAAATATAGCTTGATCGCCCGTTTTGTTTTCGTTTAACCTCTTTGAGTCTGCCTTAAAAACTTTCCGCTCTTTTCTAGTAAACATCTCCTTAGAAACATAAAATTTTTGAGTTTCTGGATCGTGCAGCGGAATATCTCTTTTATATAGTTCGCTCCCTTCAAACTGAAAAGCAAATGAATCGAAAATTATATCAAAAATTTTGAAGCCGGATTTTAAGGCCAGCAATTCCATACTCACTGTTGTATGAGTGAAGAAATGCCGTGGAGCATCTAATTGCACCCAATCTTCTTTGTACTTTTCCCATGCAAAAGCCTTTATTGGAATTCTGATCATTAAAAAAGATTTATTTTTTAAAATCCGATAGCATTCTTTTAGTTCCTCTTCTGGAAAGAATATATGTTCTAAAACATGGTGCATCATCACAAAATCGTATGTGTTACTTCCAATTTTATGAAGGTCTTGTTTCATGACTTTTACGTCACGGCCATAATCGATCTCCTCCGGCAAATATTCGTCAGTGCCACTCACATTCTCAAACCCCATGTTATAAAGGCGGCAAATAAGCTCCCCTTTTCCGCACCCAACATCTAATATTTTATG
>JACMND010000188.1 GCA_014378705.1 Pedobacter sp. | reverse complement strand
AGGTCTGATCCATTGTTTTTACGGATAAACCTTTCGTCAATTCTAAATCTTTGCTGAAGAGTAAACCTGTTACTAAGCGGATTACTTAAATTAATTTCCTGAACAAGTCTCTTTTCAGGCACAACCAAGTCTAGACTTGAATTTGGGTTTTGCGGACTTTGCAGTGAATAAGTTAACCCGAGAGCTACATCCGCGTTTTTTAAGATTTTATAATGCAGGCGGGAATGTATAATCAAATGATGTTGCGTATTTTTTTCAAAAAAACGCCTGTTCTCAATTTCGTTGTGCCAGGTCCATTTTGTATTAAAACTTAATTGATCGTAATATCGTAACCAGTACAGGCTTTGATTCGTAACCGTTCTTTGCCCATTTGCCCCAAAAGGCATAAGAAGAAAAATCAATAAAGCTTGTGGGACTTTCAAATTGGAATTTTTATCGTAACTAATTTTGACGCAAAGTAATAAAGTATATTTAGTCTATCAAAATTATAGACATTTTAATTGTGTTTATTTCTAATTTTTTAGGAATATTTTCAGAAAAATCAATTTAAAATTCAACTATGCTTAAGTCAATTGCATGTTATTATTTGGGTAGTCTTTTGTAAATTTTAAACTATTCCTCTAATATTTTAAAACACTGCCTTGCAATTTCCAACTCTTCATTCGTTGGGATAACCAAAATCTTAACTTTTGATTTTTCAGAATTAATTTCCCTCAATGTATTTGATCGCAGGTTGTTTTTTTCTTCATTTAAAAAAATTCCTAAAAATTCCAGGTTGTCACAAATCCGTTTTCGGATGCCACTGTCATTTTCTCCTACTCCCGCTGTAAATACAATGGCATCTAAGCCGTTTAGGATGGCTGAAAAAGCCCCGATATATTTCTGTATGCGATAAGCGTAAAGTTCACTTGCCAGTTTGGCATCTTTGTTTCCTTCTTTAATCGATTTTTCAACATCACGCATATCGCTAAAACCGGTCATTCCTAACATTCCGCTTTCTTTGTTTAGCAGTGAATTGACCTGCTCAGGATCATAACCTAATTGATTAATGAAATGAAAAATAATGGACGGATCAATATCACCGCTTCGGGTTCCCATAACCAAACCTCCTAAAGGGCCAAAACCCATGCTGGTATCTATGGATATCCCATTTTTTACGGCGGTCATACTACAGCCATTACCTAAATGAATGGTAATTATTTTAGTATCCGGAGTTTTTAAATATCTGATTGCTTGTTCACTAATAAATTTATGGCTGGTGCCATGAAAACCGTAAGCCCGGATGCCGAGATCGTAATAATAAGATTTTGGAATGGCATACCTGTATGCCTTTTCTGGTAACGTCTGGTGAAATGCGGTATCAAAAACTGCTATTTGTTTTGCCTGTGTAAATATCTGTTCCGCTATTTCTATACCTATATAGTTAGCCGGGTTGTGTAAGGGAGCCAATGGAAAAAGTTTCTTTATTTCAGCTTTAACCTTATTAGTAATATAGGTAGTGGCGGCAAAACTTTCACCTCCATGCACTACCCGATGACCAACAGCATAGATTTCCGAAGGATTTTTAATCGCTCCGATTTCCGGGTCGGTCAATAATTTAACTACTTCCAATAATCCGGCTTCATGGTCGGTAAGTTTCAAAGTTCGTTCAATTGTTTTTTCTTCGTTTTCTGCAAAATATTTATGCCTGATCATCGCGTTTTCAAATCCAATTCTTTCAATTAAACCACTGCAAACCGGTTTTTCTTCGGGCATTCTAAATAATTGATATTTGATAGAACTGCTGCCGGAGTTAATTACAAAAATGTTCATGATTTACGATACCTGATTGTTAAGTAAAATTATTGCAGTTGCATAAAGAATAGTAGCAGAAGTCTTTTTGTGAGGAATGAACAAACGATGAAAGCGGATAGTCTGACCCATAGGGGCAGGCCTAGAAACAATCGATGCTATGTTAAATTTGTTAATAATACACCCTTTTCGTGATTTGACCTTTAATCTTTGGTCTTTCATTAACTGTCCTGACATTGAATGGCCGTAATAATTACGGTATTGAAAATGTCATCAGTTGTACAACCACGGCTTAAATCATTTACTGGCTTGTTCAAACCCTGCAACATGGGCCCGATTGCCAGTGCGCCGGTTTCACGCTGAACCGCTTTATACGTATTGTTGCCGGTATTTAAATCCGGAAATATCAATACACTGGCTTTACCCGCAACCATCGAGTTTGGCATTTTTTGATTTCCGATTACCGGATCAACAGCGGCGTCATACTGGATGGGGCCTTCAACCTTTAAGTCAGGCCGTTTTAGTTTTACAATTTCTGTAGCCCGGCGTACCTTTTCTACGTCCTCGCCTTCGCCGGATGTGCCGGATGAATAAGAAAGCATGGCTATGCGTGGTTCAATACCAAAACGTTTACTGCTCTCGGCAGAAGAAATAGCAATTTCAGCTAATTGTTCTGCGGTAGGATTGGGGTTTACCGCACAATCGCCAAATACCGACACTCTATCCGGAAGACACATAAAAAACACTGATGAAACTACAGAAACTCCGGGTTTAGTTTTTAAAAACTGTAAAGCTGGCCTGATCGTGTGTTGCGTGGTGTGTACCGCTCCGGAAACCATCCCGTCCGCATGGCCTTTGTATACCATCATCGTACCGAAATAGGAGACATCCGTCATCAAGTCGCGGGCCATTTCTATCGTTACATTTTTATTTTTACGAAGCTCATATAACGTTTCAACATAGTCTGTGTAATAATTAGAGTGAGCCGGATTAATTATTTTTATATTATTAAGATCGAGGTTCAAACCCAGGCGCTTTATTGAAGCCGCAATCTCATTGGCATCACCTAAAAGGGTTAACTCAACAATTTCTTGGTTTATCAGACGTGCAGTTGCTTTGAGGATGCGATCGTCATTTCCTTCGGGTAAGACAATGTGTTTCTTTTCGCTTTTAGCCCACTTCGTTAACTGATACTGAAACATGTGTGGGGTAATGCCTTCTGGTTTAAAAGTGATGATTCTTTCATCCAAGGCTTGCATGTTTACATATTTTTCAAAAGTTTGAATTCCCAACTCGATTTTTTTGGGATCATCTGCAGAAATCTTGGATTGGATAGCTCCGATCTGCGTTGTGGTTTGAAAGGTCCCGGTATTTACACAAATAATTGGTACCACTATCTTCAGTCCGTTTATAAGGCGCATAATGGGTTCCTCAGGTTGAGATCCGGCAGTTAATACCAGCCCGGCAATTTTAGGATAGCTTGTTGAAAGGTTTGCCTGCAAAGCAGCGATGATAATATCTCCGCGATCGCCAGGTGTTACAATCAATACGTTTTCTGCGATATGGTTTAAAAAGTTAGGAACCTGCATCGCTCCGGTTATAAAGTGATCAACTTTGTTAGACAGGTACTCTTTTCCAAAAATTATTTTTCCCTGCAGACTGTGGTAAATTTCTTTTACTGTAGGGCTTTGCAGACTTTTATCAAAAGGGATAACTGCCAGGATAATATCTTCAGGTAGCTGGCTTTTTAGTAATTCTTTTACATCTTCAGCCTGATCAGGATTGACTTTATTGGCTACAACGGCTAAGATTTGAACTTCCCTATTTTTAAAGCTATTAAATATGCTTAGCGCCGAATTTATGATTTGAGCCGTGGTTTTAAGGTGGCCGGATACCACTATCAATACCGGCGCATTTAAATTTTTAGCAATGGATACATTGGCTTCAAATTCAAACGCTAAGCCCTCTCCTCTAAAATCACTGCCTTCAATAATTGTAAAATCATAGTTATCCTCTATTTTTTTAAACTTCTTTATAATTGTATCAATCATTTCGCCCTGGCCTTCATCTTCCAAACGTTGTAATGCTTCGTACCGGGTAAAAGCGAAAGTGTCTTTGTACTGGATAGGTAAGTTGAAGTATTCAAGTATCGTTTCAATATGATTGTCTTTTTTATCCCGGTTCTCCTGATTAATTATTGGCTTGAAGTATCCAATCTTTTGGGCTTTTCCCAACAACATGTTTACAATGCCTAAAGCAATAATTGATTTTCCCGCAAAGGGTTCAGCGGTTGCGATAAAAATAGATTTTGTCATGCTTCAATGAGCTTTAATAATATTAATGGCAAGTTTCAAATTTAACAAACGGTATTTATGTTAAGCATATATAATTTGATTGAACAGCGTTAATTGCATTATGGTGAGTTAAATTTTTGAACTGTTTTATTTTAATATTTCACTTTATCGAAAAATTTCAGTCCGTATATAAACTTTACCTATAATTATTTGTTAATTTGGTTAGTAACACTCAGTTAATATTTAGTCCTTAATCAATTTAAACTAAAATTTAAAACACATGAAAAAGAAAATTTACATTCTGGCTTTCGCTATCTTCATGAGCGTAATGTCTACGGCAGTTATGGCAAAAGATGATAAACCAGCAAATGCTCAATTAACCGGGCAACAAGAACTTCGTTTAAAAACAATTGAGCGGAGAGTTCTGGAAATTAAACAAATGGATAAATCTTCCTTGACACGTCTGGAAAGAAAAGATGTAAGAAAAGAGCTTCAGGAAATGAAAAAAGAAGCTAAAGCAATGTCGGGAGGTGTTTATTTATCTGTGGGTGCCATTATCATTATCATTTTATTGCTAATACTTATCTTATAATTTCCCAATTTTTATAAAAGCTTACCTAGATCTTAGGTAAGCTTTTTTTAGCATCATTTATATCTATTTTATTTGATGATTTGTATATGCTAACTTGCTATTGATCTTTTACAGTTCCAGGATTCTATCATCGTTGATTTATATGAAGTAGCTTGCTCAGTTATGCCTTGTGTAGCAATGAGAGTCTGATTTTCATTTCAAACGTAATTTTATTCCTGCGTAGCAACAACAAATAGTTCATATCGTTTAATTTAATAGAAAATTGAACGATAAGGCTTGATGAGCTTATTAAAAAGAGGATATATAAATTTTATACTATTATTTACAGCATATATCTTCATAGGCTGGCAGATACAGGACACAATTGTTGAGCTGATTTCTCCAAAAAACAGCACCTTCCCTGAAGAATATTTTATCTCAAAAATTGAAGATTCAAGGTTTGCCAAAGGAGCGATTGGAACTGTTAATGTAAGAGGAGAATCCACTAACAGGCCCTTAAACCTAAAAGGCGGGATATTACTTTCTTTTCAGAGATTCTTGTTTCAAAGTGTACACCAGGATAACCAGCTACGTCCTATAATTTTTAATATTAAGGAGTTTAATGTTTCAGAAAATCTTCAGCCTGATGGCACGGTTAAGGGCGATATCAAGTTGACTGTTTCTTTCGAAATAATTAAAAATTCGCAAAGAATAATTTTAGTTGAGTATAACGGAGGATCAAAGTATACCAGGTCAGCAAATAATTTGAAAGTTTTAGAACCAGCTTTAAGCCGAACGGTTATCAATTCAATTCAATATTTTAATAAGTGGATTAATCTGGAGATTAATACCAATGAAAAACTTGCTGATCGGTTAGTAATTAATATAAAAGATTTTGAATCGAGCGTAAAAAATGATACGGTTTATTATTCACGTACTAGAAAATTAGTATGGTCAGATTTCAAAAGTCGTTCTGATTTGTCGAGTAGATTCGACGCGGAGATTTTTCCGTTCTTTTCTTTTGATCAAAGTGGTGATCTTAATATGGGGGTGTTAAGCGTCCAGTTAGTATTAAAAGCGTATCTGGTTAAAAGTTTTTCATGGGTTCGGGCATCTGCGCAAACATCACAAACACTTAATCATGAGCAAAGGCATTTTGACCTTGTTAAAATAGTTGCGAATAATTTTAAACAAAAAGTACTTAAAGCCAACCTTAACATTCATAATTATCAGGGCATATTAACCGTTGAATATCTTGAAAGCCTTCGGGAAATGAACCGGCTGCAGGTAAAATATGATTTAGAAACCAATCATGGAACAGCATTATTCAATCAGCAAAAGTGGAATAAGTTAATTGATGATGATTTGAGAATTATACCAGAGTAAGCTCTGTAAGTCTATTTTTGAATTTTGTTACTGTTTAAGTACCAAATTGTTATAAATGGATTTGGCTGAGTTAAGGTGGTTTTTTAATGTTTCTATCCTGGCCGATGCAAAATCATTTACATCAGCATCCCGGTTTTCTGCCCCTTGGTTAAAATTTTGTATTTCAGTTTCGTGACCAGAAATCATGAGTTGCATATAGGTCTCATCAAATGCCAAGCCCTTTAAATTTCGTAAGCTATTTAACGAATCAATTGCGGATTGTTCCATCTTTATCGGCAGCAGAATTTTTTTGTCTGTAGCAAGCTTTTTCATTTCATTATAAACCTTGGTATGATCTACACTCATTAATTGAGCAAAGTTTTTTACAGATTTATTGCTGGCTTTTTGTTGTGCCACTTTTGCGAATTCTACATCCATAATGCTGTTTAGAGAAGCACCCTTTAAAAATGTTATCGCATCCTGATCAACGTCTGATTGATTTGTTAAATAGGTTGAACTTTCTAAATTACTATTCCTTTTTTGATCTGTACCGCTATTACAAGAAATATAAACGGTAGCCTGGAGTAAGATTAGTGTGATAAGGGAAAATTTTTTCATATATGGTTTTAACATAAATCCCACATACCTGTTTGAAAAATTTTAAGATTAAAAGCAATTAATAATTTGAAAGATCTATACGGGATAATACAGCCTCTAAATCCTGAGGCGTATCAATAGAAATATTTTCAATTTCTGTAACGGCGGTTTTTATTAAGAATCCATTTTCAATCCATCGCAATTGTTCCAATGCTTCTGCTTTTTCGAGGGATGAAACTTGTAATTCACTAATTTTTTTTAGCGTTTTTTTACGATAACCATAAATACCAATGTGTTTGTAATACGTATGATTGCTTAACCAACTGTCTTTTTCCATGTCTCTGTAAAATGGAACAGGGCTACGGCTAAAATAAATGGCTTCCTGGTTTTTATTTAAAATAACTTTAGGGATGTTGTGATTAAACAGGTCAGCGCTATTTTCAATATTTTTTATTAAAGTTGCTATCACGTTCTTTTGGTCATCGAAACATTCACAAAGTAAATCTATTTGAGCCGGATCAATAAATGGTTCATCACCCTGAATGTTAATAATTACTTCAAAATCTGAATGTTTTAAAGCAATTTCGGCACATCGGTCTGTACCACTCTCATGCTTATCAGAAGTTAATGTAATTTCTCCTCCAAATGATAAAACGTGATCGTAAATCCTTTGATCATCTGTAGCAACAATTACCCGGTTTAGTAACCTGCTTTTTAAAGCTTGTTCATAAACACGCCGTATCATGCTTTTGCCACCAATATCAATCAACGGTTTTCCGGGAAATCGAGTGGAAGCATACCGGGCGGGTATTATTCCCAAAACCTTCATATAAAAAGACTAACGACGGTTAAAATAATCCATGGATTTCTGTTTCAATACTTTGAATTACGGTCCCTAAATCTTCTGGATTATTCGCAAAATCAAGTTTGTCTTTATCTACAATCAATAATTTACCTACTGAGTAATGATCTATCCAATTTTTATATTTTTCGTTAAGTTTAGAAAGATAGTCTAGTCGTATTCCTGCTTCGTATTCCCGGCCGCGTCTTTGAATGTTATTTACTAATGTTGGTACAGACGCCTTGAGGTAGATTAGCAAACCGGGAGGTTTTATAAATGAAGTAATATTTTCAAATATTGATCTGTAATTTTCGTAATCACGGGTTGTCATTAAACCCATATCGTGCAAATTTTCTGCAAAAATATAAGCATCCTCATAGATTGTACGGTCTTGAATGATATTTTTTGTACCATTCTGTATTTCCATTATCTGCTTAAAGCGGGTGTTAAGAAAATAGATCTGGAGGTTAAAGCTCCATCGTTTCATGTCACTGTAAAAATCTTCCAGGTAAGGATTGTTATCAACCGCCTCGTACTGCGGCTCAAAATCAATATGCTTGCACAGGAGTTCAGTAAGTGTGGTTTTACCGGCTCCAATATTTCCTACAATAGCAATATGCATATTATCAATTTATTCCTTGAGGCATAATATAGGTAATTTAAAAGCTTTTAAAACCAATTATCTCCCTAACTTCTCTAATTGTATTTGAAGCACTTTCGCGTGCTTTTAAAGCACCATGCCTGGCAACTTGTTTTAAATAGGAAGTGTCATTGGATATAAAATTAATTTTTTCACGCATTGGGGCATTTGCAAGGATAATATCTTCGGCTAATTGTTTTTTTAAATCGCCATAACGAATGTTGCAATCATTATATAAGCCTTCAAAATGTTTAAAAGTGTCGTTAGATGACACAAATTTTAACAAATCAAATAAATTCTGTACAGATTGAGGTTTAACCTCATCATTTTCTGTTGGTCCAGAGTCGGTTACAGCACGCATTACTTTTTTACGTATTACATCCGGTTCATCTGATAAAAATATGGCGTTACCTTCGCCTTCTGATTTCCCCATTTTTCCTTTACCGTCTAATCCGGGAATTTTAACAAGCTGCTCCGCGAAGTTAAATGCGTATGGCTCAGGAAAAAATTCCTTGGAATATAAACGATTAAAGCGGTTTCCAAAAACGCGGGCCATTTCTAAGTGCTGTTCCTGGTCCTTTCCAACCGGTACTTTTGTAGCCTTGTGTATTAAAATATCAGCGGCCATTAAAACCGGATAAGTAAGAAGACCGGCATTTACGTTATCCGGATTTGCCCTCACTTTATCTTTAAATGAAGTACTTCTCTCCAGTTCGCCAACGTAAGCGTTCATATTAAGGTAAAGATATAACTCGCTTATTTCCGGAACATCCGATTGGACGTATATCGTTGCTTTTTCTGGATCTATGCCCGCGGCAAGATACTCAACTAAAACCTGCTTCACATTTCCATGTAAATCTGCGGGAGTTGGATGAGTTGTTAGTGAATGAAAATCAGCAATAAAAAAGTAGCAGGCGTACTCATTTTGCATTTGCACAAAATTTTTAACCGCACCATAATAATTTCCTAAATGTAATTTTCCGGTGCTCCGAATACCACTTACAACAGTTTCCATGAACGGCGAAAGTAAGTATTTTTTCTTAAATGGATTTTGTTTGTGATAGTGGTTTATTCATGGTGAAATATGTTCAAAGCTACTTTTTAAGTTACATTTGAAGCTTAACCCATTAACTAAACGCGTGAAAGTATTAGCTAAAAAAGCACACTATTATTACTACAATTTTATAATTACTGGAGTTTTTTTAATGATATATCCTTTTGTGGTAGTTTTCGCTAAAAAACCAGTAAACTTTCATGGAATGAATTACATGCGCCGGATTTTAAGCGCATTAACTTCTGCATTTTCCGGAATTTTTTTTAAATATTATTATAAAGAAAAAGTTGACTGGTCTAAAACATATATTATTTGCGCAAACCATGCATCTAATCTTGATATTTCAGCTATCATTTTGCTTGTAAAACGAAATTTTGTGTTCTTAGGAAAGGAAGAATTATTAACAAATCCGGTAACTAAAATTTACTTTAAATCGATAGATATTCCCATCAATCGCGAAAGTAAAATTTCTTCTTATCGTGCATTTAGGAGATCACAGGAATATCTTAAAAGTGGTGTACATGTAATTATTTTCCCGGAAGGATTGATAGGAAGCAGTTATCCGCCTGTATTAAACCCGTTTAAGGTCGGGCTTTTCAGGCTGGCTATTGAGCAAAATATTCCTATTTTACCGGTCAGTATCATAAATAATTGGAAATTAATGTGGGACGATGGTTCTAAGTTTGGAAGCAAGCCGGGAATAAGCCATGTAATTGTTCATAAACCGGTAGATACCGCAAAGGCTGGTATTGTTAATGCTGATGAGTTAAGTAATCAAATTTTTAGACTTATTAACCAGGATTTATATCTGTAGAATCACAAAAACTGTTTTTCAGTAATTTCAGTATCAAAAATAATTTCATCTTCTTAAATCAGTATCGTTGTCAATTTTGTTTGTAACATATCCATCCGTACAATCGTCTTAGAATAAAAAAATGAACGACCCAAGCTCCCTCATTATTATAAAAGATATAGGCCGTAAATATGTCATTGGATCTGAAGTGATCCATGCGTTAAAGTCTGTTACTCTAAATATAAATAAGGGTGAATTTGTTGCTCTTATGGGTCCGTCAGGTTCTGGAAAATCTACCCTGATGAATATTCTTGGCTGTTTAGATACGCCTACTAAAGGTGATTATATATTAAATGGTATTCACGTTAGTGAAATGACAGACAATGAACTTGCGGAAGTGAGGAATAAAGAAATTGGTTTTGTGTTTCAAACATTTAATCTTCTTCCCAGATCATCATCATTAGACAATGTTGCTTTACCATTGGTTTATGCAGGTGTTAAGCGGGAAGAACGTGAAACCAGGGCAAAAAAAACGCTGGAAAGTGTTGGATTAGGGAATAGGATAGGACATAAACCAAATGAGCTTTCCGGGGGGCAAAGGCAGCGTGTTGCTGTTGCCAGAGCCTTAGTTAATAATCCTTCTATAATTCTTGCTGATGAACCTACAGGTAACCTGGATACAAAGACTTCTGTAGAAATTATGGGTTTGCTCGAAGAAATACATGGTAAAGGAAATACCATAATTTTGGTTACTCATGAAGAAGATATAGCACAGCATGCGCATCGAATTGTACGGATGAGGGACGGTTTAATTGAAAAGGATTATTTAAATGAGCATATAAAAACAGTATCTGTAAGTATTAAAAATCTTGCTGAAAGTGATTCTGATCTTGAAAAGATTACGTAAATGTAATCCTGCTGTATAAAATGAAACCTGCTTATTGCATTAAGCGGGTTTTTTTTGTTATTTACAGAATGAAAATATACACTAAAACGGGTGATAAAGGTATTACTTCTTTAATTGGCGGAACAAGGGTTCCAAAGCATCACTTAAGAATTGAGAGTTACGGTACTGTTGATGAATTGAATAGTTACATAGGTTTAATACGTGATCAAAGTGAGTTGTCTGATCATCAGAAATTGATGATGAAGGAAATTCAGGACCGCCTTTTTACAATTGGTGCTTCTTTAGCTTCTGATCCCGATAAATCTAAAATGAAAATTCCTGATCTTCATGAAAAGGATATTGAACTTTTAGAGTTAGAAATAGATTTGATGAATGAGCAGTTACCGGAACTAAAACACTTTATATTGCCAGGGGGTAGCAATGCCATATCTTTTTGCCATATAGCAAGGTGTGTTTGCAGAAGAGCTGAAAGAGTATCTTTTGGCCTATCTGAAACAAGCTTTGTGGATGATAAAATTACAGTTTACTTGAACCGATTAAGTGACTATTTATTCGTTCTGTCAAGAAAGTTGTGCTACGATCATCAAATCACAGAAAACCAATGGTTTCCAAGATTATAAGTAAATAAAAAGTTTTTAATAATGTTATTTATTTTATTATACTTTTGCCAAAATTTAACTTTTAATATTCTAAATATATGTATTGGACATTAGAATTAGCGTCTCATTTGGAAGACGCACCCTGGCCGGCCACCAAAGATGAATTGATTGACTATGCGATTAGGTCTGGTGCTCCTGTGGAAGTTATAGAAAATCTTCAGGCGCTTGAGGACGATGGTGAGCCTTATGAAAATATAGAAGAAATTTGGCCCGACTATCC
Organism: Pedobacter sp.; assembly: GCA_014378705.1. Lineage (GTDB taxonomy): Bacteria > Bacteroidota > Bacteroidia > Sphingobacteriales > Sphingobacteriaceae > Daejeonella. The sequence goes on along the minus strand of JACMND010000188.1, from coordinate 14,443 downwards.
TACAAAAGATGACTTCTTTTTTAATGAAGACGAATATTAAAGGAAAAGAGATTGTAAGTCAAGTTATTTTTTTGCGGTAAAACTTATTTTTTTGGGAATTCTTTACAATTTTTAAACAAATGGAATGGTTTTGGTATTTATCAGTTAATAAATCCAATCTCGTTTAAAAACTTAAAAAACCAAAACTATGGGAAATTTACTGTATATCATCGCTGTTTTTCTAATCATCCTTTGGATTTTCGGAGCTTTTGTATCTCCATTTGGAGGAAATCTTATTCACATTTTGTTAGTGATTGCCATCATTGCAATCCTTTTACGTGTGATCCGGGGAGGCACTATATAAACACGAACCTTTTAAAGATCCGTACTTGTTAAAGTACGGATCTTATTTATTACTGCTTAAATATAAATCCGCAATTAAAATATCCAGCGGATACGTTATCTTAATATTCTTTACGTCTCCTGGAATAAGATTAATTTTTAATCCGTAATTTTCTGCAACAGATGCATCATCTGTAAAGTTAACTTTGAAAGGTTGTTTGTAAGCTTTTTTCAAAACATTAACATCAAATGTTTGCGGTGTTTGAATTAAGAATATCTGATTTCGATTCATCGACTCGGTAAACTCGCCATTTTGTTTACGTACAGAATCTGTTGGCTGCACTGCACAAACGGCATTTCCTTTTTCTTCTGCCACACAAAAACTCTTAGTTATCAATTCGTTGCTTATAACTGGCCTTACCGCATCGTGAACAGCAACAATTCCGGAGCCTGCAATCTTGTTTAATCCGTTCTTAACGGAATCAAACCTGTGCTTACCCGCCTTTATCAGACGATGGGGAACGTTAAATTCATATTCCAAACACAGCTTTTCCCAATACTGGTGAAAATCAATGTTTAATACCAGGTAAATTTCAGGTTTTAGATCAGAACTAAAAAAAGCCTGTATGGTATGCATTAATACAGGCTTTTTTTTAAGTAATAGAAACTGCTTCGGAATATCCGTTTTCATACGGGTTCCCATTCCTCCTGCTACTATCAGAGCAAAATATTTCATCTAATGGATTTACTGCATTCAGTTTAATCCTTAAATGATAAGCATGGCATCACCATAACTATAAAATCGATATTTCTCCTTCACAGCGGTTTCATAAGCTTTCATAATATTTTCATAACCCCCAAAAGCTGCAACCATCATCAATAACGTTGATTCTGGCGTATGAAAGTTTGTGATCATTGCGTTGGCGATACTAAACTCAAATGGCGGGAAAATAAATTTGCTGGTCCAATCATTTGCTGGTTTGAGTATACGACCTGCAGAAACCGCTGATTCTACAGCTCTCATAGAAGTTGTTCCAACAGCACAAACTCGTCGTTTTTCGGATATTGCCTGATTAACTTTATCTACCGCCACCTGATCAATAATAAACTGCTCAGAATCCATTTTATGTTTGGTTAAATCTTCAACCTCAACTGACCTAAACGTACCAAGCCCTACATGAAGAGTTACCTCAGCGAAGTCCACGCCTTTAAGTTCTAAACGTTTCATTAATTCACGACTGAAGTGTAAACCTGCCGTAGGTGCAGCCACAGCCCCTTCGTTTTTCGCGAATATGGTTTGATATCTTTCTTTATCTTCAGCTGTAGCTTTGCGTTTTATATATTTTGGTAAAGGAGTTTCACCCAATATCTCAATATTTCGTCTAAATTCTTCATCAGTTCCATCAAATAAAAAGCGGATTGTACGGCCTCGCGATGTGGTGTTATCAACAACTTCTGCCACCAGGAGGTCATTATCGCCAAAATAAAGCTTATTCCCGACACGAATTTTTCTTGCAGGATCAACTAGAACATCCCATAATCGTAATTCTTTATTTAATTCGCGAAGTAAAAATACTTCAATGGTAGCACCTGTTTTTTCTTTATTTCCATATAATCTGGCTGGAAATACTTTGGTGTTATTTAGAATCATCACATCTTTTTCTTCAAAATACCCTAAAATATCTTTGAAAATTTTATGCTCAATAGCACCGGTTTTCTTGTCCACAACCATTAAACGGGCCTCATCCCGATTAACAGACGGGTTATGTGCTATTAAAGCTTCAGGTAAATTAAATTTGAACTGGGATAATTTCATGATTATACTAAGTAAGAATTTTAGGGCGCAAATTTACAAATTATATTGAGATTAGTTTACCTGTAGCAAAAATGCACAGTTTAAACCAATAATCTTGAAATGATAATCTTAAATATTTGTAACGTTTTAAATATAAATTTGTCTAAATAAAGATGATATTTTTAAAACTTCTTAAAGAAAGTTTCAATTTTGCTTTTGAAGCTCTTCGCCAGAATAAACTGCGTACTATTTTATCTCTTCTTGGAATAACCATCGGAATTATGACCATTATAGGTGTTTTTTCTGCGGTTGACACTTTAAGAAATAATATACAAAGCAGCGTTGAAAAATTGGGAAGTAATACCATATATGTCCAAAAGTGGCCTTGGGTTGGCGGTCCTGATTTTCCATGGTGGAAATACATCAGCAGACCATCGCCAACCATAAAGGATTTTGTGAAACTTTCTGAAAGGATAGATAAAAATGCGGAAGGTGTAACGTTTGAAGTGGGTTTGGGTGAGCGTACCATCAAATTTAAAAACAACAGTATAGAAGGAGTTCAAATTGCGGCCGCATCTCACGATTATTACAAAGTTTGGAAATTTGATTTTGAAGCAGGAAGATACTTTACAGAATCTGAATCAAAAAGTGGTAAACCGATTGCTATTATTGGATATTCTGTAGCGGACGGATTATTCCCAAATCAGGACCCGGTTGGAAAAGTGATTAGTGTTTTGGGACGAAAGACAACTATTGTAGGCATTTTTAAAGAAGAAGGTGAAGATATGCTTGGCATTTCTGCAGACAAGACGGTATTTATCCCATTAAATTTTGCACGAAGTCTGATTGACGTTGAAGACGAAAGATATAATCCAAGTATAAATGTAAAAGGTGTTGACGGGCTGGCAATTTCAGAATTGGAAAGTGAATTACGGGGCAGCATGCGATCTCTAAGAAAGCTTAGTCCAAAACAAGAAGACGATTTTTCGTTAAATAAAACCACCATGCTCACCGGTCAGTTAGATCAGTTGTTTGGTATAATTGATATTGCAGGTGCGTTTATTGGAGGTTTTTCTATTTTGGTTGGAGGTTTTGGAATCGCTAACATCATGTTCGTGTCTGTAAAAGAACGAACGAACATAATAGGAATTCAAAAATCTTTGGGAGCAAAAAATTACTTCATCTTACTGCAATTTTTAATTGAATCTATTTTATTGTGCCTTATGGGTGGGGCATTGGGATTGGCAATAGTTTTCATTTTAGCGTTTATATCTAAAACATTTTTTGATCTAAATATAATAGTAGACATTAGTAAAGTGGTGTTAACTATTATTTTATCTTCTTTAATCGGACTGATTTCTGGATTTATTCCAGCATTTATGGCTTCCCGGTTAGACCCGGTTGAAGCTATCAGGAGTAAATAAAAATTAAAGATTTTCAGTTTCAGAAAGTAACAAATCATAGCTTATTGGCATCACGCCAACTTGCTCACAAACGAGTCCGCCGGCCAGATTTGCGATTACCGCAGTCGTAAATTCATCTAAACCGGCGGCCAGACACAGTGTTGCTGTAGCAATAACAGTATCTCCCGCACCAGAAACATCGGCAATATTGCGGATGTGAGCTGGCAGTACCTTATACCCATTTTTTGAAGAAATGTAAACTCCAAGTTCTGATAAGGTTACCATCACAAAATCTGCTTGAATGAGGTTTTGCAAAAGTTTAACAGCATCATTTATTTCGTTAATATTATTGGGTTCTATATCAACCTTCAAACCTTCCTTAAGCTCTTTCAAATTGGGTTTAAAGAGCGATACATTTTTATAACACAGAAAATTTCTTTTCTTGGGGTCTGCAACTGTCAAAATGTTTTTGCGGTTAGCTAGCTCAACTGTTATATTTATTAACTCTTCAGACAATAGCCCTTTGTCATAGTCTTCAAAAATTATCGCGTCAATTTTTTGATCTTCAATTATTTTTTTAATTTTTTCAAAAATTTGCAGTCTGTATTCTAAAGAAATCTGTGTGTCTGTTTCGGCGTCAACCCTAACAATCTGTTGGTTATGGCCTATAACGCGTGTTTTAACGGTTGTTGGGCGATCAGGTATGGTGACAATCCCGTCTGTAGAAAGTTTTTGATCTCTAAGTAAATTTAAAAATTCTTTACCCTCCGCATCGTCACCTATTACAGAACAAATTAAGGGCGAAGCACCTAAAGATTGAACGTTGAGGGCTACATTTGCTGCTCCACCTAACCGGTTTTCCTTTTTTGTAATCGAAACCACTGGCACAGGAGCTTCTGGAGAAATCCGCTCAACTTTTCCCCATAAATAAGTGTCCATCATCACATCTCCAATAATCAGAATATTTAGATCACTGAATTTTTGAAAGAATTGACGCATATTATTTTACGTATTTGAAGACCTTAATTAAGAGCAGACAAAGCGGTTGATATTCTTTTTACAGCATCTCTTAACATGGATTCTGATGCGGCATAAGAAATTCTGATACAATTGTCATCGCCAAAAGCCTCGCCTGTAACTAAGGCTACATTTGCTTTTTCCAATAAGTAAAGGCAAAGATCAGTAGCTGTCTGTATCTGTTTTCCTTCAAAAGATTTCCCTAAGTAAAAACTGACATCGGGAAAGAAATAGAACGCACCCTGCGGTAGATTGGTTTTTAAGCCCGGAATTTCTTTCAGCAAATTGTATACGATGTCGCGGCGCTTTAAAAACTCATTACGCATTTCTGTTACACTGCCAAGCCCGCCATTGTAAGCAGCAATTCCTGCTCTTTGAGTTATAGAACAGGTACCTGAAGTAATTTGCCCCTGCATTTTATCGCAAGCTTCTGAGATTTCTTTATTTGCAGCCGAATAACCAATTCTCCAGCCAGTCATCGCGTAAGCTTTAGAAAAGCCATTAATAATTATCACCCGATCTTTGATTGACTCAAACTGAGCAATAGACTCATGTTTTTCAACAAAATTTATATGTTCATAAATCTCATCAGAAATGATGTATATGTGTGGATATTTCTCAAATACCTCTGCAAAGCTTTTTAACTCATCCTTGCTATAAACGCTCCCCGTGGGATTGCATGGCGATGAAAAAAGGAACATTTTTGTTTTAGGTGTAATTGCTTCCTCAAGTTGTTGAGCTGTAATTTTAAAATCCTGTTCAAAAGTGCCTCGTACAAAAACTGATTCCCCTTCTGCAAGCTTAATTACTTCAGAATAAGAAACCCAGTAAGGTGTGGGCACTATAACCTCATCACCCGGATTTATTAAACACATTATTACGTTGGCAATAGCCTGTTTAGCGCCGGTGCTTACAACAATCTGATCAGGCCCAAACTCTAAATTATTTTCGCGTTTAAGCTTTTCTGAAATTGCTTTTCTTAATTCCGGGTAGCCAGCAACTGGAGTATAGTATGTAAAATTCTGGTCTAATGCTTCCTTCGCCGCATCCTTAATAAATTCAGGTGTATGAAAATCAGGCTCACCAAAACTTAAGTTTATTACATCTATCCCCCGGGCTGTAAGCTCTCTACCCATTTTGGCCATTTTTATAGTTTGGGATTCACAGAGCTGGTTTATACGATCTGATAACATATACAATTTTTTACAGCAAATATATAAACCTGACCCTAAAGCAAGTAGATTATTTATAAATAGGACGCAACCGAATATTTTACTGATTGTGTTAGGTAATTATATAAATTTGCGGTCCTGAAAATGACAAGTGCAGAAACAGAAAAAGATCATTCTTCTTTCTTTAGGAGTTGGCATTATGCTGATGATTGCGAAGTTTATAGCTTACTTCATCACTTCGTCAAATGCTATTTTAACAGATGCTGCAGAAAGTATTGTAAATGTGTTGGCAAGTTCGTTCGCTTTTTACAGTATATATCTGGCACTGCAACCCCGTGATGTAAACCATCCATACGGACATGGAAAGGTGGAGTTTTTTTCAGTATTTGTAGAAGGAAGCCTGATTTTGCTGGCGGGTTTAATTATTATCATAAAATCTGCTTATAACTTATTTCATCCCCAGATAATTCAATTTCTCATACAAGGTACTGTGATTATAGGCTTTACAGGTTTTATTAATTTTTGGCTGGGATATTATTTAATTAAACAGAGCAAAATATTAAACTCACTCACTTTATTTGCTGATGGAAAGCATTTGCAAACAGATGCGTTTACAAGTTTGGGTTTAGTAGCCGGACTTATTTTAATTTACTTAACAGATATTAATTATCTGGATAGTGTTTTATCTATTGCCCTTGGTGTTTATATTATATACAACGGTTACAAACTCATTCGTAAATCTGTAGGTGGTTTAATGGATGAATCTGATTTTGTAGTTGTTGAAGAAGTGATCAAGACTTTAAACAATCACCGTCATGATTCCTGGATAGATGTACACAACCTCCGCACTCAGCGTTACGGAACAGAATTGCATATTGACTGTCATTTAACTTTGCCTTATTACTACGATTTAAACAAAGTGCATGAAGAAGTATCTAAAGTTGATACCTTAATCAATGAAAATGTTCGTATCCAGACGGAGTTTTTTATTCACGCAGATCCATGTTTAGCCAAATGCTGCCATTACTGCCGAATGCCTGATTGCCCGGTTAGAAGCGAACCCAAACGCACCGATATTATCTGGAACAGACATTTTGTAACCCGTAATCAAAAACACTTCTCATAATGTATCTTTTTAATGTGCGGGTTTATGGCATTCTTATAAATGATTATCAAGAGGTTTTAATCAGTGATGAAGAAGAGTATGGATTCAGGTTCAGTAAATTTCCCGGAGGCGGCCTTGAGTATGGCGAAGGTTTAATTGATGCGCTTAAAAGAGAATTTTTAGAAGAATGCGATTCTGTAATAGAAGTATTTGATCATTTTTACACAACAGATTTTTTTATAAAATCGGCCTTCAACGACAGCCAGGTTATAAGTGTGTACTATTTTGTAAAACCACAAACTGATCTGATTTTAAATTTTAAGACACAGGCTTTTGATTTTGACACTGAAGGAGATATCAGGCAGGCATTCCGGTGGAAAAGCATTGCTGATCTTGATATTAACGATGCTACCTTTCCGACAGATCAAAAAGTAATTGAATTGATTAAAACTAAATGGAAAAAAAATGATGAATGATAGATTATCAATCGTCCTGTAAATCTTGGGTATAACGAAAGAGAACTACTTTAATATTTTAAAAATTTTTGATAAACATGCTGCATATACGCTTTACCGGATCTTAGCATGGTACTATCCAGTTTATGTTTATTTTGATGTTTGCGATAAATGATCTGCCTGGAAACATTATCAAATGAAATGGTTTGTTCCTGGTTAGCAAATCCAAAACCATTATCCCAGCAAAAAAAACTAAACCCTGGTTTAGATTCATCTAAAAGATCGTTGCTCCATTCAAAATCATCATGCGAAATTTTTAACTGATTTAAAATTGTCGCGGCAATATCAGTTTGATTACCCGTTTTAGTTATGATCGTCCCTCTAAATTCTGATTTTAAAGGTTCTCCAAAAATCAATAGCGGGATTCTGAAACGCCCGGGATCATAATTTTCATAGATATTTTTCGGAAGTCTGTGTCCATGGTCGGCAACTAAAATAAAAATCGTGTTCTTAAACCATTCTTTTTTTCGTGCATATTTAATGTAATCGCCTAAACTTGAATCCGTAAAATAAGCCGTACTTCTAAATTTATTTTCAGGATTTGAACCGGAAAACTTGGGTTTAACCGGAAGCTGAAATGGCTCGTGATTTGAAAGAGTTAAAATAGTGGAGAAAAATGGCTGTCGGAAACTACCCATATCGGAAAGGTTTTTACTGAAAACTTTATCGTCAAACACGCCCCAGGAACTTAAACCTTCCTGATTAAAATCCTTTTTGTCTATAATGCTTTCAAACCCGTGACTAAACAGGTAGGATTTAATGTTAAAAAATTCACTTTGACCACCATAATAAAAAGAAGTATAATATCCCTTTTTCTTTAATGCCTGGCTTATAGAAGGTAGCTTTTCCTGCTTATCATTTAGTTTTATAATACTATTTGTTGCCTGTGACGGAAAAGCACTTAGTATTGCAATCAAGCCCTTATCGGTTCGGTCACCTGATGCGTAGATATGATCGAAAAACAAGCCCTCCTTAATTAATTTTTCAATATTTGGTGCGATTCCTTTCTCGCCTCCAAGGCTCATAATTACATCGGCCGTAAAGCTTTCTAAAATAATTAATACAATATTGGGGTTGGTTTTGTCAAAAATTTGGCTGTTGTTAGTTTTGCTTGCCGGTTTGTATAATTTGTCGACAATAGAAGATGCCTCTCCGTCTGAAAAATACTTGTAAGGGTTCCCTTGATGGTTTACATTTAAAAGATCCTGAATCAGGTTCCACTCTGTATTGACAGCAGCATGGTTGAGTATTGGCTTATCAGCGTAGTAAACCATGCTCTGGTTCATGGGTGATGCATCTAAGCCTCCGCGTACAGCTAAAAAGGTTAATCCCATAAAAATTAACGAAGCAGTTAACTTTTGCCAAATCGGAACTGGATCTTTTATAATATGAGTTTGGATTAGATTTTTAGCAACAATAATACTAAAGGCTGATAGGGCAACTAAAATAAGAAGCGATAATAAAACGGGCGATGAAGAGCCTGAAGCAACAGCTTCATTTGTAGAAGTAAAAAAAAGATCAATAGCTCTTGAATTAATTTTTGAGCCCCACTCGCGGTAAATGTTTAAGCTGATTACACTTAATAGTGAAAACAGAATGATCAGACTATAAACATAAATTTTAATATAAAGCGCTCTAAGCTTAAGTTTTGGGAAATTCCATAATACCAGAAATATCAATAACGGTACCGCGGAAATATAACCGGCCATTGATGCATCCATTCGAATGCCGTAAATAAAAGATTTTAAAGTTGCTGTAAATGGTATTCCCTGAAGTTTGTTTTGAAAGTAAACCAGAAAAATAAGCCTTTCAAGAAAGAAAAAGATAATCCAGAAGAGGGCAAAACGTAATAAAAACACAAAGCTTTTTAACATCCCTGCAAGGTAAAGGGATAAAAGAATAAAGAGCAAAGAAATTGTTTCCTTAATCTTTGGCCCTTACTCTATAGTATTTGCTTTCTAATGCCCGCTGCTTAGCTGCATTAGTTGTTCATACGTAATCTCTTCATAATCTTTAGTAGCACTGAAAGATCCGACGGGGATAGTCCCTGCTTTAATATCCTTAACTTTTGCCTTAACGGTAATGCCGTTCATGTAAGAGGTAAATTCTACTGGAAAACCGTAACTTTTACTATAATAGCGGCTTAACGGGTTTGAAGCAATTTCCAGGTCTTTGGTAAACCATGCTTCAGATTTCTGACTGGTTTTATTTTCAACTACATTATATTTTTGAGCTTTATAACCTAAAACCTCTTTTGTTTCTTTTGATGCGTTTAAACTTAGTTCCGGAATCTTTTCTGCAATCTTATCCTGATCAGCAGGAGTAAAAATTACTGATAGCTTTTTTCCCATCATTGGAATTTCTAACAGCATACGCTCGTAGTCATTTTTGGTATTTAAGATTGAGGTAGAATTATACATTGGTGATTCTGTTTTCAAACTTGAAGAGTCACCTTTAAAAAAAACCTGTAGTTCGTTCGGAAAATTAGAAGCCATTGGCTTTAAATTTTCAGGTAATTGCCACTCAACAGAATAGGTGATAGAACCTTCAGTTATTTTCTTAGCCGGGGTTTGAGCAAAAAGAAATGTTCCTGATAGAATTAAAGTCATACTTAAAATTATTCGTTTCATATTTTGAAGATTTATTTAATAAAGACGAATAATACCTGATTTTGTTACCCCGCAATAAAATTTAATTCATACTTCATATTTAATTCATAAATTGATGTAAATGAAATACTTATATCTATTAAGTTTTCTCTTCAATTTTGATGTAAGTGCTCAAATTAACACCGGGCCACGTCTTACCGCTTTAGGCGAAGCCGGGATTTCAATTACTGATCCCTGGTCTGTTCAGTTAAACCAGGCAGGGTTGGCAGGCATTAAAAAACTGACAGTTGCTATAGCCATACAAAAACCATTTGCCGGATATGATCTTAGCACGCAATCTTTAATCTTAATTGTACCAATCAAAAACAATGTATTCGGGATCAGTTTGCAGCGGTATGGTGTTACTTCTTTTAAAGAACAAAGAGTGGCCTTATGTTATGCTAAAAATTTCGGTGATAAGTTATATGCTGCTCTTGATATTAATTATCATTTACTAAAAATTGAAAACTATGGTGCAACTCAAACCTATTCTGTTGAGGCCGGAATGATTTACCTGTTAAACAAAAATCTTTCTTTTGGCGCTCATGTAGCAAACCCTAATCAGAATATTTATAATGCATCAGCTCTGGCGACTATCCCATTCCGGGTACAAATTGGTGCTTCTTATGTTTTTTCTGAAAAAATTTTGTTTTGTGGTACTCTGGAAAAATACGCCAAATATCAAAATGATGGAAAATTGGGTCTTGAGTACCAGATTATTAAAGTGCTCGCCCTGCGTGGCGGAATCTCAGCAAACCCATTTAAGCAATATGCCGGCTTCGGTATTAATTTTCAAAAATTAAAATTTGATTTCGCTGCATCATCACATCCGGTATTGGGATATTCGCCTCAAATAGCTTTAAGCTATGAATTTTAAAAAAATTTGGTTTTTTACAATCGCTCTCATGATGGGTATTCAAAGTTTTAATTATGCTCAAAATGCAACGGATCTGATAGTACAGCAAATTATTGAAGATTTAATGGAGGATCAATCTGAAGACTTTGACTTTTCTGAACTTACTGAAAGACTGAATTTTTACAGGAAAAATCCTATTGAAATTAATAGAATAACCACGGATCAGTTAAAGGAACTTTTTTTTCTAAACCCGATACAGATAAATTCATTTATTGATCATCGTAAAGAAAACGGAAACTTTATTGATCTTTTGGAACTACAGGGTTTGGATGGTTTTGATAAGGAAACCGTTTCGCGTTTTATAAATTTTGTTTATCTCGGCTTACCAAACTCACTTCAGGCAATCAGGCTCAAAAATTTGTATTTGCAAGGTACAAATGACCTGATGATCCGTTACAGTCAATATTTACAAAAGCAAAATGGATATTTAAAAATACCCGGTTTCAACTTAGCAAAGTATTCAGGTAGCCCTCAACGATTGCTTATACGTTACAGATATTATTATGGACAGAACGTTTCTGCAACCCTTAATTTGGAAAAAGATCCGGGAGAATCATTATTCCCTGCCGAAAAATCCATGGGTTTTGATTTTAGTTCGGCTAATATTTTTGTAAAAAATATGGGCTATGTAAAAAAGGCAGTTATAGGAGATTATTCATTGCAATTTGGTCAGGGCTTGGCTTTATGGACGGGCTTAAGTTTTGGTAAGGGTGCAATGATCAGCAATGTAGCTAAGCCTTATTTAGGTTTACAGCCATATAAATCAACTAACGAAGCTTTGTTTTTAAGAGGCATCGCAACCACTATTTGGATTAAGAAGTTAGAGTTAACGCCATTTCTTTCAATAAAAAAAATGGATGCTTCGCTTAATCTATTAAATGACAGGCTTGAAGTAGAATCAATGTCTCAAAGCGGATTGCATCGCACTCAAAATGAGATCTTAGATAAGCAATCTCTCGGGCATAACCTGTATGGGGTTAATATCAATTTTCCCGGAAACCATCTCAATATCGGCTTAACGGCATATCAGTCTGCGTTTAGCAATTACGTTCAAAATGGGCAGCTTTTATACAACCAATTTCGGTTTTCTGGAAAGCGGCTTTCAAATGTGGGTTTAAACTATAGTTATACATTTAAAAACACCTATTTTTTTGGTGAAACGGCTTACAGCAAATCGTCCATCCAGAGCTTAGCGTTTGTCAACGGGCTGATGAGCAGTCTTTCTCCGGGTGTTTCATTGGTTATCCTACATCGGCGTTATCCCGAAAGTTATCATTCCTTATTTAATCAGGCTGTTGCCGAATCAAGTAACGCGGTAAACGAAAACGGACTGTACACAGGTTTGATCCTGAAACCAATTAGAAAGTGGGAACTGGCACTGTATTCCGATTTCTTCCGTTTCCCATGGCTTAAGTTTGGTGTGGATGCACCATCTTCAGGGCATGAGATTTTTGGACAATTAAGCTATACCGTTAACAAGCAAACCAAATATATTTTTAGATATAAGCTTGAGCAAAAGCAGGAAAACGATGATCTGGAAAATCCAATAAATATTCTGAACGACGTTTTAAAACAATCATACCGCTTTGAATTTACCTCAAAGGTTAACAAATTTTTAACGATTAGAAACCGGTTGGAAATTATGGATTATAAAAAAGAAAATTTAGCTGCAGAATTGGGTTGGATGATTTATCAGGATGTAATTTACGATCCGATGAAGTCCAAATATTCCGGCAACATGAGGTTGGCCTATTTCAATACTCCGGGCTTTAATTCAAGAATTTATGCTTACGAAAATGACGTTCTTTATAGCTACTCTGTTCCCGCGTATCAAAATCACGGAATCAGATTTTATTTAAACGGGCGCCTTATTTTATCCGATAAAATTGATTTGTGGGTGCGCTACAGCTTGAGTAAATATTCTAGTTTAAACATTATTGGCAGTGGCAATGAACAGATTAACGGCTCTTCCAGATCTGAAATGAAACTGCAGTTAAGATGTCAATTCTGATGTTTTATAAAGGGGAAATACCGTTTATACGATTAATTGTCCCACTCATAATTGGTATAGTGCTTGGCTTTTATTTTGGAAGCGGGGAGTTTTTATTCTTTTTAGAGTTTGGATTAACTCTTTTTTTGGGATTAATAATAATCTCAAACCTCGTTTACAAGCAAGCCAATCTTTTTAAAAGAAGGTGGATTCTTGGTTTATTCGTTCACTTATTTATTTTACTTACCGGATATGTTATAACTGTCAGACAGGCAGACTTATATAACCTGCAATACTTTGCAAATGGGGAATCTGATGCTTTAATTGTAAGGGTTACCAATGAACCACAACTAACCGGAGATATTTTACGGTTAGAAACAAGCGTTAAGCAAGGCATCATTAATAAAGCAAACAAAAAAGTATCAGGCAAACTGTTAGTCGCTATAAAATCAGATTCTTTAAACCCGGTACTATTTACTTACGGTGATTTGGTGATGATTCCTGGAAAATATAATAAAGTTGACCCGCCATTTAATCCATCAGAATTTAATTTTATGGCATATCTAATCACCAAACAGATTTACCAGCAATGCTTTATCAATCAAAACCAGATTAGACTATTAAAGAAGGGCACAGGAAACAAAATCATATCCTTCTCTTTACAACTTCGACGACAATTGGTAGCCAAGTTCTATCAATATCTAAAAAATAAAGAAGCCGCTGCTTTGGCTTCAACCCTTATATTGGGGTACCGGGCAAATCTTAGTAAAGAAATAATTTCCGCTTATGCAAAAACGGGCACCATGCACATCCTTTCGGTTTCTGGGATGCATGTTGGCATTGTATTCCTTGTTTTAAATGCTTTGCTTAAACCCCTCAGAAAAATAAGAAAGCTCCGCATTTTAAGTGCTTTTATAATTATAAGCACCGTTTGGTTTTATGCAATGATTACCGGATTTTCTCCTTCTGTGTGCCGTGCGGCAGTAATGCTGAGTTTTGTTGTATTGGGCAAAACCTTCAACAAAGATTTAAATACATACAACCTTTTAGCTATTTCCGCATTTTTTCTACTCTTGTATAACCCGTATAATTTACTGGATGTAGGGTTCCAATTATCATATCTCGCTGTGTTTGGGTTAATATATTTTCACCCAAAAATTTACCATTTATTTTATATCAAAAACAAGATCGCTGACTCAATATGGAGTTATACGGCTTTATCGCTTGCGGCACAATTGTCAACTTTTCCAATCAGTATTTATTATTTTCACCAGTTTCCGGTATATTTCCTTATCAGTAACCTGCTTGTTTTGTTACCTGTGTCGTTAATAATGTATGCAGGGATTACTTTTTTATTTATCCCCTGGCTTATTCTGCTTAAACCCCTTGGTTATTTTTTAAATCAACTAATATTATGGACGAATAAAATCTTGTATTTTATTGAAGATTTGCCGTTTTCTAGCATCTCTGGTATTTGGATTAGTAAATCAGAATACACCCTTCTCTATTTTCTTATCGCCGGGATAATTTGGACGGCTTTGTCAGCAAAAAAAATCGGCGT
>JACMND010000187.1 GCA_014378705.1 Pedobacter sp. | reverse complement strand
TTGTCTAAAAACATTTCGAAAGAGATAAGATCTTTTAAATCTTCTCCGGGATGTATTTCATAACAAAGATTTACACCCTCTTCATCGAAAGCATTTAAAATGAATGGGTAACCAGCGATTCGCAAGTTCTGTAAAACCTCCTCAACTAATCCAGAAGGGTATTGTGGTTAATGATAAACGCTATGTCAAAGTAAAGAATCACTAAAAGTTGCATGAGCATTTAATCCTAAATGTTGAGATGCTTTTGCGGCGTATTTTAATTGTTGTATGGCCCATTTTGTATGCTCTTTTGGATTATTATGGTATAATTTGGGTGCAAATCCATTAAATACTTTGTCATAAGCGGATTTACCGCAACTAATTGTCCTTGTAAATGTGTTGAGAGCTCGGTAATTTCTAATCCTGCTTCGTTTACTTTTCCCTTTATATCATCTGCATAAGTTTTGCTTTCGGCTGCTTTTTGTAAATCGAAATAATTACTATCCCAAGTAGATATTTGAACTCCTTTAAAACCTAAACTTTTTGCCCATTTACAAATTGATTCCAAATTGTTAAATGGTGCATTTGGGCCAATAAATTGTGCTAAAAATTTTGCTGGACCTTTTGAAATGGTTGATCTGTCCATTTCATTTATAATAAATTGACATCGTTTTATTGCCATTCTAACCCACCCTTTTCTCCGTAAACCCTAATCTTAATATTATTTTCTTTACCTGACGCAATTTGAGTTGCAAATAATACTCCCGAAGCATTGTTTTCGAATTTCAAAAGAACAGTAACATCATCGTCAATCTTTCTCTCTTCAACCACCGTATTGATATTAGCATTAATCTTAAGTACTTTTAAACCAATAATATATTCTGCAAGGTTAAAGGCGTGAGTTCCTATATCGCCAATAGCTTCTCCCATTCCGCTTTTATTAGGGTCAGTACGCCAAGCAGCCTGTTTGTTATCTCCGCTTTCTTCAAGTTTACTTAACCAACCTTGTGGATATTCTACATATACTTTTCTAATTATGCCTAGTTTGCCTTCTGATATTTGTTTTTTGGCTTCTTTAACCATTGGATAACCTGTATAGGTATGCGTCAAGCATAAAAGCTGACCAGTTTCTTCAGCGATTTGCTTTAGTGTTTTGGCCTCTTCAAAAGAAAAAGCCATTGGTTTATCTAAAATTACATGGAAGCCGTTTTGCATGGACAGTTTTACCGGCTCAAAATGTAGATGATTGGGCGTTACAATAATTACCACTTGCATGAGCTCATTTTTTTGCAATTACTTTTCGTTTTCAAAGAGTGCTGAAAACGAAGCATAGCATCTTGAAATATTTAAACCTAAATTTTTACCACTTTCTATCGAGACTTCAGGATTGGAGCTAAAAGCACCACAAACCAATTCATGTTCAGCATCTAATTGTGCGGCAATTCTGCGAATGGCTCCTATAAAAGCACCTTTGCCACCGCCTATCATTACTAGTCGTAATTTTTAAGACATTTGTAGGTTATCTTGATTAACTAAATCTGCTTAAAAAAAATGAAAGCATCAATTTCTATTATTTTATCTTACGTTCTCTTTTAAAGTTATTACCGATTTTAGTTAAAGATTCTTTAAATAAGTTAAACTTATCGGTACCTGCAGTTTTACTGCTTTGCTTTCATCTTCTATATAAAAATACTTAATCCCTATTTTTTGTGCTTCTTTGATTACATCAGAAATATTTATTTGTCCTGAACCAAGGGCAACGTGTTTTCTACTGGTGTTGCCCCTGTAAGATCACCCAAAACACCTTTTCTTAAATCCTTAACATGCATCAGCTTATAACGGGAGCCATATTTCGTGGGTTTATTATCAATAGCAGGAATTAAATCATATAAAGAAGAAATGGTTCTATTTCCGTTTTTACCCAATTTTGCATCAGGATGTACGGCATCGTCCAATAGCTGAAATTCCAAACCAAAAGCAGACCTAGGACTTGCGGGTGTTGTTTGATGTAGAGCTTCAAAATACTTAATACCGCTATTTGCTCCTTCGGTTAATTTAAAATCGACTTTAAGTTCGAAATTGTCGTACTCTTTAAGTGTTACAATATCACCACCATCTGCAGATTCTGCACCGCCATTTGCATCTACTTCTAATAATCCATTTTCAATTTTCCAGCCTTTTGTGGGAAATTTTTCTGTAAAAGCACCTTTCCAACCAGCTGTTGTTTTTCCATCAAATAAAAGTTGCCAGCCTTCTTGTTTTTTGGCTTTGCTCAATACGTTATCTTGTGCTCTAAGAGTATTTTCTATTGAGAATAGGATTAGAATTAATAAAAATGTTGGTTTGAATTTTAACATGATTAACGTCTAGGTTCTATTTGTAACTAAGATTAAATAATTAAATTGATCATTGTAGGTCCTGATAAACTAAAAAAGCTCCAAGTAGTTCAATAAGCAGATGTTTAAATTACAAAAAGAAGGTATTCGCCAGATTCAAGATTTTTGAAATTGGTATGAACTATCATAATACTTATTTAGATATAGGTATCAAAGCATCTTTAATAGGTTTTACCCATTCATCTTTAGTCATATCATAAGCAATAAAATCAGAATCAAACTGCCAGTAACTCCAGCTCCAATTGCGGGCTTCTGCTTGTCTGGCAATGTAGTTTGTCCAAGTAATTCTCGATGCCATATCACCTTTTTCATAAGCACCAAACTCGCCTAAAGTAATTGGCCTATTGTGTTTTTTTGCCCAG
>JACMND010000186.1 GCA_014378705.1 Pedobacter sp. | reverse complement strand
GGAAGCGTTAAACTTAATATCTCTGTCACTGAATGAATGGATGCTCATTTTTTGCGCCTCTGTATTTTCTGTAATCGTTATCCAATTTGAGAAGAAATTAAAACTATTTCAAAAATAGGTTTAGCTGCAACAGAACGATTACCCGAAATAGGCCAGATTTCTTATTGTAAATGGCATAAACCATAAATCGTTAAACTCCAATGCGCTGGTTTAAGGGAATGAAAACATTACCGAGCATAAACACTTGTTTATAATCAAGTCCATGTCCGCTTGAATAAATCAGGCATTAAAGGTTTTTACAAATCGTGGGGTTTATCATAGATATAAGCGCAGCTGTATGGGCTGCGGTAATGCATCAAAAAGAAGGAATATGAAAACGATTATATATAGTGCGCACAAATTTGAAAAAGAATTTCTTGTGAATGCCAACGCAGGTAAGCATGAACTGGAGTTTTTTGAAATCCCTTTAAAAATGGAAACAACACAATTGGCTGTGGCAGCCCGGGCTGTGTCTATTTTTGTGAATGACGATGCTTCTGAAAAAATAATAGAAAAGTTGCACGCAGGGGGAGTAGAGTTTATCGCATTGCGATCGGCCGGATATAACCATGTTGCTCTGGATAAGGCAAAACAATTGGATATTAAAGTGGCCAGAGTACCAGCTTATTCGCCCTATGCGGTGGCAGAACATGCGGTAGCATTAATGATGGCCTTAAACAGGAATTTGATCAGGGCAAACAGCAGGGTGCATGAACTCAACTTCTCATTGGATGGCTTAACAGGTTTTGATATGAACGGGAAAACGGTAGGCATAATTGGTATCGGGCAAATAGGTGGTGTGCTGGCCAAAATATTAAATGGTTTTGGCTGCAAAATATTAGCTGTTGACCAAATAGAAAACGGTGAATTAATTGAAAAATACGGTTTGGTTTATACAGATTATGATACCCTTTACAAAGAGGCCGACATTATCTCGTTACATGTTCCCTTAACAAAGGCTACACACTACATGATTAATCAGCATACCATTAATAAAATGAAACGCGGAGTTATGCTGATCAATACCAGCAGGGGCGCACTGGTAAATACCAAAGCAGTAATTGCCGGGTTAAAGACCGGGCAGATAGGCTATTTGGGCTTGGATGTTTATGAAGAAGAAGGCGGTTTGTTCTTTGAAGATCATTCGGGAGATATCCTTCAGGATGATGTGATCTCACGTCTTTTATCTTTTGCAAATGTGCTCATCACAAGCCATCAGGCTTTTCTTACCAATACGGCTTTGCAAAATATAGCCGAAACCACCATTTATAACCTGGATTGTTTTGAAAAGCAAATTGAATTTAAAAACCAGATATAATCTTTAAACTCTGTTTTATGGCTTAGTAATTATAAAAAGAGGAATTGGCTTTTGCTGCTTTAACCTACAAAGTAACCTTGAAAATTAGCAAAGATTATGAAAAGTAATAAAACATCAGGCTTATTAGGCGACAAAGCTGAGTATTTATTAAGCCACACCTGCACAACTATTGATAAAAAAATGATCCACCTTCCCTCACCAGATCATGTCAGGGAAATATGGGTAAACAGCAACCGCAATAACCAGGTTCTCCGGAATTTACAGGCATTGTTAGATCATGGACGGTTAGGCGGTACGGGCTATTGCAGTATTTTTCCTGTTGATCAGGGGATCGAGCATAGTGCAGGTTCTGCATTTGCACCTAACCCTCTTTACTTTGATCCGGAAAATATTATTAAGCTGGCAATAGAAGGTGGTTGCAATGGTGTTGCTTCTAGTTTTGGCGTTTTAGGTATCATGAGTCGTAAGTACGCACACAAGATTCCTTTCATTGTAAAAATTAATCACAACGAGTTGTTAAGCATGCCTACCCGCTATGATCAAACACTTTTTGGTACAGTTAAAAGTGCATGGGATATGGGCGCAATCGCCGTGGGTGCTACTGTTTATTGGGGAAGCGAAGAAAGTACCCGCCAGTTGAAAGAAATTTCGGAGGCTTTTCAATTGGCACATGAGTTGGGAATGGCCACTATCTTATGGTGTTACACCCGCAACAATGCCTTTAAGGTAGATGGGGTAGATTATCACACATCTGCAGATCTTACCGGCCAGGCCAATCACTTGGGTGTTACAATACAAGCGGATATTATAAAGCAAAAACTGCCCACAAACAACGGTGGTTATTTGGCTACTAAACACGGCAAAACAAGTCAGCTCGTTTACGATAAACTAACCTCTGATCATCCCATTGACCTAACCCGTTATCAGGTACTTAACTGTTACAGCGGGCGTGTAGGATTAATAAACAGCGGTGGTGAAAGCTTGGGGGAGAGTGATTTGAAAGAAGCAGTAATTACCGCTGTTGTTAATAAGCGGGCCGGGGGAATGGGTTTAATTCTTGGCAGAAAAGCATTTCAGCGTCCTTTTCAAGAAGGCGTAGAAATGTTACAAGCTATACAAAACGTGTATATGGACAAGGATATAACAATAGCTTAATTGATTTGTATCTTATAAAGTGCAGATGCGGTCTTTATTGTTGTGCATTCAAAACTCATTATCATGGAAAAAATAAAAGTTGGTGTTAACGGATTTGGTGTTATTGGAAAGCGTGTGGCTGATGCCGTTCAGCTTCAGGACGATATGGACCTTGTAGGGATTTGTGATGTGGTTACTGACTGGCGTATTAAGATTGCAGTAAGGAAAGAATATCCGGTTTACGCTTTTGACAGTAATTTTCAACAGCAAATGATTGATAACAAAATTGAGATAAAGGGAACACTGGCTGATCTTATAAAAGTTTCTGATATAATAGTGGATTGCACACCTAAAAAGATAGCGGCCCAAAACATTGAACTTTACAAAAAGGCGGGGTTAAAATTCATTGTTCAGGGAGGTGAAAAACATGAAACAACTGGACATTCATTTAGCGCAGAAAATAATTACTTAACTGCACTTGGACTTAATTCTACAAGAGTAGTTTCATGCAATACAACCTCAATTGTAAGAACGCTTACCGCACTTAAAAAGGCGGGGTTGCTCATTAAAGCAAGAGGGACCTTACTTAGAAGAGCCTCAGATCCATGGGAAAGCCATATTAATGGAATTATCAACACCCTTGTGCCGGAAAAGGACATACCCAGCCATCAGGGCCCCGATGCCCAAACCGTAGACCCAGAATTAGATGTATTAACAGTAGCCGTAAAAGTTCCTGAAACGCTTAGTCACCTGCACTACTGGAATGTACAGCTCGCTAAAAAAGCAACTAACGAAGAAGTATTGGAGGCATTTGGCACATCTGGTCGCATTGCATTTATCAATTATTCAGATGGACTTACAGCCAACAACACGGTTAAGGAGTTAATGCTGGCGCTTAATCGTCCTTATGGCGATATGTATGAAGTAGCTATATGGCAGGATATGCTTAAAGTAGTAAATGATGAATTGTTTTACGCTTACTTGGTAGATAACCAGGCTATCGTTGTTCCTGAAACCATTGATGCTATCAGAGCTTTGACGGGTATTGAAAAAAGTGCAGAAAATTCCATGCGAAAAACCAATGAAAGCCTGGGAATTAAGCAGGGAAGGTTTATTTAGAGCGAATTAGAAGCAGATCCCAGTAAATTTTAATTTCCAATAACGAATAACTAAATATCTTTTTCACTTCAACTAATATTTTTGACATGCAACGTAAGCAATTTATAAAAATTACAGGCGCAACTGGCGCTTTTACATTATTAGGAGGTACTTCCTGGTTACTGCAAAGTTGTAATAACGAGCAAAATAAAAAGGATATGCTATCCAATGCCTTGAAAATGATAGAAGGTGATTTTAATACGCCGCTTCCAGCTCCCCCTTTATTTGATTTAAAAAACACAAAATCTTTTGAAGCAAAGCAAACGCCGGTTGAGATACTAAAAGGGAAAAAAACAAATGTGTATGGTTATTATGAAGGCATGTTGGGTAAAACCTATATTGTCAACAATGGGGATGTTATCAACCTTCAATTTACCAATTCATTGCCGCAGGTTACCAACGTACACTGGCATGGTTTGATCATACCATCAGATATGGATGGTTTTCCTTCACGGGTAACAGAACCCGGAGGCACGTTTCAATATCAGTTCACCATTAATCAAAGAGCCGGAACTTATTGGTATCACCCGCATCCCGACATGTTGACAGCTGAACAGGTGATGCAGGGTTTAGCCGGTTTTTTTATTGTGAGGGATGAGGAAGAGAATGCATTAAAGTTGCCAAATGGTGAAAGTGAAATAGCTTTTGTCATTCAGGACAGGCGGTTTAAAGAAAGTGGCGAGTTTGATTATGCTCCCACAGATGCAGAAGTGATGACTGGTTTTTTTGGTAACTATATGTTAGTCAACGGCGCATACAATCCTTACAAGGAAGTTAAAGCAGGCTGGAATCGTTTACGCATTATCAACGGTTCTAATGCAAGGGTGTATAACCTGGCTTTCAGTAATGAGCAGGATTTTGTTGTGATAGGATCTGATGCAGGATTATTAGCTGCGCCAGAAACAGTAAAAAGCATTTTGCTCTCACCAGGCGAAAGGATCGATATGCTGGTGGATTTTACCAATGAAGCAAACAATGATTTTTTTCTTCAAAGCGAAATATTTAATGGCGGCGGCGTACAGGGCAGAGAAGCATTTAAAATAATGAAGTTTAAAGTTGGCGATAAATCAAATGAAACATTTACGTTGCCAGCCGTCTTATCTGTCATTAAAAAAATCAATCCTTCCGGTGCATCAAAAACAAGAACATTTGATATCAGTAATGCTTCCATGCATAGGAATGATATGAAAGATTCGGCAGTTGCAAAAGGCACGGGTAAAATAAAAATGGGCTTGCACGGCATTAATGGTATTTCCTATGATGCTGCTGTGATGAACGAAACAATTACTGCAGGAGCCACAGAAATATGGGAGTTTAACAATAGTTCCGGTGGGCAGATACATCCGATGCATTTTCACGGCAACCATTTTCAGGTGTTAGAAAGGTCTGGCAAAAGAGGCATAATAGCTACTGAAACAGGGTGGAAAGACACCGTGTTGGTGATGCCCGGCGAAAAGGTAAAAGTGATAACCACCTTCTCGCAATTAAAAGGGAAATATGTTTTACACTGCCACAACCTTGAACATGAGGACAGTGGTATGATGCTGAATTTTCAAATCGTATAATACAAGGCGATGAAAAGTAAACATGATGAACCTGAAAAGGCCAGGGCTAAAAGGCCTTCCGTAAATGAACATCCTGTAAAGCCTACTGCTAAGGACCCTGGTAAAATGGATCACAAAGCTATGCCGCATGGCAGCAAATCATCAATGGGAATGGAAGGTCATGATCATCACGCCATGATGATTGCTGATTTTAAAAAGCGGTTTTATATTGTACTATTTCTCAGCATTCCCATTGTATTGCTTTCACCCATGATCCAGCAATGGTTAGGTGTGCAATGGATGTTTCCCGGTTCCATGTATATCCTTTTCGGCTTATCCACAATCCTCTTTATTTATGGAGGATGGCCGTTCCTGACTGGTTGGTTTTCGGAAATGAAAACCTGGAACCTGGGCATGATGACCCTCATCGGCTTTGCCATTTCAGTAGCATATATCTATAGCGTAGCTACCGTTTTTGGCCTGGATGGAATGGACTTCTTTTGGGAGCTGAGCACCCTGATCCTGATCATGCTGTTAGGGCATTGGATCGAAATGAAATCAGTTGCCGGAGCATCGCGGGAGCTGGAACTATTGGTAAAACTAATGCCGGCTGAGGCGCATCTGGTCAAAGGAAATGCCACCGAAGAGGTTCAAACGGATACATTAAAAACGGATGATGTGATCCTGATCAAGCCGGGTGAAAAAGTAGCGGCAGACGGAAATATTCTGGAAGGCGAAAGTTATTTGAATGAGTCTATGCTTACCGGCGAATCCAAACCAGTACAAAAGGTAAAAGGGGAAAAAGTGATTGCCGGTTCTATAAACGGGACTGGTTCATTAAAAGTAACCGTGCTTCATGCTGCAGCAGATTCTTACCTCGCCCAGGTAGTTAAGTTAGTGGAGGATGCTCAGAAAAACAAATCAAAAACTCAGCTACTGGCAGATGTAGCAGCCAAATGGCTAACCATCATTGCTTTGGTTGCCGGTATAGGTACTTTTTTGTTTTGGTGGTTGAGTGGAGAGCCTTTGGCTTTTGCCATCGAAAGAATGGTGACCGTTATCGTAATATGCTGCCCTCATGCCTTGGGATTAGCAGTTCCGTTAGTGGTTGCTAAATCTACTGCCCTTTCTGCACAAAATGGCTTGCTGATTAAAAATCGGACGGCTTTTGAAGAATCACGTAAAATCAGTACGCTGGTGTTTGATAAAACAGGAACGCTGACTGTTGGCAAATTTGAAGTGTCGAAT
>JACMND010000185.1 GCA_014378705.1 Pedobacter sp. | reverse complement strand
CTGCTAATGTGCCATCGGGGATATTAATGTTGTTCTTATCTAAATCAATATGGTTAAAAAGATTTTCGTTCATAAAAGTCTCATAACTTTGTATGGCGTCACTTTTCATCGGGTAGTACTCATCTAAATTAAAAGTCACTACATTTTTAAAACTTAAACTTTCTTCTTTATGCAACCTTATCAATTCTTTATAAACCTTGATAGGAGTTGACCCTGTTGCCAAACCAAGTACAGTTGGTTTTTCCTCATCATAATTTTTACGAATTAGATTTGCGATTTTTTGGGCTACAGCAACTGACGCTTTGTTTTCATCAGAGAAAATAGAAACAGGAATTTTCTCAAAACGGGTTTCTTCTAAAAGGTTTAAACGAGACATTGAATAATGTTTAATTAATGTAAATCAAAGTTAATAAATAAATATATTAATTAAATATAGTTATTAAAAATTATTATTATATTTATGATTGTCAAATCTTTCTATTTTTAATAAAAACTCGTATTTATAGATTTTTGACAGCCATTTATGCCTTTATAATAGATGATAAATATTTTTTATTTTTTTGAAGTTTTTTATTTAAATAATTTTTTTAATAAAGTATTTTACGGAATTTAGATTTAACAAATTTAAACTGATAGGTTTCATTTAAAGTTATTTTAAGTCTATCCTAGTGGAATTTGTTTAATACTCTTCAAATATAACAAGATAAAGCTATTGATTGCGTTTTTTAGCAGTTATTTTAAATAAGTTTGCGGTTATTTGCGTTTTTTAAATATAATTTGTATAATTACATCCGAACCAGCCCTTTGTATCAGTGATGTTAAATTTGATTTTGATGAATTTTTTTAATGGTATCTAAATTTCTTACAGAAGAGTCTATACTGAATTGATAATTTTTATGATTTTGTGCTGCTTATTACTATCACAACTAAACAACAGCATAAAAACGCATTTTCATATTTAGCAAGCACTTTCCGAAGACCGGAAATGATTTTTTTTGAATAAATAGTGGAGGAACCAGCGTACAAGTAATCATTACGAGCGGGGCTTTACCAGCAAATTTTTCCAAAACAAAAAATATTCCCGTAACTACCGCTGCTAATGCAAGATCATGTATCTCGCCGGTAACAACAGGTACAAGCTCAGATCTTTGGATAAGCGGTCCGAGCGTTGCTAAATGATTAATGACTTCTGCAGGTGTAGATACCAAAGTTTTAGCAAGCACACTATTAACCGCAGGCACTTATAGTGATGTTACACCAGCTGGCTCTATCAGTAAAAACTTTAGTAGTTTAGAATATTTTGAAGTTGGCGCAAAACAGTTTTTGGCAACAACTGGAGCTAATGATGCCGTAAGAACACCTAATGGCGAAGGTTTAGCCTTACTTATTTATGATATAACCGATGTAAATGCTATTAAATTAATTTAAGCCACAAAGCTAACAAACACTTTCGTTGCAAATGGTAATGCTACTTGTGACATTGCTATTAAGAAGGTTTTAAATGCTAATCTATCTTATACGTTGACGTTTTTTCAACTGATAACCAACAATGGAGTAGTTTCTTACACTTTAAATTTCAAAGCTGATGGAACACTTCCTGTTTCTCTGTCTTCATTCAATGCAGCATTAACCAACAACCAAAATAGTTTAACTTGGACTACTGCTTCAGAAAATAACAGCCTTGGTTTCGAAGTAGAAAGCATTACTGAAGGAGCAACTTTTAACAAAATTGGTTTTGTTGCTTCAAAAAATGATGGAAATAGTTCAAGTGTATTAACTTATTCTTTCCAAGATAAATTGGGTACTGCGGTTACCACTTACTACCGTTTGAAACAAGTAGATAAAGACGGAAAATCTACCTATTCTGAAATTAAGTCTGTAAAAAATCTACTTTTGGCTGATCAATCTACTTTTACAGTTTACCCAAACCCAACTTCAGATTACGTGAATATTGCTGGCGCAAATGCGGATGGTGTAACAGTACAGTTGTTCACAACAGCAGGAACAGAAGTGAACACCAGCAAACTTTTAAATGCAGATCACTTAAACATGACCAGCTTGAATCCTGGAGTCTATGTTTTAAGAGTGAGCAAAAACGGAACTTTGTTGCAAACAACTTGCTTGGTTAAGCAGTAAATTACCCTAATCCCACAGTTTAATGCGGTTTTATACATATTAAAATTAAAAGTCTGCATAAAACCGCATTTTGTGAAATCTTTTTCCTACCTTGCTCTCCATGTCCAGCAATCAGGGCTTAATTGAATTTTATCGTAAATAAAATTTGACCTCTGCTTTGGAGCCGACATTAGAATAAAACTTAAAACAAATCTTGAAATTTTAATTTGCGTTTGCGCTATCGTTTTTAGCGAAATAAATATTGATTGACTCAAAACTGATTTTTATGTTAAAAAGGTTTGTGCTTTTATTTACGGCACTTTTTGTAATTCACGATCATCGTTTGTACGCACAAGACAATACGAGCGCTCCAAAAAGAGAGTTTAGAGCTGTTTGGGTAGCAACAGTTAAAAATATTGATTGGCCTTCAAAACCGGGTCTATCTTCATCAACACAGCAGAAAGAACTAATCGCGATTCTTGATGAACATCAAAAAAGCGGAATCAACGCAATCATGTTTCAAATACGGCCTGCAGCCGATGCACTATATGCCAATAGTGATGAACCTTGGTCGGCCGTTTTAACCGGTACGCAAGGCAAAGCGCCAAATCCATTTTATGATCCTCTAACGTTTGCCATTAAAGAAGCACATAAGCGTGGAATGGAGTTACATGCTTGGATAAATCCCTACAGAGCCACAACGGATGCTGATTCTTTATCGCTTAGTGAAAACCACATCACAAAAACACACCCGGCGTGGGTGTTTAGTTATGAGGGTAAAAAATATTTTAATCCGGCACTGCCAGAAGTTAGAGCATACATTAACAAAATCGTGATGAATGTAGTACGGCGTTACGATATTGATGGGGTACATTTTGACGATTACTTTTATCCTTACCCGGGCAAAGCACCACTACCAGATAGTTTAACATTTATAGCAAATAAACGCGGACAAACTAATATTGAAGATTGGCGAAGAGAAAATGTTGACTTATTGATTAAACAACTTTCAGATAGCATTCATCTTGCAAAAAGTTACGTGAAGTTTGGCATCAGTCCGTTTGGTATTTGGAGAAATAAAAAGAATGACCCTCGTGGTTCTGATTCTAACGGCTTATCGGGCTATAGTGCGCTTTACGCTGATGTTTATAAATGGACAGAAAAAGGCTGGTTGGATTATGTGAACCCACAAATTTATTTTCCTTTTAGCTATGCGCCAGCTGCGTTCGAGAAATTAACTGATTGGTGGGCGTCAAATTCGTTTGGTAAACATGTTTATCTTGGACTTGGCATTTATCGCTTAGCACAAACAAAAAATGGTTGGGATAAACCTAGTCAAATGCCAGATCAAATCAGGTATTTAAGGCAAAACACAAATATTCAGGGCAGCGTATGTTTCAGCTCTAAATCATTGACCGATAATCTTGGAGGGTTTCAAGACTCACTCAGAAATGATTTTAATCGTCAGATTGCGTTACCACCAACAATGCCGTGGTTAGATGCAATTCCGCCGGCCGTACCTTTATTATTAAGATACACAAAGACCAAGAAATCCTTCGTTTTAAGTTGGGATAAACCTTATCCTGTCAGGGATGGAGAAACGGCTTACGGTTATGTAGTATATCGATCTATAAATAACCAAAAGATAAATATCAACGATTCTAAAAATATTTTAAAAGTGCTTTACAGCGATGCTTCAAGTTTTGAAGATACTGGTGTAAAGGGTGGAGTAACTTATAATTATACCGTTACCGCTTTTGATAGATTAAAGAATGAAAGTGGTGCAACAAATCAAATATCAGTTCATGTTCAATAAGATGAAGTTAATAATTTTCAAAGGGTTTTTTGGGATTTTATTTTTAATTATGCCGGGTTTTATTAGTGCACAAACCTTTTTAGAGGCTAATCCAACTGCACAAAAATGGGCAGACAATACAGCAAGCAAATTATCGCGTAAGCAAAAAATTGCACAGTTGATGGTAATAAGGGTTTCTGAAATGCAGAATGGTAACGTAGTTTTTTTTGATAAGCAATTAGAAAAAGACATTCTTAAATATAATATTGGGGCTATCTGCTTATTTCAAGGAACTGCTGTAGAACAAGCGAAAATTTTAAATAAACTTCAACAAAAAGCCAAAACTCCGCTGATGGTTTGTATTGATGGAGAAACGGGCTTAGGGATGCGTTTTTCTGATGTTGAAACGTTTCCTTATCAATTGACCATTGGAGCCACAAATCAGCCTAAACTAGCTTATGCTGTGGGTAATGCCATTGCAAAGCAGTGTTTAAGAGCGGGCATACAAGTTAATTACGCACCAGTTGTTGACATTAATAATAACCCAGAAAATCCAATAATTAATGTCCGTTCTTTTGGCGAGGATAAAAAAAAAGTCACCCTATTCGGTGTTCAAATGATGAAAGGGATGCAAGATTTTGGAGTGATGGCCTGTGCTAAACATTTCCCGGGTCACGGCGATGTGAGCGTAGATTCACATTTAGATTTGCCAGTCATCTTAAAAAGTAAAACGCAGTTGGATGCTTTAGAACTTTATCCTTTTAAATCAATGATTAAAGAAGGAGTTGGTAGTATGATGGTTGCCCATCTTTATATTCCAAGTATTGATACCACTAAAAACCAGGCAACATCTTTATCCCATAAAAACGTAACGGATCTATTAAAACAAGAACTTCGATTTAAGGGTTTGATTTTTACAGATGCTTTAGAAATGAAAGGTGTTGCGAAGTTTTATCCGCAAGGCAAAGCGGTTACACAGTCTTTAATTGCAGGTAATGATATGCTTTGTTTGCCGGGCGATATTAAAGGAAGTATCAAAGATGTAAAGAGAGCCATTAGAGAAGGCAAATTAAGCTGGGCTGATATTGATGCCAAGGTAAACAAAGTTCTTTTGGCTAAATATAATTTAAAACTGGCGCAGTTTACACCTATTGATACCGCAAACATTACTACCGACTTAAATAAAGATGTAAATGAACTAAAATTAAAAGTTTATGGGCAAGCAATTACCCTATTAAAACATGATACTGCGATAAAGCTTCCTTTAACAAAACAGAAAAGAATTGCGTATGTAGGTTTTGGTATTGCGTCAGGCAATCAACTTGCTAAGCTTTTAAACGTAAACGTTAATGCTGACTGTTTTTACTTGGATTACAAAGCTGGCCAAGCAAAAGCAGATAGTTTATTGGCGCAAATCGGTAATAATTATGATGTGGTAATAAATGGTTTGCATCAGTATCAGAAATACCCCGCAAATAATTTTGGTATCAGTAACGAGGCTTTAAACCTGTTTAATAAACTGGCTAAAAAGCCAAATAGCATCAGTTTTATCTTCGGAAACCCTTATGCTATCGCTAAAATAGTGGATGCTAGAAGCTTAGTAGCCTGTTATGAGGATGATGAATTAATGCATCAGGTGGTTTTTGATTTTTTAACTGGAAAGTTAAAGCCACAAGGTATTTTGCCTGTAAGTGTAAGTAAAGAGTTTAGTTACGGTTTTGGTATTGCCAAGCGGTAAGCTTAAATTATTTTGATGAATAGTAAAATACAAGTTTTAGTTTTTTAAGATAAAAGGAACCTAAAGAATAAAAGCTAAATAGTTAAATAATAATTTTAAAATATGATAAGATGGAAATAACCACCGAAAAAGGGTCAAATTATAGTGATTTAGAAAGAATGTCTGTTGGAGAGATTCTTTACAATATCAATAAAGAAGACAGTACGGTTGCTGATGCAGTTGCTAAAGTAATTCCGCAAATTGAAGCTTTAGCAAGCGCTACAGCTGAAAGAATGAAAAAGGGCGGCAGGCTTTTTTATATTGGAGCCGGCACAAGCGGTAGATTAGGTGTTTTGGATGCTTCTGAATGCCCGCCAACTTTTGGAGTTCCCTTCGATTGGGTTGTGGGAATTATTGCAGGTGGGGATACGGCGATTAGAAAGGCAGTTGAATTTGCTGAAGATGATGAAGCTCAAGCTTGGAAAGATTTACAAGATTTTGGCATCAACGAAGACGATGTAGTAGTAGGTATTGCAGCTTCTGGCACAACACCTTATGTTATTGGGGGCTTAATTGCTGCAGGTAAAAACAATAATATTACCGGTTGTGTGGTGTGTAACACGAACAGTCCGGTTGCGGCTCAAGCTCAGTTTCCGGTAGAAGTAGTGGTGGGTCCCGAGTTTGTTACTGGCTCTACCCGTATGAAGTCGGGTACTGCACAAAAATTGGTTTTGAATATGCTGAGTACAGCAGTTATGATTCAACTAGGAGGAGTGAAAGGGAATAAGATGGTGGATATGCAGTTGACCAATCATAAATTAGTAAGCAGAGGCGTAAAGATGATTATGGACGAAACAGGTCATGATCATGAAACTTCTTCTTTATTATTAGAACAATTTGGAAGTGTGAGAAAAGCGATAGAAAATGCTGTGGCGCATCATTAATTTTATGCTCTGGAGAGATTTGACCTTTTTGATTTAAATTTTTAATAGAATCTTTTTATGCAATCTATTGTTCTGCTAGCTTTCCTTATCGTTTATTTTGCGGTTTTAATCGTTATCTCTTATTTTACCTCAAAAGGTTCATCAGATAATTCTAGCTTTTTTATAGCTAACCGTAATTCTAGATGGTATTTTGTAGCATTCGGAATGATTGGGACGGCGCTATCTGGCGTTACATTTATTTCTGTCCCTGGGGCGGTCGAACAAAGTGCATTCGGTTATTTTCAGTTTGTATTGGGTAACGCAGTCGGTTTTGTTTTTATCGCTACTGTTTTACTGCCGCTTTATTATAGAATCAAACTAATATCTATCTATTCTTATTTAGAGGAGCGTTTGGGCTTTTGGAGCTATAAGTCGGGAGCAATGATTTTTTTAATATCCCGCACAATTGGCTCTGCATTTAGGTTATATTTGGTGGCCATCGTTTTACAGAAATTTATTTTTGACGCGTGGAATATTCCATTTTGGCTTACCATAGTAATTTGTCTTTTACTGATTTGGTCATACACTTTCAAAGGAGGATTAAAAACCATTATAATTACAGACACCTTACAAACAGTCTTTTTGCTTTCATCGGTTTTACTATCAATTTACTTTATTGCGAAAAACTTAAATCTTGATATTGCACAAACTTTTGAGACCGTTAAAAATAGTTCCTACTCTAAAATATTCTTTTGGGATAATTTTTCGGGAAATAAAAATCACTTTATCAAACAATTTTTAGGGGGTATTTTTATTACAATAGCCATGACCGGTTTAGATCAGGATTTAATGCAAAAAAACCTGAGCTGTAAAAATTTAGGCGAAGCACAAAAAAATATGCTCACGTTTACAGGTGTTTTTGTGATGATCAACCTTTTCTTTTTAAGTGTAGGTGCGTTGTTATATATTTTTGCAAAGACAAAAGAAATTGGTGTTACCCCATTGGCTACGCCAGATCACCTTTTTCCAGAGATAGCTTTTAATAATTTAGGAGTACTACCCGCAATTGTGTTTATGTTGGGCTTAACGGCTGCAACGTTTGCAACAACAGATTCAGCATTAACCGCGTTAACCACTTCTTTTTGCGTGGACTTTTTAAGTTTCGATAAAAAAGATGATTACAATTCAACGAAATTAATCAGAACACGTCATTCAGTTCATTTGGTGTTTTCATTTCTTATATTTTTGGTGGTTTTGGTATTCAAATTAATTAATGATGATTCTGTTGTGAACGCTATATTTAAAGCAGCGGGTTATACTTATGGACCGCTGCTTGGTTTGTTCGCTTTTGGGATGCTTAACAAAAGAAGCGTAAAAGATGATATTGTCCCTTTTATTTGTATAATTTCGCCGTTAGTAACTTACGTAATAGATAGTCATTCAAAAGCTTGGTTTAACTACGCCGTCGGTTTTGAGCTCATCATTATCAACGCGGTAATAACTATTATTTGTTTGTTGCTGATTAGCAAGACTCACAAAAAGGAATTAATTTTAGTTTAATTATAAAAGGATCTATTTTTATCGCTGTATGTTTTTTTTCTTCTAAAAAAAAACTAAATATTTCGTAATGCTGCCAATACCTCAACTTTTAAAAGCCATTTTTCCCGAGAACAGAATAAAAGCTCGGTTAATAGATTTGGTTGCATACGCGGCTGATGCGGGTTTTTACCATTTGCAACCAAAAGCAGTTGTACAACCCATCAACGAATTTGAAATTATTCAACTTTTCAAGTTTTCCCATCAACATCATATTCCCTTAACGTTCAGAACAGCGGGTACAAGTTTATCGGGGCAATCCATTTCTGATGGGATATTGGTAGATCTTAGCCAACATTGGAACAAAGTATCTATAGAACAAAATGGAGAAATGGTAAGAGTGCAACCCGGTGCCATCGGCGCAATGGTAAACAACAGCTTAAATAA
This sequence comes from Pedobacter sp., assembly GCA_014378705.1. Taxonomy (GTDB): domain Bacteria; phylum Bacteroidota; class Bacteroidia; order Sphingobacteriales; family Sphingobacteriaceae; genus Daejeonella. The sequence continues at coordinate 18,179 of JACMND010000185.1, read as the reverse complement.
GTTCGGAAAAAAAATCGGCCCAGACCCTGCCAGTATTAATTCTGCAATGATGGGCGGTATCATCTCCAACAATTCAAGTGGGATGTGTTGCGGTGTTCACAATAATTCATACCACACTACCAAATACATCAAATTCATATTGCCAAACGGGTTTACCTACACCACAGAAAATCAGAATGATTACGAGCGGTTTAAACTTGAATGCCCAGCGATCTACAAAGAGTTGAAACAACTAAAAACACAGATCGAAGGAAATAGCATCCTAAAGGAAATCATCAGGTATAAATACCAAACAAAAAACACAGTAGGTTATTCAGTAAACGCTTTTATCGATTATACAGAACCTTTAGATATTTTAGAGCATCTACTAATCGGGGCCGAGGGTACGTTAGGATTTATAGCAGAAGCAGTTTTAGCAACTGTTGATGATTATAAGTGTAAAGCAACAGCTTTTCTGTATTTTCCAGATATTTATGATGCTTGTCAGGCTATTTTTCCGATCACATTTGCAGGAGCAGAGGCGGTAGAGTTAATGGATAGGGCATCTCTTAAATCGATAGAACACATTAAAGGCGTACCTGCTAGTTTAAAGGAACTCCCATCAACATCCGCTGCTCTGCTAGTTGAATTTCAGGGCAATGCAGAAACAGATCTACAGCAGAAAATAAGCAAGTTTTTAGAAATTGTATCGGAACTCACTTTGTTAAATGAGCCTAAATTCAGCAGAGATCCACAAGAACAAGCATTTTTTTGGAAACTGAGGAAAGGAATGTTCCCTTCGGTGGGTTCAGTGAGAGCAAGTGGAACAACCGTAATTTTAGAAGATGTTGCATTTCCAATAGCCAGCTTGGGAGATGGTATTTTAGCGCTCCAAGCATTATTTGCGCTACACGCTTATGAAAACGCTATTATTTTTGGACATGCAAAAGATGGGAACATCCACTTTGTAGTTACGCAATCTTTCAATACAGCGGTTGAGATAGAAAGATACGATCGGTTTTTAAAAGATGTGGTGGAGTTGGTAGTGGGTAAATTTAATGGCACATTAAAAGCTGAACACGGAACTGGGCGTAATATGGCTCCTTTTGTAGCTACAGAATGGGGTACGGATATTTATGGAATCATGAAATCCCTTAAAAATGTAATCGATCCTTACCAATTGTTGAATCCGGGGGTAATTATCAATGAAGATAAAAACGCACATATTCAAAATTTAAAAAATTTGCCTTCGGTAGAGGAGGAGGTAGATAAATGTATGGAGTGTGGCTATTGTGAGCATGTTTGCCCTAGTCGGGAATTAACTTTAACGCCACGACAACGCATTGTGGTTCGTAGAGCATTGCTGACTTATCGGCATAATGGGGAAGATGCAAAGTATAAGGATTTGTTGCAGCAATACCAGTACGATGGTTTAGAGACATGCGCTGTAGATGGTTTATGTGCTACTGCTTGCCCAGTAGATATTAATACGGGCGATTTAGTTAAAAGACTAAGGCGAGAAAATCACAATCGGTTTTCAAATAAAGTTGCATTAACCATAGCTAAAAATTTCGCATTAACTCAATCTTTAGCAGCCACCGCCGTAAAAATAGGCGTTGGACTAAACCAGTTGATTGGTAAAAATACAATGTACCAACTTACCAAAGGAATAAAAAACATAGTTCCATTGTTTCCCTTATGGTCTAATCAAATAAAGCCTTCCGGAAAAACAACATTATCCACACAATTGGCTTTGGATGCTGAGGTGGTATATATGCCAACCTGTATTTCAAGAATGATGGGTGGTTCCTCGGGGCATCAAAAAAACATTATTGAAACCATAGCCGAAATATCTGCTAAAGCAGGTGTTAAGTTTACCATTCCTGAAAAACTAAACGCATTATGTTGCGGACAAATTTTTAGTTCCAAAGGTTATCATGATGCTTATAAATTGAGTACCAATCAAACTGTAGAATTTCTTTGGGAAGCAAGCCAACAAGGTAAATTGGCAATAGTTTTAGATGTTAGTTCATGTACTCAAACATTACAAAGTAGCCGGAAAGTACTTAATATCTCAAATCAACAAAACTTTGATGCGCTAAACATTATAGATAGTATAGATTACATTTCCGACTATATTTTGCCACGTGTAAAAATATTGAAGAAGAAAAATAACATCGTTTTACACCCAGTTTGTTCACTCAAAAAAATGGGTTTGCAGAATAAATTTGAAAAAGTTGCTAAAGCTTTCGCTCACGAAGTAACAATTCCTTTTAATGCAAATTGTTGTGGGATGGCAGGGGATAAAGGTTTTCTATTTCCAGAACTTACACAGTCTGCCACTAAGTTAGAAGCTTTAGAAGTAAATGCTGTAGGAAATTACGACGGTTATTTTTCGAGCGGAAAAACTTGCGAAATAGCAATTTCTGATGCTGTTGGCAAAAACTACGAATCTATTGTTTACTTGGTAAATGAATGTATTTGATAAGATTTTGGCTAGTTAAAAGATTAACCAAAAAATTACAGCATAGTTATCATTTTAGTGTAGGCTTGAAACTTTGGATTGTCTGTTTTTAAGTCCGTTATTAGGTAATGAACAGCATTCAAATCACATACTTTTAGTTTTTGTACAGAATCTAGTTTCTCCGAAATTCCAATAACAGCGGTTTTCTGTGCAGATTTGATCATAGCTTTTTTTACTTGAACCACTTCCCAATCAGAATCTGTAATACCATCAGTAATAGAAATACTGTTAACACCTAGGAAACATAAATCTACTTTTATATCGGCTAGTTGACTAATTACAACGGAACCAATACTAATCTGCGCATTTTTTGACAGACTTCCGCCGATTAAAATTACCTCTAAATTAGGGTGCTCTGATAATTCTAAAGCAACAAGAGGACTTACTGTAAAAAACGTACAACTTAAATCTTCAGGAATCATTCGGGCAAGCTCAATCATTGTTGTGCCACCGCTGGCCAATACCAACATCCCATTTTTAACCAAACTTAATGCTTTACGGGCTATTTGCTTTTTGTCATCTTTTGCATAAGTGTCGTTATGTTGAAACGAATAGTGAAAAGCCTTTGATAGCGCTCCGCCATGTACTTTTAAAATCTTGCCCGTATCGGCTAGTTCATTCAAATCTCTTCTTATCGTATCTTCAGAAACCACCAATTGCTCGCTTAAATCAGAAGATAAAACTTTATTATGTAGGTTGATTTGCTTTATAATATAGGCCTGTCGTTCTTCTTTTAACATGATTTTAACTTGATTATTAGCGCAAATGTATTTAAATTGAGTGATTAAACTAAAAATTTAAAAATATTGATTTCTAAGAAAGCGCTAGGGATTGTTGTTTGCAGAACTTTTTGAATCAATTATGAATAACATATTTTTTTAAAATAAAGATCACTTTATTTCTCAAGAATCGCTTCTTTTGAAAGCTAGTTTAAGCATAAATTAATATTGATAGTACCTTGTTTATTAAATAAATATCCAAAAATATGTATTATATATAAATGTGGTATTTATTTTAATTAAATAGTATAATGCCCAATGCGTGTTTTTGCGTCTTTATGCAATAATAATTTATTTATCAGTAAAATAACTCTAAATAATTTGTTTTTTTTTGTGAAAAATTTATTATATTTACGAAAGACAGACAAACTTTGCGTTATTATGCGTTTTTTAAATCGGAAATTTATACAAACATTTTAAAACAAAACTTTCTTTTCATGAAAAAAAAGCTACTATTTATTTTTTTTGGAATGTTTTTGTCGCTGGCTAACGTCATTGCGCAAGAAATTACCATTACCGGTAAGGTGTTAGATGAAGATCGAATCCCATTGCCAGGTGTTTCTATTAAAAAAAAGGGACTAAATTCTGCAACGCAAACCAACAGCGACGGAATTTTTAGTATTAAAGCTTCAGCGAATGATGTTTTGATATTTAGTTTTATAGGTTATAAAACCTTAGAAAAAAGTGTTGGAAGCAACAGCACATTGAATGTTACCTTACTTAGCGACGCTATGGGTCTTAACGAAGTAGTTGTTGTTGGCTACGGCACACAAAAGAAAGAAAGTTTAACGGGCGCCATAACTTCCGTAAATGTGGAGAAAGTATTTGGTAACCGCCCCATAGCCGATGTAGGCAGAGGTTTACAGGGAGCAGTTCCTGGTCTTTCTGTAGTTGTGCCTAGTGGCGAGGTAGGTTCTGATCCTATTATCAAAATACGTGGTCAGATTGGTTCAATTGCAGGTAACAGTAACCCCCTAATATTGGTAGATAACGTTGAAATTCCAAGTATTCAATTTATAAATCCAAACGATATAGAGAATATTACGGTATTGAAGGATGCGGCTTCAAGTGCGATTTACGGTTCTAAAGCTGCTTTTGGTGTAATTTTAATTACCACAAAAAAAGGAGCTAAGGTGGACGGAAGCAAATTTGTGTATTCTAACAATTTTGTGGTACAATCTCCTTTTAAACCGATTGACATTGCCGGCATTGACGGTCTAGAATATTCTGTAGATGCACATGAAAACATGAAGCAGGTAGGGCCTGCCGGAGGTTTTTGGCGTGTGGATAGAAACAGTTTGGAAAAGATAAAAGAGTGGCAAACTAAATATGGTGGTGTAGTTGGTAATGATGACCCTGTTGTTTATGGTCGTGACTGGTTTTGGGACGGTTCTCAAAAATTTGGCTACAGAGTTTATGATCCCGTTGCGGCAATGGTTAAGGACAACGCCTTATCTCAGATACACAATCTTGGTTTAAATGGCAAAAGTGGTAACACTAGCTATAACTTAAGCGTAGGCTATTTGGGGCAGCAAGGGATGATGAAGCCTGCAGCTCATGATGATTACAAAAGAATTACCCCATCGTTGTCTATAACGACTAAAGCAACAGATTACTTAACGTTGCGTGGTGGAGTAAGATATGCGGGTGCAACAAAACGCAACCCTACATCGCTGAACACAGCTGGTTTTGCGGCAGATCCTTGGTTATACTTGTATCGCTGGAGCCGTTTATTTCCCATTGGCGTAAAAGAACAAGATGCTGATATAATAGATCCAGCCTTTTCAGCTCGTGTGTCAAATGACCAAATACGTGATGAGAAGTTTTTGAACATGACCTTGGGTGGAACACTTAATTTGACCAAAGCTTGGGATGTGTTAGCTGATTATGCATATAGTACAGAGAATAATTTGCAAACTTCTTCTGTTCCCTACGTACAGGCTCGTACGCATTGGTATGGTGTTGAGGCACTTAAAGATGCGAATGGACAAGTAGTATATGTTGATGAGAATGGCAACCCCACAGACTCGGGCGGTACACCGGCATATCGTTTTCCTTTAACAGATCATACCACAAAGGCAAACACGTATTTTAACCAAAATGATTTTAGGTCTGTAAGAAATACGCTGAATGCGTTAACCAATTACAGACTCGATCTAAAGAAACATCAGGTTAAATTCTTGTTAGGTACAAACATTGTTTCGTTTGACGGTTCAAGCCAATTTTCTGAGAGGACTAACCTGATAAACGCTGAAAACCCACAGTTTGGCTTTACTACAGGAACTAAAGATGTAGGTGGTGGCGCATTTTGGGATTCTCAAGCGGGATTCTTTGGTAGAGTTAACTATGCATTTGATGACAAGTATCTTCTTGAAGGTACGCTAAGACGTGACGGAACATCTAAATTTTCGAAAAGACTGAGCTGGAGAACCTATCCTGGCGTTTCGGGAGGTTGGGTAATCTCTAAAGAGAGCTTTATGGAGAAAATAACGCCTGTATTGAGTTTTGCAAAACTGCGGGCATCATGGGGTTTCATTGGTGATCAATCCGTTGGAAATGGTACTTATATACCTCAAATGTATCCTAGCGAATCGTCTTGGTTAAGTGCTGACGGAAATCGTTATTATACCTTTAGCACCCCCGACGCTGTTGATAGAAACACAAAATGGCAAGATATCGAACACATGAACTTTGGCGCCGACCTTCGTTTCTTTGAAAGCAAGTTGGGCATTACAGCGGAAGTATTTCAACGCTACACCAGAAATATGATTATTCCGGGCGACGCATTGCCCGCTACTTACGGAACGGGTGCCCCAGAAGGTAATTATGGAGATTTAAGAACACGAGGTTGGGAATTTAGTTTGGACTTTAATCACCAGTTCAACAATGGTCTTCGCTTAACCGTTGATGCAAATATTGGTGATGCAGTAAGTTTTATTACAAAAGGTGCTGATTTTAACACGCCTTGGGAAAACAGAAACTTAAGCAATAGTTTTTCTACGGGTAGAAGATTTGGCGACGTATATGGTTATGTTACCGATCGTTTATTTCAAGCAGGAGATTTTGTATATGCCAACGGAAACTTTGTACAAACAAATATTGTACTTAACGGAGTTAGTAAAACAACCAATCAACTCGCCGGCACTAACCCCGTTTACCAAACATTCTTCGAAGATGGTAACCAAACTTTACTAATTAGCCCTGGAGATATAAAGTTTGTCGATGTAAATGGCGATGGATATATTGATGCTGGAAATGGCACAAATGGTGATCCCGGTGATAGAGTACTTATTGGAAACACAACCCCAAGGTACCAATACGGTTTCCGTTTAGGGGGAGAATTTAAAGGGATAGATTTGTCTCTTTTCTTTCAAGGTGTTGGAGAACGAAAAATTTGGGGTAGCGGACAATTGGCTATACCCGGTTATTTTGCCAAAGAGGGTGCAATGCCCCAAGCAATTGCAGGTGACTACTGGAAAGCAGATCGTACCGATGCATTTTATCCAAGAGCTTGGAATTTGGGCGGTTCAAACGAAGGTTACGTAATGCGGACTCAAAGTAGATACATGCTAAACATGGCTTATCTTAAAATAAAGAATATCACTTTAGGTTACAATTTGCCCGCACCCTTGCTTAAAAAAATTAAGATTGCGAGTGTTCGAGCATACATTTCTTTAGAGAACTTTATCACATTTGATAACTTACGAGGACTGCCAATTGATCCAGAAGCAATCTCAGGAGTTTCTCCATTACGCTCAGGAAGTGGTTATAACTTAGGTCGTACAGGCACCTCAAATCCTGCATTCAAATCGGCTTCAGCCGGACTTCAAATTGGTTTTTAATTTAAAGGAGAAAGAAAATGAAAATAGCATTTAAAATAGTACTCGTTTTTACAGTAATCGCTTTTACGGGCTGTGAGAAGTTTTTAGATCGGCCACCCTTGACATCAGAGTCAGACGATACCTACTGGACGAGTGAGGAAAAATTGCGTCTGTATACGAATAGATTTTACACAGATTTTTTTGACGGTTATGGCAGGGGTTTTAGCACCACTGGTGCACCACTGGTAAGCGCTATCAATAACGATGATGTTGTTGTTCAGGGAAACCAACTGAACCTTACACGTTCAGTGCCAAATAGCAGTATTTGGAGTTACGGTACAGTACGTTCACTCAACATTATGTTGGATCGTATAGAAACCAGAATGTCTGATATTTTAACACCCGCAGAAAAAAGCCATTGGACAGGTGTTGGGCGCTTTTTTAGAGGCTTTAGGTATGCGGAATTAGTTCAAACTTACGGCGACGTCCCTTATTACAGTGAGGAAGTTTTTAATACCGAGCTTGATAAGTTGTACAAGCCCAGAACACCGCGGAATGAAGTGATGGATAGCGTTTACTTAGATTTTAAATACGCATTGCAAAATGTACGTTTAAATGATGGAGACCAGAATGTAAACAGATATGTCGTTGCAGGTTTTGTTTCAAGATTGGCATTAACCGAGGGTACTTGGCAAAAATATTATTATAAAGATAATGCACAAGCCAAGAAGTTTTTAGACCTCGCAGTTGAGGCGGCTCAAATGGTCATTAGTAGTGGCAGGTACGCCATCAATACCGATTACAAAAGCCTTTTTACATCTAAACAATTGCAAGGTAACAAAGAAATGCTGTTGTATAGAAACTACGATGCTGCGGCAGGTATTACGCATTCTATTGCTTCTTTAAGTAATCTAGCAGAATCTACAACTAATGGTCCTACTTCCGATCTAATCAAATCATACATTCTTTCCAATGGCCAAGTGTGGCAAAATGCAAGCGCATCAAATGCATCATTTGATTTGGATAATTTAATTGCAACACGCGACTCAAGATTTGAAGCTACCTTTTACAGCAAACCAAGTCTTTTAAACAAGGGTTCCTACTATTACATTACTAAGTTTTTTCCTCGTGAAGTAGAAAAAACTACGCAAGTAGATTTATTACCTATGCCGTCTGATTTTGTTGGAGACAAGAATGAAACTGATGCACCAGTTTTACGTTATTCAGAAGTTTTACTAAACTGGATTGAAGCTAAGGCGGAAGCTGCTAGTTTGGGTGGCGCTGCAGTTACGCAGGGCGATATTACTAATTCTATCAATAAGATCAGACAAAGACCTTTAGCTCCACAAGCTACAGCAAGAGGCGTACAGCCAACGGCACTACTTAATTTAGCTAGTCTTCCACAAGACCCTAGTAGAGATCCTTCGGTTCCGGCTTTGTTATGGGAAATTAGAAGAGAACGCAGAATGGAGTTTGCTTTTGAAACCATGCGTTTAGCTGATTTAAGAAGGTGGTCAAAGTTGGAATATATGGACAATAGCCTTAATACGGATATAATTACTGGAGGATGGATAGATTTCCCAGCACAGCTTCCGTCCGAATTAAAAGCTTCTAACGTTGGTAAACTTGCCGTGGTTAACACAACTGGAGTGGAAACCATTTATAACGGAACAAATGGAGCAGCTATGAAAGGTTTCTATAAAAATACAGCAAACAATCCACGTTTACCGTTTTTAAATCAACCGAATATTAATCCATACCTAGCGCCAATCGGTCTTGTGCAAATAGATGATTATGCAGCTAGAGGATATGTGCTTAAGCAGACCCAAGGTTGGCCACAGAATTAAGCGTTGATAATTTATATAAATATTAAAAAGATATAAAATGAGACTAAGATATAAAACATCAAAAATAGGCCTTTTAGCAACCTTTTTGGGTTTGTTAAGCCTATCCTCATGTAAAAAGGATCTGCCAGGAGCGCTTGATACATCAGCAAAATTGACAGTTTTAAATTCTATTAAAATTGTTAACGCTGGGGCTAGCGGAACAACAGTACTTGAGGGCGTTGTTGATGAAACAGCAAAAACCATATCATTCCCTCGTATAGAACCCACTACAGATTTTTCAAACCTGAAATTTGAGGCTGTTTTATCGGATGGTGCTAAGTTAGATAAAGAAACATACCCCGTAACTTTTGAAGATGGACAATCAGAAAAAGTGATTATTGTTAAGGTGATGAGTGAGCCTCGTTTCCGCGAGTACTTGGTTAAGTTGAGGTTGAAAGTGCCTGTTTTTGGTGCTGATTTTGCAACTGGAAAAACTTACGATTTTACAAATAATCCCTTAGGTGAGCCACTTTATTACGCCTTTAGTGGTTTTACAACCAGAGGTAGTGGGTTTGATGGAGAAAAGGTATTAATTGTAAAAAGATCTAATGACGCACACCTTCTAAACGTATCTGACTTAAAAAATGGCGTAACTACTAAAATTCCGCTGAATATGACAGGAATTGCTGGTGGTACGTTCAATATTAACATGGGTGCCCAAGTGAACGGTCATACTTATATTGCAAGTTTATCAGGAAGTGGCGCTAGCCCTTTACGTGTTTATCATTGGACAGATCCAAGTGTTGCGCCGCAAGTAATTCTTGACGCAACGACTGCAGGAATATCGGGAGCTGGCGCAAGAAACGGAGATAATTTATCAGTCAGTTTGAATGATCAAGGTAATGGTTATATCTTTTTTGGAGACAACCCGGGAAATAGAGTTTTAAGATATGATGTTACTAATTACACAACCGTTAGTAATCCAACAACTTTCGCAACGCCAGTCGCCTCTGCAGGCTCCTGGACATCGTACAACCGAGTTGGCAATACCAGCGATTATATATTTACTGGTCACGATGCGCCTGTAGCGTCGATATCAGAAGGTGGTTCGCCTTCTTATATCATGAGTAGATTCTCTATTCCTGTTAGAGGATCAGATGCAAGGGTGTTTAACTTTAATGCCGAGCGTTATTTAATTATAACTACCGCGGCTAGAACGGGCTCAGATGCAACTGTTTTTTACGTATATGACATTACAAAAGGCTCAACTGTAAAAGAAGCGCTAACAAATTTAGACAATGCGCCTACCATTACACCCGTATTTCAATATGCGTTAATGGGACCTGTAAATCCCGCTCCAGCTTCGCAAACAGGTTTTTATGTTAAAAAAGACGCACAGGGAAAAGACGAAAAGTTATTGCTTTATTCCGCAGCAAATGATACAGGTTTCGTCATATTTGAATTTGGAAAAAAAGTGGCTAAAGATTAATGGATTTATACGCTAAAAATTGGGTAGATGCGTTTTGTATTTACCCAATTTTAAGTTTGATAAGGCGCTAATAAATTTATTTTAATAGAGTTTAATTTATACCCATGAAAAAAATATCCTTACACTTAGTGGTAATGCTGGTAACAGCTCTCTTACTAAACGCCTGTAAAAAAGACAAGGTTGCTACCCCAGACCCGGTTAAACCTCCGGTAGTAGTAGATCCTAATGCGCCAATTTTCCCTAAAAAAGAGATGAGAGCTGTTTGGGTAGCATCTGTTTTTGGTTTAGATTGGCCACAAAGTGTATATGATGTGACAGCTCAGAAAAAACAATACACAGATTACCTTGATAAGTTTAAATCTATGAACATAAATGCTATATATTTTCAGGTTAAAGGAATGGGTGATGCGTTTTACAACTCTCCTTACGAACCTTGGAGCTCAAGTATTACTGGTACAAGGGGCCAAAACCCAGGTTATGATGTGCTTAAGTTTATGATTGATGAAGCGCATGCTAGAGATATTGAATTTCATGCTTGGATGAATCCATATAGAATTTCAACTCGTGTTGCTGGTGGGTCTTTTGCTGCTTTACACTCAACTGTTGACCCATCTTGGGTAGTAGATTTTCCAACCATAAGAATTTATAATCCTGCTTTACCAGAAGTAAGGCAAAGGCTATTTGATATCGTTAAAGATATGGTTATAAAATATGATGTTGACGGCATACATTTCGATGACTATTTTTATCCAGAAGGTGAAACTTTTTCAGATCAGGCAGATTATATTAAGTATGGCGCAGGTATAAGTACAATTCAAGATTTTAGAAGAGAAAATGTGAATAAGGCAATAAAAGGCGTTTATGATATAATTGTAGCAACTAAACCTAATGTTGTATTTTCTGTTTCACCAGCTCCAGAAATCACTAAAAACTTTAATAGTTTGTATGCCGATGTTGTGAAATGGAACAGAGAAGGTTGGGTAGATGTTGTCATCCCCCAGTTATATCAAGAAATAGGTAACAGATTCAATGATTTTCAATTACGCCTTGCAGAATGGTCTCAGAACAGTTTCAAAGCGGCTTTAATGGTGGGCTATGGCTTTTATAGGTTTGGAGATTCAACCTCTCCAGCTGCATTTCAAACCTCTACACAACTACAAAGTCAATTTGACTTAGCCAATTTAAATAGTAAAGTTGTAGGAAGTGTAATGTATAGTGCTAAATATTTTGGTATGAATAAGGTTGGTATTACAGATAGGCTTACTTCTATTTATCAAAATCCTGCTGTTATGCCATTTTTAGGTCGTTCAGTTACTGCCGCACCAGCAACTGCGACAAATGTTCGGATAGAAAATGGAGAATTAAGGTGGGGTAGTACAGGAAGCGCAAAATCTGTTGTTTATTATTTTGCTGATGCTAAAAAGATTGGAAAGGTATTAGTAATAACTAAATTAAACACCATCTCAGCTGTTAACAAAGGATTTTATTCTGTATCTACCTTAAATACTGACAGTCAGGAGAGTAAACCATCTGACTTGGTGGAGCTAAAATAATTAGTCTTGGCAATTCGAAGACTATCCATAACATTAATGCTGTTGCCGTTTTGCGATAGCTAATAGATTGGTAAAGATGATAAATTTAGGTAGCATCGTGGATTTCGACGGTGCTACTTTTTTTTGTGTTTGATTGCCGTAATATAGAAAACCCAATTTTTCTTTATTGATATAGGTGTGAAACGACCCTTCTTCAATCGGGTTATATGCTTTCATAATGTTGTCTTTTTGTAATGATATTTCAGGACGAGGACACATTTCAGCGAGCTTATTTCAGCAAAAACTAAATTTAACACCTTACTCGTGTTAGTAAATAAATATATTATTTAAATTAATGTTATTAAAAATTATTATTATTTTAGTTGTTGATATTTCTTTTTCAAAACCTTAAATCTTTTAATATGATCCTTATCGCTGATAGCGGTTCAACAAAAACCAGTTGGGCATTAATTTCTAAAGCCGAAACAACTTTTGTTCATACCGAGGGCTATAATCCTTATTATATGAATGCGGACTATATTCGGAATTCTGTGGAACAAAGCTTTGAAGATTTAGCGATCAGGCAAGCAGTAACCCAAGTTTTTTTTTACGGGGCAGGTTGTTCTCCAGAGCGTAAGGAGGTTGTTTTGTCGGCGCTAAGAAGTTGCTTTTTAAATGCAAAAATTGAAGTTCAAGGTGATTTACTTGCAGCGGCGAGGTGTTTGTTGGGCGGCAAAGAGGGTTTTGCCGCTATTTTAGGTACGGGCACAAACAGTTGTTTTTATAACGGAAATGAAATTATTTCGACAATAGATTCGTTAGGATTTTTAGTAGGAGATGAAGGAAGTGGGGCTTATTTGGGAAAGCAAATTATTAAATCTTATGTAAGAGGTTTATTGCCAAGCCACTTGACTTTGGCTTTTAAAGAGCAGTTCCAATTTACCGAAGCACAGCTTATTTCAGAGCTTTATGCTTCAAAATCCCCAAATAAATTCTCAGCTCAGTTTTGTGCATTTGCAGGTAAACATGTCGACGAACCTTTTATTCTGGAGTTGACCAAAACATCTTTCCGTGATTTCTTTAATGGTATTATTGTGCACTATAAGAATTATAAAGGTTTTGAAATAAGTTTTGTAGGCTCTGTTGCTTTTGTGTTTTTGCCAATATTAAAATCAGTAGCAGAAGAGTTTTCGATGAATGTTGGGAAGGCCGTTAAATGTCCGCTGGCCGATTTGATAGATTACCATCTTAAAAATCCCGTACAAGCTATTTAATAATAAATTTCAATTAATTTGTTTTATTTATTAAATTAAATTAATAACTTTAGTTGATTAATTATTCTATTTATCGTTAGAACATGATAAAAAAAATATTACTTCTTTTTTGTGTGTTGGTTTTTTCCGCATCAATTTTTGCGCAAAGCATTATTGTAAACAGGTATTTTAATAGCGCTACTGGTGACGGAACGGGAGATGTTGCGGAGCTGGTAGTAGTTACCGACCGCTTGAATATTAAAAAATGGTTGATTAAAGATCACGGGAACGGAACTGCTGCCGCTACATCAAGGTTAGATGAAGGAGGTGGGAAGTTTAGATTTAATGACATACCGCTTTGGGCAAACCTTAGGTCAGGGACTGTAATAGTTTTAACGGTGCTCTCACCGGCAGATGTAGCAACTTATACACCCGATGTTGACGCGAGTGATTATATAATTGATGTTTCCATTAATGATACAAGGTATTTTACTGCATTAAGCCCTACAGGAGTAGCTTTTAATGTAACTCCACATGAGGCCATTATGATTAGAGCCGATGTTACTGACGTTCCAGAATCACCACCAGCAACTATTGCAGACAGAAACATGATTTTAAATGGCGCAAATAAAGCCGTTCATGCTTTAGCTTATGGTGATTTTATGTCTACTGCTTTAAATTCATGGAATAATATCACAAGCCCAAAAGTGATTTTTAGTAACGGTTTATACAATACTACTAATTATGTAGGAAACGGGACTATAGGGATGGTTTCCTTAACAAATCCAAATCAAGCCAATTATAAAACGCCTTTGACAAGCGCCACACCTTTAATTACAACATTACCGAGTTATTGGATAAAGCAATCCGCTTTGACAGCCAATATGCCTTATGGTATCGAGGTTTATAAGTCTACCACTAGTTATTCTTATAATTCTGGCCCAGTGCGGAAGATGAACGCTTATGTTATAGTTGCTGATCCTAAATACGTTGACTTTAAACCTACTTCCAGTACTCCTAATAAATTGCCTGCTACTTTTGTAACTGATGAACCAGGAACTGTTTTGGCGTGTTTGAACTCTGGTTTTTTTCAATCGCCAAGTGGTTCTTTTAGCATGATGAGGTATAATGGAGTTACAACAGCACAAAATATTGCGGCTGTCACTCGCTCGTTCAACGGAAATAATACTTCATACTATCCTACTCGAGCAGCTTTTGGGTTAGCGCCCAATTTAGTTCCAGATGTTGCTTGGGTGTACAATATATCAAATGTTGTGTACTCTTTTAGCACTCCGTTTGCAAATCAATTAAATTCTGCACCTCAGCCTGTACCAACTACAGCTGATGGTCAAATATGGAATAATGTTACCGCAGTTGGCGGATCGCCCATGTTGATTAAAAACGGAGTTATTAATATTACGGATACTGAAGAATTGATTGTAATTGACAACACAAGTGCAAGAGCCAGAACAGCAATTGGTTATACCGCTGACGGTAAAATTGTTATCCTAATTGCAGAGGGAGGTAACCCACCAACCTCTGATGGTTTAAATCTAGTTGAATTGGCAAATTATATGAAGGATATGGGTTGCGTTGGCGCTATTAATTTAGATGGTGGTAGTTCTTCAACTTTAAGAATAGGTGGTCAAGCAGTTATCCGACCTTCGTCAGGAGGGGTTGAGCAACCAAATGCCGGGGTTATTTTAATTAAAGCTAAGAACTAGGGTCATGAGAATTAAAGGATATGTAACAGCTGCAGTGATACTCTTTTCATTCAGCTATGCAATTGGACAAGAAAAGTTAGATTCGCTCCAAATGTTGAAGGATTTTAATGGCGGAGGTGTGGTTTTTACTCTGATTGCGGCAAATGCGGCTTCGTTTGGGAACGGTTACGGAGTTAATAATATGGCGTTTATTACAGCACTTAGAGCACATACAAATGCAATTTTACCCGTAACATTATCGTCTTTTAAATCTTTTAGAGATCCTAATACGGTAAAATTAATTTGGATAACCACTTCAGAAAGTAATTCGGATTATTTTGAAGTCTTAAAATCTACTGACGGCAAAACTTTCTCCGCTATAGGCGTGGTAAAAGCTGCTGGAAATTCATCTAAAATATTGACTTACAGCTTTAAGGATGTAAACCCAGCTACCAGCACAAACTATTATAAATTAGATATGATTGATTTAGATGGCACAGGGAAAAAATCAATTATTGTATCGTCTAATTTTGATATTGATAAAGCCGACTTTAATGTATTTGCTAATGCAAATAATGGGACCTTATCATTAAATATTTATAGTGATAAAGTAAAGCCAGCCATTTTTGAAGTTTTTGATTTATCTGGAAGTAAGTTACTTATTAAAAATTTGGTTTTAGAAAGCGGTTCAAACAATTTTGAATTTAAGCTCAGTACAAACGCTAAGATGATTATTGTGCAGTTAAATAGCGAAGGCGATAAACAAGTGAAAAAAATATTTTTTAGATAAAAACCAAATAGTTCTAATTTGTTATTAAATCACTATTTAGTTAACTATTCGTAGTTATGGATTTGAATTTATTTGATTAATTGTGAGAAGAACGGGTAGGGTAAAATTAGAGGTTAAGCCCTCAGCGGATTTAATTGGTTGTCAGCATATCATAGTGAAAAGATTATCAAATAATTTCAAAATCAGATTATTCTTAGCTAGTTTACTACTGTTGTTTTTTTTTAACGCAGCGGCACAAGACCTAAAAATAATAAAATCTAATTACCTAAAAACATCGGATTCGTTGTTATTATTTAAACCAAGCAATTACTCAAAAACCAATAATTACCCGCTCCTTTATCTTTTACACGGGCACTCTGCAAATTACAAAAGTTGGAGTAAGCTAACGGACTTACAAAAATTAGCAGATCAGTATCAATTTTTGATTGTTTGTCCCGATGGTTTAAAAAAGAGTTGGTACATCAACTCGCCTTTAAGAGACAGCTCGCAATATGAAAGTTTCTTTTTTAAGGAATTAGTTCCCTTCATACATGAAAAATATTCAATAAATAAAAACGAAATTTTCATTACCGGCGCAAGTATGGGCGGTTATGGTTCGTTGTGGTTGTTTATGCAACACAACACTTATTTCAGAAGTGCAGGTAGCACATCAGGCGTTGTTAATTTACGCCATTCTGGTTTTAAAGCGAGCACCGTAGCCGAACATTTAGGTGCTTATGCTGAGGATAATAAAAATTTTGACAGTTATTCCATCGTTAATAATGTTAAACTTTTAGTCAAGGCTGATAAGCCAATTATATTTGATATTGGTACAGAGGATTATCTTTATAAATGCAATAAAGCGTTGCGAGACTCGTGTGATTTTTACAAAGTAAAAGTTACTTATACAGCACAACCCGGAAAACACACCGGTGGTTATTGGTCAAAAACTATTTTGCAACACCTTCGGTTTTTTAGCGAACTAATTGCTGACGACAATCAAAATTCATTGTTTAAAAAATAGAGTACTTAATTATTTAATTTTAATCAATCGTGAAAAAAATATTTTATTTATTACTGTTTATTACTAGTCAAAGTGCTTTTTCGCAGAAAGCTACTACTGCTGTTTCTGAAAAATTGAAAAATGGAAAGCAAGGCCAAATTATTCAACTTCCAGGCTTCATAGATCAGGATTTTTCTAAAATTCCATTTAAAAAAGTGGTGCTTCCTGGACCACAGTTTATTATTTCTGATGATCCGGAATACATTAGAGTCCCACAAGCTATCGCAACAAAAGAAACCGTACAACCTGGTTCGGTTAGGCTGTATGTTTATAATGTAAATGCGGTAAAAGAGCCGAAAAAAATGCCTCGTAAGATAACTGCGGTCATCAAAAATATAGGTAAATCAACTTTGCATTTGCGGATGCTTAGGTATTCATCACAAAAACCAAGTGGTAATTATTTTTTGATAGGTAAACAAGGTTTGTACGATTATTTTTCATCCAAGGAATCGCAAAAAATAATAGCTATAAAACCCGGAGCAACTGCACCAATTGATCAACAATTAGAAAAAAACATTGTTCAGTTTGATGAACTAACACATGGTTTGTACGAATTTGTGATTGACCAACCCGCTGAAATTGCCGTATTGCAAACCTCGCCACAACAGTCTGGCGCTGATGCTTATGAGTGTATTAAAAATATTATCCCGACCAGTCATAAAAATGCTGGTAGAGGATTGTTCGGGGTAAGTAATTATCAAATTACAAGTGATAAAATTTTGAGTACCGACGAGCCAGTTTCCCAGTTGCTTGTAGCAGATGGAATTGATGACCTATGGGTTTTAGGAAAAGAAGGGGTCTCTGGTAAAGAAGCGAAACTCTCAGGAAACTATGGGGTAATGTACAATGTGGAAATAAATTGGAAAAGCACAAAAGGTAAGGGTTTAGCACTTGTTACTTGGAATTCTAGAACGGATAATAAATGGTGTAGTGGTATGGCTAATTCTATTTTGATTAAAAATGATGGGAAAGCCGATGAAATCATTAGCGTTCCAAGCAGTCAATTAACAACTAAAGGAGCGCCCGAAGCTGTTTTGGTGCAACTTTTTAAACCAGACCCGAATAAAGAAATTCAAACTCTAAAGTTTGTCTATTCCCCTCCAGGAGCGTCTTGCTTACCAACTCCATTAATATTTGTACCTATTGATCTTTAGTAGTGATGAGAAAAATCAGTGTTGTTATTTTCATAGTAGCTTTAACAGGATGTTCATCGCGAACTAATATCAATAACCTATCGCAAAACTTAGAAAATCAAAAACTAACTTTCTTTTCAAATGAGGTTAAACCTGAAGATAGCAAACCTTGCTTTGAGGGAGCATATTATCGAAAATTAGTTTCAAGTACCGATGATTGGGTGGGAATTGAAGGAACTGTGGTTTTACCTCAGATAAGATTTGATGAGAAAAGGAAAAATCCTAAAAAACCTATGCAGTACCTAGAT
>JACMND010000184.1 GCA_014378705.1 Pedobacter sp. | reverse complement strand
TGTTCAACCACTTCTTCCTGCCTTTTACTTTCCTCCTCTTCAATTTCATTTATATCATTTTCTATTTCGCCCCATTCTTCATCCGTCAATTCATCTTCTACCACAGAAGAAGGGTTATTAAATTTCCCTATCACATCATACAATACTTCCAGTGCCTGCTCATTGTCCATAGCCATTACAAGGTTGATAATTTTCTGTTTGATTATTTCAATGTTGGTCATAACAATATTTTTATAAATTTAAACCTTTTACAAACAAAAAAATACCTCGTTATGGAGGTATTTTTTTTATAATTCTTATGATAACTTTAAATTCGCTTGGGAATAAATAGATTTAAAAAAGATACTAAAAATAAGGCTCCAAAACCAGCGCCCAAAATGTAGCCCAACCAGCAGCCAGCCGTATTAATACCCATTTCAAAAAGCACGCAGTAAGCGATAAAACCACCAATGACACCTACTATTACACTGCCGGTTAATCCAAAATTATTATTTTTAAATGCCTGTAATAACCAACCGGCTATTGCGCCGTATATGAGTGTAATTATAATTGCAAGAAGTTCCATAATACTTGTATTTAAAGAATAAAAAAAATGATAATCCTATTTTAATAAATGCAATCTGCCTGCCAACTTAATCTAGTTGTAGTTTTAACCCATTCAACAATTAATGATTAAAAATTGTGTCAAAACATCTACAAATATTCCCATTACAGGAAAATAGGCATCCTTAATTCCCGAGGGTGAAATTTACCCATCATCTTACTTTATAAAAAGCTTTAAAAATAAAAAAGACACTTCGTTTTAAAGTGTCTTGTAAATAAATTTAAGGCAAAAATTAAATCCGTCTTGGAATTAGTAAATTAAGTATAGTTAATAATATACATGCTCCAATACCAGCGGTTAAAATATACCCCAACCAACCGGTACCTAAACTAATGTGCAACAAACCAAATAACCAATAGCCAATAAAGCCACCCAAAATACCTACTACAATATTGCCGAGCAATCCAAGACCGCTGCCCTTAAATAATTGTCCGCCTAACCATCCGGCTAGGGCACCTAAAATTAGTGTGATGATAATTGCTTGTCCTTCCATGATATTTGTTTTAATGATTTGATAATGATTTCTAAATCTATAAATGCAATCTGTCTGCCAATTTAATTATGCGTATACCAAAACTGTTTATACCAATAATTCATATAATACTGTGTCAAAAATTCTACAACATCCCCATAAAACAACCAATAAAAGCGTTCAAACAAAAAAACCGGCAGCCGCCGGGTTCAAAAAAATGTAGTTCAATTCTTGTAATTTGTGCCTTAAAAATTCGTGTTATTAATTCAACGACCTAAAATCCACCGGCACCAACTTACTCACGCCCGGCTCCTGCATGGTAACTCCATAAATCACATCCACCGCACTCATTGTTTGTTTGTTGTGCGTAACAATAATGAACTGGCTGTTCTCACTAAACTGTTTGATCATCTTGGTAAACTTCCCTACGTTGGCATCATCCAGCGGTGCATCTACCTCATCCAAAATACAGAACGGTGCAGGCTTAATTAAATAGATCGCAAACAACAAAGCCGTTGCTGTCAATGTTTTTTCACCCCCACTCAACTGGCCGATGGAAGATGGGCGCTTGCCCTTTGGCTTGGCCACAATATCAATTCCTGTATCTGCTAAATTCGTTGGATCAACCAATACCATATCCGCCGTATCATCTTCTGTAAATAATGCCTGGAACACTTTCTGAAAATTCTCCCGCACTTTATTAAAGGTATCCAGGAACTGTTGATTGGCCGTAGCTTCCACTTCCTGTATGGTTTGCATAAGGCTGTCTTTTGCAGTTACCAGATCATTCTTCTGCTCCATGATAAACTCATAGCGCTTCTTCATTTCGGTGTACGCTTCTATCGCTGTTGGGTTTATCTCGCCGATATTTTCCAAACGTTTACGCATGCGGTCATTCTTTTCCTGCAAGTCTTCCAAGGGCACATCGCCTGTACGTGGCTCATCAATAATAGCATCCAGGTCAATCTTAAACTCTACATGCAGCCTTTCTTTCATCCCTGCCAGTTGCAGTTTTAATTCGGTCAGTTTATCTTTTATGTCGCTTAATAAATGATCGATCGTTTCTTTCGATTTTTGCTTATGGCGCAGCTCAGTCTCTTTAGCAGCCAATGCACTGCGCAGGTTGTAATATGCCTGGTCAGCTTCATTCAGTTTCTTCTCTTCCACCTCTTTATTAAGCAATAAAGTAACTACCAGTATTTCCAGTTCAGCCAATATGGTGGCTGTTTCTGCAATGCTGCCAGCAGCTTCTGTTAACTGGACTGTGCTGCTTTCTACCTGCACTTTCAAATCGTTCAACTGCCCGCTTTTAAACTCAAACTCCTGTTTTAAACTAACCACTTTGCTTTGCTGCCTGGTAAACTGCAGGTTGCCATCGTTGTAAGTAGCAGTGGCAAAATTATATTCCTGTTCTGCCAATGCATAGTCCTGTTCTACCACCTGCATTCTCTCCGTCAACTGTTCCAGCTGGGTATTTAGTTTTTCCAGTTCTTCCCTTGTGCTTGCAATGGCATCATGATTGGCTTCCAGCTGCTCCTGCAAATCTTCTACCCGCTTGCTGCTGGATTCTTCCAGGTGGTGCAGGTTTTCAATTTTATTCTGCAGACTAAACACATGGTTCGTCAGGTTATTAATATCCTGCTGCGTTTGCTTAATGGCATTTTCTTTTAACTGCTCATTAAAAGCAATCACTTCATTGTGACGAGCCTGGATGGTAGTCTTCAATTCGTTCACCACTATTTCCTGTGCACTGATCTCTTCTACCAGTTTCTCCAGATTTTTTGCACGACCGATCTTTTTCCCTTCAAACAAACCAACACTACCGCCGGTGAGAGAGTATTTTCCTTTTACATATTTGCCTGTTTTTTCCAATACCACGGCACCATTGCTGTTAGCAAGCGCTTCTTCATTTTCGGCAATAAAAACATTGCCCAGTAAGTATTTTGCAAGATGGTTGTATTTACCATCAATCTCCACCACACTTAACGCAGGTATGGTTCCATCCGGTTGGTGATCCGTGATTGGTGTCTCCATCCCGGCCGTGGTTGGTGTCCCCACTAACCACTTCTCCAATCTATCCTGCAAAAAGAAATTAGCCTTGCCTTTTTTATTATCATCCAACAGATGGATCGCCTTCAATCCTTCTTCTAAATTATTTACCACGTAATAATTCAGATAAGGTTCCAGCACATTTTCTACGGCTGCCCTGTAATCAGGCTGCACATACATAATGTCACTCAACAAAGGTGCTTCATGATTCCAATTGGGATTTTTGTGTAAGAACTTTACACTCTCCGGGTAACCTTCCATGCTATCCACCAGGCTTTTCAGCAAGGCGTATTCATTTTTCTTGCTATCGAATTTTCTATTTTCTTCTGCCAGTTCTGCACGCAAACCTTCCAGCATGCTCTGGGTTTGAAATATCTGTTCCTTCGTAAACTCGTGGTGATCCTGCAATTGCTGCAAGTCCACTTTCTTTTGCTCCAGTTCATCCGCCTTCACCTTTCTATCGGCCTCTAATTGCTGCAACTGGCTTTGCCGCTGTGCCTTTTCATCCTGTATCTGCACAATGGTGCGTTGTACATTTTGTATGCTGGCATCTGCCACCGCTACTTTCTTTTCTGCATCAAACTGGTTACGCTGAATGGCCTGGTTTTCCCGGCGCAGGGCATCAATGCTGCTGCGCTTTTCATCAAATATTTTGCGTTTGTCTTCTACTGCATTTTTTAGTTCATCCAACCGGCCTTCCAGTTCTTCCAGCTTCTGTTCATCTTCACCAATCTGCACACTGGTAAACTGAATGCTTTCATCGATGCCCTTTAATTGTCCGCCTGCTTTTTGTAAAAAGTCATTCAGGCTGGTTTCTCTTTCCCTTAAATATTGTAAGCGTTGTGCTGCTAAACTCTTTTCACTTTCCTTGCTCCTCACCGCACCCAACATATCATTAAAAGCATGCTGCAAATCCTGCAGATTTTTTTCTTGTGTTATAAAACCCAGTTTTTCCTGCTCTAACGCCGCATCTTCCAAAGCAATGGCAGCTTCCAGCTCAATGCGTTTATCTACTTCCGTTTGCTGCTGGTGGTTAAGGTCGCGGTAGGTAATATTGAACCCTTCCAGCGCTGCCTTGGCCAGCTCAATGCTCACTTCCTTGTATTCCTTCTTTATCTCAAAATATTTCTCTGCTTTTTTGGCCTGGCTCTCCAGGCTTTTCAACTGGTTATTGATCTCAAACAACAGATCTTCAATACGGGCCAGATCCTGCTCCGTAGCATCCAGCTTTAATTTTGCCTCTTTTTTACGGGTCTTGTAAATAGTTATCCCCGCTGCCTGTTCAAGCATTTTGCGGCGGCTATTCTCTTTGTCCTTAATGATATCGTCCACCATGCCCAGTTCAATAATGGCATAACTGTCGGTGCTGATACCTGTATCCATAAACAAATTATGAATATCCTTCAGGCGACAAGCCACGTCATTCAGGCGGTATTCGCTCTCCCCGTTTTTGTAATATTTACGGGTAACGGTCACCATATTAAATTCGGTCGGCAATAAGTTTTTAGTATTCTCAAAAGTAAGGCTCACTTCCGCCAACCCGCTGGCACTGCGGCTTTTAATGCCATTAAACACCAGGCTCTCCAGGTTTTCACTCCGCAGGTTGCTAATTTTATGCTCGCCAATAACCCAGCGGATACTATCAATAATATTGCTCTTGCCACACCCATTGGGCCCGATAACGCCGGTAATGCCCTCATCAAAATGAAGTACGGTCTTATCGGCAAAACTTTTAAATCCTTTAATTTCAAGACTCTTTAAACGCACGGTTCTATAGTTTAAGTGTTGCGGCAAATATAGCCCAATGCATTATAAACAGCCTTTGAATGTATGCACGAGTTATTAACGGTTAGGGGGATGTTTTACACACTGTAATTGGAAAAAACGGTTATGTATGGGGGAAGGTTTTATTGGCCGGGCTGGGGACAGCTTTGTTATGCATTGTTGCGTCCCTCTTCTACTTTTTTAGCTTTTTGGGACAATTTTAATTTATAAGTATCTTGAATCATTTTTTAAATATACCAACTCAAGAAATAGTATTTAACAGAAACAAATCCACGAATGGGTATACTATTTTGCCCTTGTTGGTGTTACTTCACAAAATAAAAATTCAACCTATCCCGGCATGCCGCTGATTTCTCTGACCAACAGCCGAAGCCAGCACAATTAAAAAGGAGTTTATAGAGAAAACACTGCATCAGATTATTATAGAACGTTTACTTTTATCAGGCCTTCATTTAATGAAACTCCGGTCGTTGGTCGGAGACACAACGACGGCTTACGGGGTAAGTTACATTTATTACAATTGAACAGTAAAAGGCCGAAAAGGGTAAAGACTCATCAGGCGCAGAATTCTGTCCTGTTGCCCGTCGTTACTAATGCTTGAATTGATATACTACAGTATAGGCTGGACTGCATCCTGTATATCTTTTTTGCTTTTAGTGACATCCACCCCTAACTATCGTCCGGCTTAAATCCTATTCTTTTTCGTGGTTCCTGTGGTGGGTTTAATAGTTGTTTCAATGCCTCAAAAATTAATCGTATATCGTCATCATGTGCGGTTAATTTCTTTTCTACTTTTTGCATTTGCAATAAAATATC
>JACMND010000015.1 GCA_014378705.1 Pedobacter sp. | reverse complement strand
TGAGCTGAAAGAAGAAAAAAAAGTTTCTGCTTTTAAAATATTTATTCAGCAGTTCAAAAGTCTGGTTATTATTATCTTGATAATTGCTTCCATCATATCCATTTTTGTTGGTGAAAGAATCGAAGCTATTGCAATTTTGATAATTGTCACATTTGCAGCCGGGCTTGGTTTTATTCAGGAATACCATGCCAGTAAAGCTATAGAATCTTTAAAAAAACTAGCTTCTCCTTCTGCAATGATAGTCAGAGACAAAAACGAAAAGGAAATTGAAGCGAAAGAACTGGTTCCTGGAGATCTGATCATCATTAAGTCAGGTGATAAAGTACCGGCTGATAGCAGGTTGATTGAAATTAATAATCTTAAAATAGATGAAGCCACCTTAACCGGGGAATCTTTACCTGTTGAAAAACAAACTGAAGAATTGGAAAAGGCTAATTTAACAGTTGCTGACAGAAAGAACCTGATATTTATGGGAACGGCTGTTTCTTCAGGCAATGGTAAGGCTATAGTTGTCAATACAGGAACAAATACTGAGTTCGGTAAAATTGCCGGTTTACTGGAACAGACTGAAGCTAACAAAACCCCTTTGCAGAAAAATCTTGATAACCTAACAAAATGGCTTGGACTTATTTCGGTTATTTTAGCAGCCATGTTAAGTGGTTTGGGAATTATGAAAGGGCATAGTATAAATGAGATGTTTATATGGGGAATTGCAATTATAGTCGCTGTTATTCCTGAAGCCTTACCAGCAGTGGTGACAACCAGTCTGGCAATCGGCGTAAAAAGGCTGGTTAAAAGAAAAGCTCTGATCAGAAAATTACCGGTGGTTGAAACTTTAGGTGCAACTACAGTTATTTGTACTGATAAAACTGGAACTTTAACAAAAGATGAAATGACTGTTAGAAAGATATTTACCGATAATAACATTATTGAAATTACAGGAACCGGATATGCACCTGAAGGTGAGTTTTTAACAGGTGATAACAAGGTTGAATTAGACCAGGATTCTCCTGTTGTCAGACTACTAAAACTAGGTGTTTTATGTAATGATGCTAATTTAACCAATGAGTCAGATAACTGGGGAATTACCGGAGATCCGACAGAAGGGGCTTTAATTGTAGCTGCCGCTAAAGCAAAATTAAAACTGGAAGATATTAATAATGAATTTCCCCGAATTTCTGAAATACCATTTTCATCAGAAACAAAAAGAATGACAACCGTTCATAAAAGTAAGGAAAATAATTTAGCTATAAGTAAAGGTGCACCGGAAGTAATTCTCAAACTATGTTCTCATATCCGTTTGGAAAACAAAGTTACGGAATTAACTAATGATTTAAGAAAAACGATTGAGGATACAGGTAAACAATTAGCATCAGATGCTTTAAGAATCCTTGCTTTATGTACTAAGGAAATAAAAGAGGAAAATGCAGAAAATGTTAACGAAGGAATGGTCTTTGAAGGTTTATTCGGGATGATAGATCCGCCCAGACCTGAAATAAAGTCTGCGATAAAAGTGTGTAGAGAAGCTGGCATAAAGACTGTCATGATCACTGGAGATCATAAAATTACAGCTATTGCAATTGCAAAAGAACTGGGGATTTTGAAAGATGAAAATGCCTTATCCGGTGAAGAATTTGAAGCAATTTCTGAAAATGAATTAAGTAAAGTTATAGAAAATACCGTAGTTTTTGCCAGAATTTCTCCTGAGCATAAATTAAAACTGGTAAATGCTTTTATAGAAAAAGGTCATGTTGTTGCAATGATCGGTGATGGTGTAAATGATGCCCCGGCATTAAAAAAAGCAGATATAGGTATCGCAATGGGAATCACCGGAACGGATGTAAGCAGAGAAGCCTCTGATATGATTCTGACTGATGATAATTTTTCTTCTATTGTTTCAGCCGTTGAAGAAGGTAGAACAACTTTTGAGAATATACATAAATGCCTGATATTGCTGCTGAGTGGTAATATCGGCACAATAATTGCTTTATCAGTAGTTATCCTTATCAATCAGCCAATACCATTATCATCGGTTAATATTCTTTTTATTAACTTTATTATGGACGGGTTAATTGCAATAGCAATTGGAGCTGGTATGCCTGAACCTGGAATAATGAAACAAAAACCAAGAAAAGTTAAAAATGGCATTTTTGATAAAAATTCAATTATTTTTACAGTAATTTCCAGTATTTTAATTGCCGGTGTAACTATTGCCAGTTACTTATTTTTAGCAGAAACAGGAAGTTCCGATTTAAAACAGGATAAATATGCTGCAACAGTTTTTTTTGTTGCATTAATTATGGCAAGAGTATTTAACAGCTTTAATTGTATATCTTTAAACCATTCAATTTTAAAAATAAAACTAATTAACAATAAGTATCTATTCCTGGCAATATTGATTTCATTAATTTTTACCTTAATTGTAGTTTATATAAATTTTTTCAGTAATATTTTTAAAATTCAGGCTTTAGATTTAAATGATTGGTTATTAATTACCGGAATTACTTCCCTGGTTCTGGTATTTATGGAAATCTGGAAAATTGTAAAAAATAAGTTCTTTAAAACTGTAACAGCATAAAATTATATTATTTGGAGTATATCTTTGAGCTCCTTTGAAAGACTGAGCTTTTTTGCAAAATCTTCAAAGGACTCATTATGCTTTTTTAATTTATTGATTAGGAACTATTAAACCCAAAGTACATAAAATAACAATAATTATAACTAAGATAATTGATAATACATTCCAAAGCTTTTTTGGTTTCTCATACCAGTAAAATACAAATAATGAGAAAAACAGTGTCTGAGGTAAAGCTTCTATATAACCTTTCAATTGAGATATCACCGGAATTTTTGTATAAATCAAACCTTCAATGGAACCTGGAGTTGGACCAACTGTTGATAAAAGTGATAATCCAACTATTAATCCCCATAACTTTAACCATCCATATTTTTTAAAAAGAAAATTATCCTTGAAAAACCAAAGCGCAATTGAAAAAACTAATCCTCGGAATATCTGCAAAACTGGTCCGGCAGCAACCCAAGGAGAATCGACTGGTTTCATCAAATGGGACAAAGGAGGGTTTTCAAAAGCACCCTTATAATCAAGAACGGATACGGCTAGGATTCCAAAAATAAAATAAGTAATCATATGTGATGATGATATTCTCCAAAAGAAAGTAC
>JACMND010000183.1 GCA_014378705.1 Pedobacter sp. | reverse complement strand
CTGCAAAGGAATTTGGAGAGCTGGGCCATGGTGCATTTACATACGTTTTACTGCAGGCATTAAAAGGGCAGGCGGCAACAAATAAAATGATTACTGTAAACGGAATGAAAACTTTTTTACAGGTACAAGTGCCGGAACTTGTAAAAAAATACGGCAGCAACAATCAATATCCTGCCAGTTATGGATTTGGAAATGATTTTCCGGTGGAGGTGTTGAAGTAATTGCAGATGCTTTTAAGCCAAAGCATGCCGCATTGTGTTCGATATACGGTTGGTAATGCATTTAGCGAATGTTTTGAGTTTGAAAGGTTTTGCGTTAGGGATTGAAGTGTAAATCCTTTTTGCCCTCTTTCTTCGGGCAAAAAGATTGTAACGGAAAGCCCGCCCCCCTTGACAGGCACTGGGCAGGCCGGGGAACGCCCAAAATAAAAATTAAGTTAATAGCAAATTATTAAAACTGAAATAACTTATTATTCTGAATCATGAAAATTATTTTATCCTCCTTACTTACGTTATTATCTTTTATCAGTTTTGCGCAGAAAGCAGAACTAATTATCAAAAGCGGGCATCAAAGTGAAATTAGAAGTGCGTCTATTTCGCCAGATGGAAGAATTCTGATAGTAGTTGAAGAAGAAGAAGCAGCCATTTTGTGGGACATGAAAACTGGAAGGCAACTGCGTACTTTCAAGAACGTGCTTGCTGCCAATTTTGGCGCTGAAAATAACCAGATCGATTTGGTAACCGATGCCTATAAATTTCAAACGGTTGATTTAAACGGCACGGTGCTTAAAGAATACGGAAATACAGCAGTTGGTAACAATAAGGATAACCGTTTGACCTTTAATTACTTTAACAATGAGGGTTTTTTAGATGTTGACGGATTTATCTATGATAAAGAAAAAGGATTCATACGCAGAATATCCCATGGTTCGCAAGATTATTCGCCGAAGTTAAAGTTGTTGGCGACATCAGAACAATCAAACGAAATTTCATTATATGATATAACTTCCGGAGAAAAGCAAAACACCTTCCCCTTAAAGCTCGAACCCGGCGAAGATTTCAAATACATCCAGATATCTCCAGACGGGACACTCCTGTTAGGGGGAGATAATTATGTTTTAAATGTGGTTGATGTAGCGTCAAAAAGTATTTTGAGGTCTTTTAGCTATTTTGAGGAAGGGGATAACAAAACGAAGGTTCATATAATCAACGCCTCATTTTCGCCGGATTCTAAGAAGTTAGCGGTACTTACTGATGAATTTGTGGTTTTGTATGATGTTGCTTCAGGTAAGCAGCTTTGGAAATCGGCGCAATCAAAAATTTCTGGTGATATATATGGCGTTAATCATGGCATCGCCAAGTTTTCTTTGGATGGGAATAAAATACTATTAGGAGGCAGTAAAAACTTGCTCACGCTGAATGCGGCAACGGGCAAGCATGAAATAGAGTTTGTAGGTACAGTTGCCAATTGGTTGGATGATCAATACCTAGTGAACAATGATGAAACGCTTATTATTAAATCAGGCGTGCAGCATTTATTGAAATGGAATTTGTCTTCCGGCTTGATGGAAAAGGCGATTCCGATAGATTACACGAATTTTTTTACAGTTAATGCCAGCGGTAATCGATTCTATTCATTGCCAGATGATACTAGTTTTCTGACGGAGTTCAATACCTCTGGTAAAGAGAAAGCCTCATTTGTTTCAACTAACGTACGCAATTTGGATAATAGCTTAAGTCTCTCTTTTGACGGGAAATTTATTGCGGTTGGCGGGGTGTATTATTGCGCAACTTGCGAAAATACATCCATTACCAAATTAGAGGTATTTGATGCCAAAACATACAAACGAATTGCAGCAAAGAGCAATTTATCTCATGGCGTATTTGCTCATACCTCCAACCGTCTGGCAGCAATAAATGATTACGAAGCAAATAGTCCGCTATCTTTCTATAGTTTTCCGTTTATAACGCCCTCTTTGCAAATTGCATTACCTGGCGGATCAAATGGCAGCAGCAATTTGATGTTTTCTCCGAACGATAAATACTTTGCAATAAAGACAGCCAACGGCGTAATGCTGATAGAGCTAGCCACAAAACGAATCATAAAAGTAGATTTACCAGAAGGATCAACTAGTTTGACAAATGCTTTTAGTGCTGATGAACTGTACTACATTGTGGGAACCGATACTGGCGATGTTTTATTTTATGATATTAACGCTGAAAGGGTTGAACCATCTTTAACTATAAAAGCACACTTA
Source organism: Pedobacter sp. (assembly GCA_014378705.1). Lineage (GTDB taxonomy): Bacteria > Bacteroidota > Bacteroidia > Sphingobacteriales > Sphingobacteriaceae > Daejeonella. The sequence goes on along the minus strand of JACMND010000183.1, from coordinate 3,110 downwards.
CAGGCGGTTGAGGGAATATCCCTTACTAAAAACGGGAAGTACCTATTTACTAATTCTAACGAATATTTCATCAAACTGTGGGATGTAAAAGAGCATACTTTATTAGCGACTCTTTACCCCAATCCCAAAACTTCGGATTGGGCAGTGATTACCCCCGACGGACGATTTGAAGCCTCGGCCAAAGCCCAGGAAGATATGTATTTTGTAAAGGGCTTAAGTTATTTCCCCCTAAGTGTTTTATACGAAAAACTGTATACCCCTAAATTATTATCGAGGCTTTTAAATGGTGAGAAGCTGGATAAGGTTGATATTGATATCAATACCATTAAAACTGCTCCGATAGTAAAAATACAATACGCAGAAAAGCAACGTAATTTAAATGTGGTTGATGATAAAATACCCGCCTATCAGAACACAACAGGCTTAGCAGAAATTACGGTAACCGCTTCTGCGGAGGATGATAAAATTGACGAGATCCGTTTGTTCCATAACGGGAAGATCGTGAATCTGGCTACCCGGGGCTTATTTGTTACGGATAATGTATCTGGTAACGAAACAAAAAAATACACCCTTAACCTACTTCCGGGAGCTAATGCCATTCGTGCAGTGGCTCTGAACAGTCAGCGAACGGAGAGTGACCCTGATGAAATTTTAGTGAATTTTGCTAATGGAAATACTCCTGCAAATGTACCGGCTAAAGTAAATGCCAATGGGATTATTGATGCCGTAGATAAAAATGCCACCCTTCATTTAATTGTAGTGGGGATCAACAAATATCAGAACGAAAAATTGAGCCTTAATTACGCTTTAGCGGATGCCAAAGCATTTAAAGACGAAACTGAATTGGGAGCTAAAACGATAATCAGCAACACCAAAACCTATTTTGTTACGGATGAAAAAGCAAACAAATTAGGAATTGAGAAAGCCTTTAAAGAGGTACAGCAAAATGCCAAGCCACAAGATGTGTTGGTATTTTATTATGCCGGTCATGGTGTGATCAGCGAAAAAAACAAAGAATTCTACTTAGTTCCGACTGATGTAGCTGATCTGAAAAATGTAGATGAAACGCTGTCTCAAAAAGGGATTCCATCGAAACTGCTCCAGCAGTATGCTATTGATATCGCTGCCCAAAAGCAGGTTTTTATTTTGGATGCCTGCCAGAGTGCCGGTGCCTTTGCTCAACTTATGACCAATGATGCCAACCAGCAAAAAAGCCTGGCGGTTGTAGCACGCAGTACAGGCACCCATTGGATAGCCGCCAGCGGAAGTCAGCAGTTCGCCAATGAATTTTCGCAATTAGGGCATGGTGCATTTACCTACGTTTTACTTCAGGCACTGAAAGGGGAAGCCGCAAATAATAAGATGGTTACAGTAAACGGGCTTAAGAATTTTCTGCAAACCGGTGTACCGGCATTGATGAAAAAATACAATGGATCGGCGCAATACCCCGCTAGTTATGGGTTAGGGAATGATTTTCCGGTAGAGGTTATGAAGTAAATTAAAGATGCTTTTAATCCAAAATATGCCTGATTGAGTTAGATTTATATATAGTTGGTAAAGCATTTAGCGAATGTTTTGAGTTTGATAGGTTTTGCGTTAGGGATTGTAGTGAAAATCCTTTTTGCCCTCTTTCTTCGGGCAAAAAGATTGTAACGGAAAGCCCGCCCGAACGCCCAAAATAAAATTATTGTCTCCAAGCAAATCAAATTTTTAAAACATATTTATAAGCTTACCAACCGCTTTATGAAACAAATTTTTACATTAATTATCCTCTGTATTTCATTAACAGCATCGGCACAATTGGGCGGCATTACCATTCCGAGTGGGCATTCATCTGGCACAGAAAATCTTAAATTAGATGCTACCGGAAGCTACCTTTTTAGCGCTGAATACAATAAGGTGATTATGTGGAATGCAAAAACAGGTACACAACTGTACACTTTTGCCAGCCTTTCAGAAAAAATGAATGATTATGCTATAAGCCCGGATGGTACCCAGATTGTTATCAGTTCAGAGCAAAATTTGATTTCATATAATACGGTAAGCGGTAAAGAGCTTTGGCAAACCTCGGATAGGACTTACGTGAAAACGCTCATTTTTAGCAATGACGGTAAAGCGCTTTTATGTGGGAGAAGTTTGGGAGGTAGTAATACTGTTTATTTGATTGACCCGAAGACAAACCAGTATATAGCGTCTGTTGCTGATGGTGTAGAGAGTACCGGTGACCCGAAGTTTTTCAAGCTGGATGACAGCCAAATTGCGCTAGCAACAACTGGCGCTTTACGGATTATAAGCAATGATTTTAAAATTACGGCACGTAAAACGGTACCTAATAATGGTACAGTCATGGCCTATTTGCCCGGACGAAAGCAATTTTTTATTGAGTACCGTGCCGAACAGCAGGTAGTTAAAGCTTTATATTCAATAGAGGGAAGCGATATTAATGTTTTGTGGGAGAATTCACGCAAACGCCTTATACCGGCAACAAACGGTGATAAATTTTTAGCCATAGAGGAGGTTGGAGAGACCAGTGTTCATGACGCTTGGTTGTATGAAGGCAATATCCCAAGCAAATCCGCTCTAGCATGGAAATTTAAAGCGAAGAACACTATAACCGGAGGAATAATGAACAGCCAAACCGGAAAAATTTACCTTACTGTAGTGAACGAAATTATGGAACTGGATGTAAAATCGGGTAAGCAGAACCAGATTTTCAGGCGAGAAGTAGCAGATTTGGGATCTGAATTAATGAGCAGCCTGGAGTATAAATATACGGATGGGAAGCTGAATATCATGACAGAGGACAGTTTGTACAAGAGTGTTGACCTTTTCAGGATGAAAGCCTATCGACATGTAAACACATCAATAAAAGCTACACAAATAGTTGCCTTCTCATCAAGCGGAGATACTATAGGTGTTTTTGATGAGGATATTTCGTATTTAAAAAACATAGTTACGGGAAAGAAAATACTTTCGGTAATACCAGGGGCCAAAGGGGCAAGTAGTGAGGATAAAAATGCCTTTTTTTTCAATAAAAGTGGAACAAAAATATATTTTGTTACGTTTTCTGATGCTACTCAAAAAGCGAGTTTAAAAAAATATGACCTTGT
>JACMND010000014.1 GCA_014378705.1 Pedobacter sp. | reverse complement strand
TGTAACAGGATCCGGCCTTTTGGAGCCATTCCAAAATTCTTCCAGTCTTTATATTTACTGATTGCTACTAAATCCATAAACTCTTTTGATCCCCGCTGGTATTTTAAAACGTTGTACCCGTTCAGCCAGTATTCTACCCGGTTGTCCGGAAAAACCCGGATAACTCCCTGGTTCCATTCGCCTATTTTTTTTAGTGAGGCAGGGATTTTCTCAGAAGCGATCAGGTCGTACAACGAAGCCAGTGTCCGGTTTCCTTCCCGTCCCAGTTTAGCGTCCGGGTGTATGGCGTCATCCAAAATCTGGTATTCCAAACCAATCGCCGAACCTTTGTTTCCTTCAGTTTCAGTCACAAAATATTTCACGCCGCTGTTGGCGCCTTCAGTCAGCATGAAATCAAACTTCAGCTCAAAAGCAGAAAATTCCTTTTCAGTAACAATATCACCGCCATTGGTACTTTCGGCACCGCCTGATTTTACCACACTTAAAACACCATCCTTCATTTCCCACCCACTTTCAGGGAAAGAAGTTTTGTAGGCCCCACGCCAGCCATTGCTTGTTTTTCCATCCCACAATAAAGAGTAACCATTCTTCTTTTCCTGTACCGAAAGATCATTCTGTACCAGGTTAACCACAAAAATATCGTCCGGCGGACTTGCTTTCAGGTTACCAGTCTGGATGCGCACATTACGCCAGCGAACCGTTTTGCCGGGCTGTGTATCTTTGTCTATTGAATGCACCTGGAGAGAAATGAAACCTTCTTTGGTCAGGTCATCAATCAGGTGAGCAGTTGGAATCCCGTTTATCCAGGTACGAATGGTATGGCCAATCGCTTCAAGACGGTATTTATTCCATGTATTGTTTTTAAAAGCTTTCTTCCCTTCCGGGTTTAGTTCCAGCGGGTAAAGCCAGCCGCGACGGGCTTCATCATAGATGCCGCCGCTCCAGGCCCTTTTTGCCGGATCTATTTCCATCTGGTAGCCATGCACACGGCCGTTCTGGTAATCCGGTAGACTTAGGCTCCTGAACTGGATGCCCGAATTCATGGATGTATCAACCAACACCTCCAGTTCAAGAATAAAATCTCCGTATGTTTTTTCGGTACTTAAAAAGGAATTTGGCTCATCGCTTACGGTAGTACCGATGATCTCTCCGTTCTTTGCCTCATACTTCGCTTTCCCATTCAATTGTTTCCAGCCCTGCAGGTTTTTGCCATTAAACAGGTTGGTCCATTTAGAAGTAGCTTTATTTTGGGAAAAGGCCTGAAGAGAGCTTAAGAAAATAAAAACTAAAATGGTTGATCTTTTGATTCGCATGAGATTCGGATAAAGAACTTTTTAAATTTATACATTCCTTTAAAGATCCCACTACATTAAGAGGTTTTAAGCAAAAATTTCAATTGAAAAATTTTGAGATCAGCGATAGGTATGTTAAATATAACTGTTGTCTTAATCTCTTATTGCCTGTCCTGCGCATCATTGATCATGCTGCTGATCTCTTTGGCAAGTTGTTTAGCGGCGTCGCCCAATTTTACATTATCGCTGTATGCGGCATCGTACAAAACATGCTTGGTTTTATCTTTGTATTTAAATTCAATGTAATAATGCGGAGAACGGACGTTTTGCTTAGTGGAGGTACTGTTTTCAAGCACTTCAGGAAAATTCCAGAAACCGTTTTCTGAGGCTTTTCTGTGAAGGTAAAGCAGGTCGTCCTTTCTTAATTTAACGTTGGTCTTTACCAATGAATCATTACTGTTTACATATTGATATGATCCGGTCTTGGAATTGTACTGGTTAACCAGGCTATCTCCTAACCCATATTTATACGTAATAGATTCAAAGTCAGAAAAGCGGTAAGGCGCATTTTTTATCATGATACTGTAGTAATAAACACAGTATAAAAGCAAAGGCGTGATGATGCAAATTGCCAGGAATATTTTTTTTGATCTGTCGCTCATTTTTAATTTTTAGGGATTAGGTAAGAGGTATCAGGTAAGAGGTATCAGGTTTCAGGTAAGAGGTATCAGGTAAGAGGTATCAGGTTTCAGGTTTCAGTTATCAGCGATATATCTTTCTCAGTACAACTTTATTCATTTCTCATTTGCACGTCTTCTTCCTCATTTTTCAATCACATCTTCTTTAATACTGTAGATCCGGTCTTCATTGGCGGCAGCTAATTCTGAAGGAGGGTTAAACTCCCCTTCCCACTTGGCGATTACCACCGTTGCCAGGCAATTACCGATTACGTTGACCGACGTACGGGCCATGTCCATCAGCTCATCTATTCCCAGAATAATAAATATAGGCCAAACAGGCATTCCAAATGAAGCTGCTGTTCCCAGTAAAATAACGAGGGAAGCTCTTGGAACACCCGCAACGCCTTTACTGGTAAGCATCAATGTAAATACAATTAATATCTGCTGACCAAAAGTTAACGGCATCCCGGCGGCCTGGGCTACAAATATCGCGGCAAGCGAAAGATAAAGCGTGGTACCATCAAGATTAAAGCTATAGCCGGTGGGCATTACAAAAGCGACGATTTTTCGTGGAACACCAATTCTTTCCATCGCTTCCATCGCCCTTGGCAACGCCGCTTCTGAACTGGTAGTCGCAAAAGCGATAGATACCGGTTCGGCAATAGCCATTAAAAAGTTTTTAATGGGCACACCAACAATTAATGCGATTGGTAACAAAACACCAAGGAGGAATACGAAAAGCGCTACGTAGAGGGTTATAAGTAACTGGAAAAGATTAACTAAAATGCCCAAACCCATATGCCCAACGGTATACGCGATAGCCGCTCCTACGCCTATGGGGGCAAAATACATGACGATGTTGGTGAATTTAAACATCACCTCTGATAAACTTTCGGTAAATTTTAAAACAGGCTGACGTTTATCTTCTCTAACCATGGCCAGCGCTATTCCGAAAATGATACTGAAAACTACAATTTGAAGGACCTGCCCTTCAGCAACGGATTTTGCAACGTTTTCCGGGAAAATGTGCAGAATAATGTCGTTTAATGTTTGAGGTGCTACGATTGGCAATTCTTCTTTGGAGCCTGGCGGAAGTTTAATTCCTACGCCCGCCTGAGAAATATTAATAGCTGCCAGACCTATAAAAAGGGCGATTGTAGTGACCACTTCAAAATACAGTATCGACTTCCATCCCATCCGGCCAACCTGTTTCAAATCTGAATGACCGGCTATACCATAAACCAGTGTGGCGAAGAGCAAGGGAGCTACAATCGTCTTGATCATCTTCAAAAACACCTTGCTAAGTACCTGCAGTTTCATGCCGATCTCCGGGAAATCATGACCAATCTCCGCACCGACAACCATCGAAACCAGGATCCAGGTTGTTAAGGTCTTTTTATGAAACCCATATAAAAACAAAGCGGCAATGGCCAGCCATCTGGAAAAAAAAAGAACCGTTTGAGGAACTGATACTAAGTTATAGTGATTAAGAAAAGCAAGGATTGCAGCAATAGAAATAGGGATGAGAACAATTAAACCAATGTTTTTAAGCTTCATGAAATCCGGCTGGTGTATAGCAACAAAAGTAATTAATTAGATTTGCTGTGCAAATGCTATCAAACATGAAGCCTGAGAAACTAACAGTAATTAAAAGGGAGTTAAGTGGGCTTTCGGTAGAACAGTTAACCGATCTGTGTTTACGATTGGCCAAGTATAAGAAAGAGAGTAAGGAACTGCTCAACTACCTGTTGTTTGATTCGGATGATCCGCTTGCTTACGCGGAAAAGGTTAAAAGTTACCTGGAAGAAGATTTTAAAGTTTTGCCCCGGCCATATTATCAAAGCAGTAAAAGTTTAAGAAAAATATTAAGAATTTTAAACCGGCATGCGAAGTTTACCTCCTCCAAACAGGTTGAAATGGAACTTCTGCTTTGGTTTTGCAGATGTTTTGTACAATACGCGGATACCCAAACACGCCATAAACCGCTTCAAGCCCTATTTTTGCGGCAAATTGATAAGATGCAAGGCATACTTAAAAAATTACACGAAGACCTTGAATTTGATTACAAAAAAGAGTTTGATAACCTGCTCTTGCAAGCATCGGATAAAATCAAATGGATAAACCCAAGCAGTTATATTTGACATTAATGTAACATTAGCTGTACAGATACATCTAATTATTGAAGATCAAATGCTGAACAAAGAAGTACTTTTTAAAGAAATTTTCCAGGCAAACTCAAAAAAAATATATCATTTATGCTATGGTTACACCGGCAGTGATGATTCTGCCAATGACCTGATGCAGGAAACATTTCTGAAAGTTTGGCAAAACCTTGAAAAATTTCGGAACCAGGCTATGATCTCCACCTGGATCTACCGGATTGCCGTTAACACCTGCCTTTCTTATTTACGCGTTGAAAAGCGGCAGGGTAAAGAAGAACTCACAAACCAGATAATGGATAACAAGAGTGAAGAAGTTTCAGAAAAACCAGAGCAGGTTGAAACACTTTACAAATGCATTTCGCATCTGGAGGAAAATGAGCGAATAATTATCACTATGGTTTTAGATGAATTGCCATACGCTGAAATTGCACAGATCTCTGGCATTACTGAAGGTAATTTGCGGGTGAAAATCCACCGCATAAAACAAAAACTGACCGAACTATATAATAAGTATGAAAGATTTTGAAGCACTGAAAGATATCTGGCATAATCAGATAACACTGCCGAAAGTCAGTGAGGAGGACGTATTGATCAAACTGCGCAAAACAAAGAATGGCTTTGCGAATAAATTAATGATGGAGTTAATGGGGATATTTCTGGCCATCGCCGTGCTTATGTATGTATGGATTAGTAGCCCTTTTAAAATGTGGACCACACACCTGGCGATGCTTATTATAATCGGTTGTTGTTTTTATTATTTATATGTGCAGTTAAAGGATTATTTTAGAATAAAAGACGATACTTTGTTGAATAAACCAAAAGATTATATTGACTATTTAAAAAAGTACAAGAGCGACCGGTACAAGTTTAACACCCGTAAATACAATATCTATACTTTGTTTTTAAGCCTTGGGTTTTTGCTCTATTTTGTTGAAATCGCATTTTTGGTGCCGGTTTGGGTTGCTGCAATTGGCTTAATTTTTACGTTAAGCTGGATTTTATTTTGCTTTTTCTTTTTGATGAAAAGGTATATCCGTAAAGAAGAATCACGGTTGGAAGATATGATTGCAAACCTGGAGCGATTGGAAAAGCAGTTTAAAACTGAGATTAATTAACCTTTTTAAAGAACAGTTGCAGAGTCAGGCCATACATGAAAAGCATTAATTATTAGTTTGCTCTTTCTCTTTAACCTCATCCACCGTAAAACTATTATTTCTCAATCCGTATTGAAGTACTTTTTTAACTTCCGGGGATGGTTTCGTATTATTTTCATCCGCATTTGCGACAGGAAATTCACGCATCAGCTTATCATCTTTAATGTATAAAGAATCGCCCCCTTTGTAACCTTTTTTACTTGAATTACTTAAGTTTGGAAAATTGATTTTTTCTGATGATCCGTTTTCCGAATACTCATAAACGTACATATTGAGGTGCGATCCTTCTCCTTCTCCCTGCGCCTGTATATATAATTCCGGGTTGCCGTCAGAATCCATGTCCATGTTCCAAACGTCTACAATCTTTCCGTCCAGTTCGCCGGATAAGGAACGGTATTTTAAATGCGTCGAATCGGATCTTAAAATAAGATAAGCGCCAACGGATTCCGAGCCTCTTCCCCAGCTTACAACATCAAGCGTAAGGCCCGGCTTTACTTCAATGGCCTTATGAAACCGGAAGGGTGGCTGTACAGTAATTTTAGCAGGAGGTTGTTGTTTGAGATTATCAGGCTTATCGCCGGAACCGCAGGAATTTAAAAAAATGGATAAAGCCAGAAGGAAAATAACAGTAATTGAATATTTCATTTTATCCTGTTTAATGAAGTTGATGGTTCAGGATCTAAATCTAAATAAATATAGCCAACGAATTAACCTTGTTGTCACATCTGTTAATTGAATACGACGCCAACTTTTTTCCCGGAGATGTTTTCCAGCATCGGTTTAAAGATGAGGTTAGCGTTTTCTTTCGTTTTTCCCAAAATATCCTGATCACGGGCGTTCTGTAAGATCTTTTGTTCGGCAATTTTATAAATTCCTTCAACCATGTCCTTGGAATCATCCGGGAACAACACACCAGAAACATCATACACTTTTGACCGTTGGTGGTCCAGCTTAAAATAGCAGATCTCCGGGGCAGGCAACCTGATGGTAAGTGAATCAGATCCATATGGAATAATATCAGATCTTTTTACTTTGGTGAGATCAATACATCCGGCCACTTCGCCGGCCGCCACAAACAAGATTTTTTTATCGGGAAGAAACGTTCTGATCTCTTTTCTTTCCAGTACATCTTTCATCGTGTACTTAACCAACTCAAGTTTTCCCATTGCCGTAATTTTTTCAATCATTACATCATCGCTTAGTTCTGTTCTGGTAATAAAAAATTGCTTTCTGATGTAAAAGAACATAAATATTAAAAACAGAATTGTTGCGCCAGAAATGATTAATAATAAAGCAGTACGGGTACGGAAATTTAATAATCGCATTGGAAGTTAATTTAAAAAAAATGCCCCAGAATTATGGGGCAATTTCTATTTCTTTTTAACAGGTTCAGCTACCTCCGGGACATCTTTCTTCTTAACAGTTACGTCATGAAGTCTGCGTTTGCCGAAGCTATGATTAGTAATCTTTCCCTTTTTGGTTTTAATATCCCCTTTTCCCATAATAATTATTGATTTTACTAAGTACAGTAAATGGTGTTTAAAGTTTTAAAGAATGAATTATACTTCTTCCGAATTTTTTATTACTTCCGGCTGTAATTCCCTGGAAGCTAGAAAACGTTCAGCTTCCAGCGCAGCCATACAGCCGGTACCTGCTGCGGTAATGGCTTGCCTAAAAATTTTATCCTGTGCATCGCCGCAAGCGAAAACACCTTCAACGTTTGTTTTTGTACTGTTGGGCTGTGTGATAAGGTAATTCGTTTCGTCCATGTCCAACCAGCCTTTAAAAATTTCGGTATTGGGTGTATGACCAATGGCTACAAAAAATCCTTCTATAGGTATGTCCGTTTCAATTCCGGTAACATTGTTAAGAATTTTTACCGCTGTCACATTTTTCCCATTTCCAAGAATTTCTTTCGTGTCTGAATTGTAATGAATGATAATGTTAGGTGTGTTTAAAACACGATGCTGCATCGCTTTAGACGCTCTGAACTCATCCCTGCGAACAAGCATGTGCACCGTTTTACAAAGTTTAGCAAGGTAAGTGGCTTCTTCAGCGGCTGTATCTCCAGCCCCAACAATCGCTACATCCTGGCCTTTAAAAAAGAAGCCGTCGCAAACTGCGCAGGCAGAAACACCAAAACCATTGTATTTTTGTTCACTTTCTAAACCCAGCCATTTTGCGGTGGCACCGGTTGCGATGATCACTGTATCTGCATAAATAGTATGCGACTCGTCTACTATAATTTTATGAGGAGTTCCTAAAAAATCTACTGAAGTAACATATCCAAAACGGATATCCGTTCCAAAGCGTTCGGCTTGTTTTCGCAGATCTTCCATCATTTCCGGACCCATAACACCGTTTGGATATCCCGGAAAGTTATCTACATCTGTGGTTTGCGTTAGTTGCCCCCCAGGCACAATGCCCGTGTACATAACCGGTTTTAAATCGGCACGGGCGGCATAAATTGCAGCCGTGTAACCAGCCGGGCCGGAACCTATGATGAGGCATTGAACGTTTTCAGTTTTTAAAGACATGTATTCTTATATGAATTACAAACTTAACTGTTTATTCAAGAGTTGACAAGGGACTTATGTCAGTGGATTATAGGATTATTCTATCCTAATTTAAACCAATACGGATTCAAACTTTAAGGCTTCAATCCCAAATTTGTTTAAAAAATCAACGCCTTCATCACTTTGCAATCCTTTAAACCCGGCGTAAGAGTTTTGATAAAATACTTTTTTGACACCTGAAGAATAGATGATCCGGGCACAAGGCAAGCAAGGAGAAAGGGTTATGTATAATGTAGAGCCCTGCAATCCGGCGCCGTTTTTTACTGCATATAAAATCGCATTTTCCTCTGCATGAAGCGCTAGAGAACAACTTCCTCTTGAATCCCGCGGGCAACCGGTTTCCGGCCATTCTACATCGCAATTATGCGTACCTGCAGGCGGCCCGTTATAGCCGATTGAAATAATCCGGGTGTCTTTGGTAAGAACTGCGCCGACCTGAGCTTTTACGCAATGAGAGCGTTGTGCCAGGTCGGCGGCTAAGTTCATGAATATTTGATCGAAACTTAATTTAACAGCCATTAATGCGCACTTTCCGTTTCAATTTTACTGACGTCAATTCCTTGTTTATTTAACACACCGGTTACTTTCCAGGCAAAATAGGCCAGGTAGGCAAAACAGATTACCGGAACTACATAAGAAAAGTGGATACCGCTGTTATCCGCTAAAATACCTTGCACAGGCGGAATAATTGCGCCTCCTAAAATCATCATGATTAAAAATGATGACCCCTGGCTGGTGTATTTACCTAAGCCCGTAATAGATAAAGAAAAGATGCAGGGCCACATGATAGAACAAGCTAAACCACCACTTATAAAAGCGAAGGTTGCAATCTGGCCGGTGGTAACCAAACCAATAATCATGGCTATAACACCCAAAACAGCAAAAGTAGCTAAAGTTTTTGCCGGCTTCTCCTGGCTAAAGAAAAATCCTACAACTAAAATCGCTACACAAATCCCATATAAAAAGAACTGCTCTATCTGGGTTCCGTTTAAATAATTAAAGAATAAAATTATTCCGAAGGCTACAAAAGGAACTATAACAGTAAGTACGCGTTTGGTGCTTTTTTGCAGGTTAAATGCACTGATGGCACCTGTCCAACGGCCTATCATGGAACTGCCCCAGTATAAGGAAATAAAAGGCGCAATAACAGATTCATTGTAACCTCCAAACTCCGGCAGTTTTAACAATGCGCCCATGTTACTTTGAATACCGACCTCCACACCTACATAAGTAAAAATGGCGAGCATACCCAAGATCAGCTGAGGATATTGCATGGCGCCCCAGCCATTTCCATCTTTAGCGGCAGAATTTAATGATAAAAGCAGTGTTAATACAATGATAGCTAAAGACGAATAAACAAAGATGGTTTTGCTTAGACCCGTCATGTCTGTTAACGGACCAGAAGCCAGAATTAACAAAAACGCAACAAAAATAATTAATAGCGGAACATTTGTTTTTGGGCTTGATTCAATCTTTTCATCGCTGGTTACTTTAGGAAGATCAGAAACATAAAAGAAAATCCCAACGGCAACAAATAGGCCGGCCAAAATATAATACAATGTATTGATGGAAGAAATTTCAACATCTTTAGCGACTGCGCTACTGGCGGTTCCGAATAAAATTATACTTACTACTATTGGCCCCAACAGGGTTCCAAAATTATTTACACCCCCTGCTAAATTTAAACGGTTTGCCCCGGTTTGTGGGGTTCCGAGCGCCACCGCAAACGGATTGGCCGCGGTTTGCTGAAGTGAGAAACCAATTGCCACGAAAAAGAAGGAGGTTAAGATAAATGAAAATGACCCCGAGTTAATCGCAGGAACCATAAGCAAAGCTCCGGCTGCAGAAATGAGCAATCCAAGTACGATTCCATTTTTATAACCAAGTTTGTTTAGAATATCAATTTTACTCAGTTTAGATGCATAGAACAAGATTAACGACCCAATAAAATATCCACCATAGAATGTGAAATCAATTAATTGGGATTCAAACTGAGTTAAACTAAAATGCGTTTTACAAAAAGGTATAAAAATACCATTGCTTGCCGCAACAAAACCCCAGAAAAAAAACACTGTTATTAGTGTGTAGAGTGCGGAGCCGTAATTTTTGTGATCTTTTGGATTCATATAAAAAGTTTGCTTAATGTAACTCTAACATAAACGAAAATTTTGAAACTATGCAAAAATTAATTATTTTCTCTACCATGGATTATATTAAATACAATGTTTAAGCTATAAATCGCATATTCGCAACAATAGAGATTTTAAATCAGAATGCTCGAATCGATAATATCAGGAATTGGCTTAGGGATTGTACTTTCTTTTTTAACAGGGCCGGTATTTTTCGCATTAATTAAAACCAGTATTGAAAAGGGATTTTATGCGGGTGTTTCTTTAGCTGGCGGTGTACTTGTCAGTGATATATTTTATGTTGCCATAACCGTATTCGGATCGTCCTTCCTGATCCTTGAAAGTAAATACCGGCTTCCTCTCGGACTTACAGGAAGTGTTATTTTATTAGTGATCGGCTTTTATTATTTATTTAAAAAAGTAAAAATCAATTACGAAAAAACTACCTCTAAAAGGCACAATACCGGTTACTTCTTTAAAGGATTTTTTATGTGCATTTTAAACCCGGCCATCTTGTTGTACTGGGTAAGCATAACCAGCGGAATAATTTCGGTGGCAGGTGAATTCCAGGCTAAAAACATTCTTCCGTTTTATAGTGCGATATTAATTACTCAGTTTAGTGTGGATGTTGTTAAGGCTTATTATGCCAACAAGCTCAGGTACCGCATTAAAGAAAAATCAATAGCCCGCCTTAACCTTGTAGCCGGATTATTGATCATCGCTTTTGCTCTAAGGCTAATTTATAACCTGGCATCCGGGCAATCACTGATGTAAGTGTGAGATTTAAAATATTAGTTTTGAGAAATGGAACGAAGCAATATTCAATACTTGTAAAAATTTAATTAATTCCAGCTGTCAACTCCAGGCTTTTAACTGCCAACTCCAAACTTAATAAGCACGTTGATTTTTTCCTTCTACCCAATTCATAAAAGCACGGTTCACCACTTTGTTTCCGCCTTTGGTTGGATAATTCCCAGAAAAATACCAATCGCCTAAATGGTGCGGACAAGCTATGTGTAAGTTATCAAGAGTCTGGTAGATAACATCTACTTTCGCTTCTACTTCTTTTGGTGTGATGATAGAGGCAATTTTATCAGAAATCTGCTGATCAGAAAAGGGCTCATAAATGGCCTTTATATAATTGTCTGTTTCCTCTTTTTCCAGATATTGTGTAGCCACACATTTCTGATAGGTAGATTTAATTACCTGGTCCATGCCGTTTTCTTTAAGTAACGCAATTGCCGCTTCAAATGCTACAAACTCACCCAGTCTGGACATATCAATTCCATAACAATCCGGATAACGAATTTGTGGGGCAGACGAAACAACGATGATCCGTTTAGGCCCCAAACGATCCAGAATTTTTAATATACTTTGCTTGAGGGTCGTTCCGCGTACAATGGAGTCATCTAAAACAATCAATGTATCCGAACCACGTTTTACAACCCCGTACGTGGTATCATAAACATGTGCAACCATATCCTGCCTGTCTGCATCCTGGGTAATAAAGGTTCTTAGTTTTACATCCTTTATGGCAATTTTTTCAAATCTTGGTGCTATGTTTAAAACACTTTCCAACTCCTCGTCAGATATCTTGTCTTTGCGTTTTAATAGAATTTCTTTCTGCAACGTCTTAACATATTTGTTAATCCCTTCAACCATCCCATAGAAAGCTACTTCAGCCGTATTTGGTACGTAGGAGAATACAGTGTTCTTTAAATCATTGTCAACAGAATTTAAAAGTTGTTTGCAAAGTAATCGTCCCAATTGTTTTCGTTCCCTATAAATAGATGCGTCGCTTCCGCGTGAGAAATATATCCGCTCAAATGAACATGATTTTTGAACATCCGGCTCACGAAACTGCTCTTCGGATATTTTACCGTTCTTTTTAATGATGAGGGCATGGCCGGGCTTAATTTCCTTTATACTCTCCAACGGAACGTTAAAAGCAGTTTGAATAGCAGGTCGCTCTGAGGTAACAACCACAATTTCATCATCTATGTAATAAAAAGCCGGGCGGATTCCGGCGGGATCACGCATAACAAAAGCATCTCCATGCCCAAAAATCCCACTGATTGTATACCCACCGTCCCAGCTTTTGGCAGAGCGGCGGAGGATTTTGGTTACGTCGAGGTTATCCGCTATTTCGTGGCTTATTTGTGCGTTAGAAAATCCCTTTTTATTAAATTCATCAAACAACTCCTGGTTTTCTGTATCCAGAAAGTGACCTATTTTTTCAAGCACAGTAACGGTATCCGCTCTTTCTTTAGGATGCTGGCCCAACTCAAACAATTGCTCGAGCAGTTCGTCTACATTGGTCATGTTAAAATTACCGGATATCACCAGGTTACGTGTCATCCAATTGTTTTGACGAAGAAATGGGTGACAGCTTTCGATACTGTTTTTTCCATGGGTACCGTAACGCAAATGGCCCATCAAAACTTCGCCTGTAAAACTGATATGCTCCTTTAACCAAACCGCATCCTTTAATAATTCGGGATTTGTTTTTTGAACATCGGCAAATTTGTTTTGAACGTACTCAAAAATTTCTGCGACCGCATTGGCACCTGTCGATCGGTATCTGCTTATGTACCGGTTCCCTGGTTTTACATCAAGTTTAATGGTTGCTATCCCGGCACCATCCTGGCCGCGATTATGCTGTTTTTCCATTAGTAAATACAGTTTGTTTAATCCGTAAAGGGATGTCCCGTATTTTTCCTGGTAGTAAGTAAGAGGTTTTAAAAGGCGGATAAGGACAACACCGCATTCGTGTTTTATTTGATCGCTCATAGTGGGTTATGACGCCGCAAAATTACAATTTTTATCTAAGTAGCTAAACCTTTTCCCGTATTAAGTAGGATGTTTGTTAAAAAATCTTAAATCTAAACGTCTTGTTGTTTAAGATGTATCTCTTTCCCAAAAAAATATCGAGTGCTTTCTTCAAACGATTTGGTGTAATCTGATACATAAAACCGGTGTTGCCGGGTTTTACTTGTATTTAAAAGGTGCAAGGCGGTTAACTTGTCGTTAACATGATCGGCAACGATTTCCGCGGTATTTATAATGTCTACATTACCCTGATAATATTGCTCAATTTCAGTTTTTATAAGCGGGTAATGGGTACAGGCAAGAACAAGGCTGTCTATATTCTTGAGTTTGGGAGATGACAAATAAGAATTTATAATGGTAAAGCTAATGTTGCTGTTTATAAAGCCCTCTTCAATCATGGGCGCTAACAAAGGCGTTGCAAGAGAGCGAACTTCTATTGAAGGATCCGACAAAGCAATTTTACTGGCATAAATATCTGATTGTATGGTAGACCGGGTTCCGATAACTCCCACATTACGGTATTTTTTTTTGGAAACTAATGAAGCAACCACCGGATCGATCACATTGATAACAGGGAGCAAATTTCCGATCTCCTCTTTAAGCAAAAAATACGCATGGGATGAAGCGGTGTTGCACGCGATTACAATCATCTTACAATCCTGGCTAATTAAAAAGCGGGCGATCTTGATACTGTAATCTTTTATTGCTTCCGGCGATTTATCACCGTAAGGCAAATGAGCGGTATCGCCAAAGTAAATCAGTTGTTCGTTAGGAAGGATTTTACTGATCGCCGCAGCAACTGTTAAACCGCCAATTCCGGAATCAAATATGCCGATAGGTAAGGAAGAACTCATGCGGTTGAAGGTTAAGAGTTATGAACAATCAGCTTTAAGCCATAAGCAAACATTAAACGCAAAAAAAATGCGAAGCTTGTTGCCCCGCATCCATTTTATTTTTCTATAAATTTATTTTTTAGGTACAGCTACTGCTGCTGTAATACCTAATTTTGCTTTAACAGCCGCAAGCATATCATCGCCGCCATCAAAATAAACCACACCCGGCTGAGAAATATCAAACACATAGGCATACCCCTTTTCTTTGGCCACTACTTTAACCGCATCTTCCGCCTTTTTAAAAACAGGCTGGTAAAGCTCTGTACGTTTTGCCTGCAACTCCTCTTCAGATTTTTGCTGAGATACGCCAAGGCGTTTTTCCAGATCCTGGATTTCGGTAGCTAATGTTTGCAATTCTTTAGAAACACCATCCTTATTCGCTTCACTTATTGTTTTTGCTTTTTCCTGATAAACCGTAATTTTTTTCTGGCGCTCGGCATCCATTTTTTCTAATGTAGATTGCTTTGCCGTAGCAAAAGTTTTAAAAGATGCGTCGGCCGTTTTCATCTCCGGCATAGCCTGTAAAAGATCCGCTGAATTGATATGTCCCAACTTTTGCTGGGCATTAACCGCATTTCCTGCAAATAATAATCCTACCGCAACTACGGCTACTTTAATGATACTTTTCATTTTTATTGTTTGGTTTGTTTTTGGATTTACAATTTTAAATTTATTGTTTAACGAATACACCTGGTTTATATCCCAACCGGGTGATCACATCATTACTCTTATCTAAACGCGGACTGGCATACAATAGCATAATTTCGCTGTTTTTATCAAAGATCATATCTATTTGCTGGGCATCAGCAACAGCTTGTACAGCCTTAGACACTTTCTCTTGAATTGGTTTAACCAACCTTGTTCTCTGCTGAAAAAGATCGCCCTCAAAGCCGAATTTTACACGCTGAAATTCTTTTGCTTCTTTTTCTTTTTCAATTATTTCACTTTCGCGACGCTTGCGCATGTCCTCGGTTAACAAAACCTGGTCTGCCTGATATGTTTTGTAAAGCTTCTCAATAGCTTCAAACCTGGTATCCACTTCTTTTTGCCATTGGCCTGACAAGGCATCCAATTGCTTTTGAGCAGCGTTATATTCTGGAATATGTTTTAGAATATAATCACTATCCACATAAGCGAAACGTTGTGCTGAAGCTGCGAAGCTAAACGCAAAAACACAAAATAAGATTATCAAAGTTTTTTTCATCTGATTATTTTAATAATTATTTAAAAACCTCCACTTAAAGATTGCGCTATACTAAAGTGAAACTGACCTTTATTGGCATCAGGCGATCCCGGGATGTTATCAAATCCATATCCATAATCTATGCCCAACAGGCCGAAAATAGGAAGAAAAATTCTGGCACCAACTCCAACTGAACGACGAATATTAAATGGTGTGAATTCCCTGAACGAATTCCATGTATTTCCACCTTCAGCAAACGCCAGAACAAATACGGTTGCCGACTGATTTAAAGTAACCGGATGTCTCAATTCCAGAACATATTTATTAAAGATCGGGCTACCGGAACGTTGGGCAATATCCGGATTGGAGCCTAAAGGAATTACTGAGTTATTGGTGTAACCACGCATCGCAATTATTTCAGATCCTTGCAAAAAGTCAAATCCCTGCATCCCATCACCACCTAATTTAAACCGCTCGAAGGCCGATTGGCCAACCGCTTTATTGTACGATCCGAGAAATCCAAATTGCGCCTGAGACTTTAAAACCAGCTTACCAAAAATACTGGTAAACCACTGGGCTTCAAATTTTGATTTAAAGTATTCTGTATACTTAAATTTTTGCTGGTCTGTGGCTATGCGATAATTGGTGTTATTTAATAAAGAATAAGGCGGTGTAGCCTGAAGCGTAAGCTTTAGGTTTGAGCCTGAGGTAGGATAAATTGGCGAGCCTCCTAATGAATTTCTACTAATTTCCTGAGTTAAATTAAAATTATAAGCTGTTCCGTTCGAAAAAAGAAAACCGTTATAGTTATTTAGTTTGTATTGCTGAAGATTTAAAGATGTATTTGTATTAAAATAATCATCAGGCCATTTTAAACGCTGTCCTAAGGAAAAGGTAACACCGTTTAAGCGGATCTTTTGCAAATCGGGATTGGCCAGCGTTAAACCGTTAGATTGCAACGAAGTAAACGCACTGATACCAAAGTAAAGAGGTTTTTTACCCCCCAACCACGGTTCTGAAAAAGAAAAACTGTATGACTGGTAAAATTTACCATTTGTTTGGCCACGGATACTTAATTTCTGGCCGTCGCCGCTTGGTATTCCTTTCCAGTCTTTAAGGTTAAGAAAGTTTTTAACAGAAAAATTATTAAAGGTTAGTCCCAGCGTTCCAACAATACGCCCCCCACCAAAACCCCCGGAAAGTTCTATTTGACTTGATGATTTTTCAACTACGTTGTACTCTATATCTACCGTACCGGAGTTGGGATTGATATTGATCGGTTTTGGTTCTGTTTTCTGATCATCAAAATTTCCAAGCTGGGCAATTTCTCTTGTGCTTCTTACAATGGCTTCTTTAGAAAATTTCTGGCCGGGCTTGGTTCTAATTTCCCGCATAACTACCTTATCGTTAGTTACGTCGTTTCCTTTAAGAATAATTTTATTAACGGTATACTGTGGGCCTTCATACATCCGTATTTCCAGATTGATGGAATCACCATAAATTTTAGTTTGTACCGGGTCTGCCTGAAAAGTTAAATATCCGTCGTTTAGATATAAAGAACTGATATCCTCGCCTGAAGCAGACGGCCCGCTCAATTTCTTGTTCAGCTTTTCCTCACTAAAAACCTCACCTTTTTTAATGGCAAGTAACTGATTTAAAATATCGGTTGAATATTTTGCATTCCCAGCCCATGTAATGTCACCGAAATAATATTTAGGGCCTTCGTGAAGATTAATCTTAATATCAATAGAACTTTCATCATGTCTGGAGATGGAGTCATTTAGAAATTCAGCATCGCGGTAACCCTTGTTCTGCATTTTAGAAATCATGGTCAGTTTATCTTCATCATATTTTTCCTGCAAAAATTTACCCGCACCAAAAATTTTGTAAAATGCCCTTTCCTTTGTTTTCTTTAAGGTTTTTTTTAGTTGTTTATCTTTGAACTCCTTGTTGCCGGTAAACACTATAGAATTTATTTTTACCTTGTCTTTCTTGTCCACTTTAAAAACCACAATCAGGTTATTGGCTTCTGTAGAATCTTTACGTTGCGAAACTGTAACATCCGTAAATAAATAACCTTTTTCGTTAAAATGCTTTTTAATAATATCCGTAGATGTTTTTAACAGGTTTTCATTCACTACTTTACCTTTTTTATCATCCAATTTTTTCATTACGTCTTCAGACTCGGTTTTACGTAAGCCTTTTAACTCAATACGTGTTAATCTGGGACGTTCGATAACCACAATTTCAAAAAATATGGAATCACCCTTTATTTCAGCCACATTTAATTGTACATCATCAAATAAGCCCTGAGCCCAAAGGTTTTTAATGGCATTGGATGTCGCATCTCCTGGTACAGTAATTCGTTCGCCTTTGGAAAGTTTTGAGATCGTGATCAGCACATCCTTATCAAGAAACTGAGCACCGCTTACGACAGTGTTCCCAATAACATATTCTTTTGGATTTTGATAAGTTGCCTCTTCATTAGTGGCCGCCTTTAACGTTGTTGGTGAAGCAGTACGACCGAATTGAGCCATAACTTGCGAACCTGAAAGAAGAAAAAATATGATAATTACAATACGATTCATTTTGCTTTATTAACGATGCTAAATTAACTCAATGAGTTGTTAAAAAATGTTAAACATAAAAAATACTTGTTCAGTTTATGGTTTAAAGCATGTTTAAACCTTTTTGGTAGTGGTTTGATGTGAAGCAAAACTTAAAAATTAGGGTAAAGCTGCTCGCTTGTTTTTCCGAACCGCCTTTCTCGTTTCTGAAAATCGAATATAGCTTCGTAAAAGTCTTCCCGCCTAAAATCCGGCCATAGTTTTGGGGTAAAATATAATTCGGAGTAAGCCAACTGCCATAATAAGTAGTTACTGATTCGGTATTCGCCACTAGTTCTAATCATTAATTCGGGATCTGGTATTCCTGCGGTACTTAACCGGCTTTCAAACACATCCTCATCAATATCTGCCGGCTCCAATTTCCCTTCTTTTACATCTAATGCAAGAGAGCGTGCAGCTTGGGTAATTTCCCAGCGGGAACTATAACTTAAAGCAAGTGTTAAAGTGCAATTGCTGTTGACAGATGTTTTTTTAATTGTTTCATTTAGTTGTTTTATACATCTTGGAGGCAAAGATTTTAAATTACCGATGGCGTTTAGCTTAACCCCGTTTTCCATAAGTGTTTTAGTTTCTTTACTGATAGTAGAAACAAGCAACTCCATTAGCGCATAAACTTCCAGTTTTGGACGATTCCAGTTTTCGGCGGAAAAAGCATATAAGGTTAAAAACGGAATTCCTAATTTAACAGCACCTTCTACAGTATCTCTTACAGAAAGAACACCACTTTGATGGCCAAAAACACGCAGTTTTCCCTTTTCTTTAGCCCAGCGTCCATTCCCATCCATAATAATCGCAACATGACGGGGTAATCTGCTGACATCAATTTGTTCGAGTAAACTCATTAAATATAACCTAAGTATGTTGTCTGACCTGTTACTCAGAAAATCCTTTGTGAATTCGCAAATGTAAAATTTAATTGCGTTATAAAATGGCTCAATTTAAGGTAAGCGAATAAATAAGGTTTACAATAGAAATTAAAACATTGGGCATTTTATGGAAACAAAAGTATAGGTAAGGCTTAAACCTGTGAAAAAATAAGTGTCACGCTTTCTGAAATCTCCTCGCTGTGCACCTGCCCTTCCTACCTGGTTGCGGGAAGGATCTGATAACACGCCATCAATTGTGTTAAAATTCGGAACCAGATAATTTGGATAATTTCCGCTTACGTCATCTAAAAAATCAGTGTATGCCGTTCTGAAACCAGCCTCAGCAATTAAATTTAAATTACCGGTAAGGTTGTATTTGTATCCTGCCCCATAGGGTATACTTAAAGCATTTTTTTTATATCTCTCAGAAAGGTCTGCACCTTCAGTTACGTAGTTTCTCAAAATATATACATCACCACCATATTTGGTTTTGGGATTAAAAAGTACCCCTCCAATCCCGGCGAATAAAAACGGCGTTGCCCTTCTTGTTCCGTTTCCAGGTAAGCTACCCGGAAAATAGTTAAAAAAATTAAATTCTGTTTGAAGGGATACCTCGGTGATAGCTGAAAAAAAATTGATGTTGCGCTCTGACTGATGTGCATTTTTTGAAGCAGCATCGTCAGCTTGTATCTTGCCATGAGCAATATTTAATTTTAATGCCCAATAACCGTCCAGGTTACGTTTAATTTGTCCGCCATATGCCATACCTGAAACCTTATATGGTTTAAGCGGATTTATATCACCCATATATCCTGAGCCCCCTGCAAACCCACCAACTTCCCAGGTTTGAGCTGAAGCAAAAGCTGATATTAACAGAATTAAACAAACTAGTATTGAAATACGCATTTAAAACATTCTTAAATTTATAATCACGAATGTCTGTTAGTAATTACGGGTATCAATACCCCATAATAACTTGTTTCTTAATGTAGTGAGATAGTTTTCGTTGTTCAACCTGATCAGATTTATGTTAAATTTTGCTTTTTTTACGGTCAGTCTTACTGTAGTATCAATTACTTCTGTGCGGGAATCGCAGGTAAGCAGATACTTTGAACTTCTTCCTTCTATTACAAATGACAAAACGTTGGAATCTGATAATACGATTGGACGTACATTTAAGTTATGCGGGGATATTGGCGTAACTACCATATTACCCGAACGAGGAAAGATAATAGGGCCACCGCAACTTAAAGAATATGCCGTAGAACCGGTTGGAGTAGCCAAAATAAGACCATCAGCCCAGTAAGAATTTAAAAATTCATCATTTAAATAAGCATGAATAATCATCATGGCCGAGGTATCCCGTTTATGTATAGTGACATCATTCAGCGCAAAATTTTCATCCCCAAACAAATTTAATTCAGATTCAACGCTTAAAAGCGCCCTGGAATCCAATGAATAATCTTTGTTAAAAAGCGAAGCTATGGCAGGTTGTATGTCGTCTTTGTTGATGCTGGCCAAAAAACCGAGTCTGCCGAAATTGATACCGATGATCGGGATAAAGGAACCACGGATTAGTGAAACTGTATCCAGCATTGTTCCATCGCCACCCAGGCTAATTACAACATCAACTTTACATGAAACCAGTTCATTATAATCAATAAATACTTGCGGCTTTTTAGGAAAGAAAATTTTACCTGAAATAAATTCGCTGTATTTTTGGTAGATAACAGGTTCTATATTGTACTTTACAAGAGTATCAAAAACCTGCTGTACGTAAGGAAGGACGGAATTATTGAACTGCCGGCCATAAATTGCGATTTTCATTGTAAAACTTTAAAAATCAAGAAAATTCATCAATTGATCATAACGGTCAAGTGTTCCGTCATCCGATTTAACATCATTAAATGTTGCTTTTACAATGTAATTATACCGTATTAATGAAGCCACAATGGCTGAAACCTCGGTGCGGTTGAGTTTTAACGTTAGTTCAAGCTTGGTTGAATCTGTAAATGATCTAATATAAGAACTTAGTATCTGCGTATTTTCTGATTCAATAATTTGAGCAACATGCGCCAGTGAATTATCCCTGTTACTAATTTCCAGAACGAGTATACTTCCCGGATCTTTTACTGAAGTAAGATTAGCGAAATGTTCAACCATCGTTTTTAAGCTTATTAAGCCTAAATAATTTTTCTGCAGATCTACAATTGGAACCACACTCAGGCGTAATTCGTTAAACTGACGAATTACATCGTAAACATGCTGATCTTCGTTTATGCAATAGTTAATCAGACTTAAATTTAAACTGCCAATCGGTAAGGTATAATCCAAAACCTCTATAAAATCCTCATCAGAAATCAAACCCAATATTTGTCTGTCATTAACAATGGGAAGATGATTTACACGAAATTCAGCCATACGGTCTAAAACTTTTTGAACTGAATCTGAAGTTTTTAAGGGTGGTATGGCATCTGATATTAAGTCGCGTGCTAACATAATGGTTAGTTTTTAAGGCGTTCTAAAAACTTTTTTAAAATTGCATTAAATTCCACAGGCCTTTCCATCATTGGAGCGTGACCGCATTTTTCAAGCCAGTTTAATTCAGAATTAGTTAATATTTCATTGAATTCTTTGGCTACTGAAGGTGGTGTAACTTTATCATCCGTACCCCAAATTAAACTAACGGGTATCGTTATCTTGTATAAATCTTTAGACATGTTATGCCTTATGGCAGATTTTGCCATCGCTAATATGCGGATAACTTTATACCTGTCATTAACGGTGGCAAAAACATCGTCAACCAGTTCTTTAGTTGCCGTTGCCGGATCGTAAAAAGTAAATTCAACCTTTTCTCTAATAAAATCATAGCTCTCTCTTCGGGGGAAAGATCCGCCAAAAGCATTTTCATATAAACCGGAACTTCCGGTTAATACCAGAGCTTTCACTTCCTCAGGGTGAGCTAATGTATAGATCAAGCCAACGTGCCCACCAAGCGAATTTCCTAAAACAACAACGTTCTTTAATTCTTTGTACTTAACAAATTTATGAACAAATTTTGCTAGCGCTTTTACACCGGTAGTTAATAAAGGAAGATCATACAAAGGCAACATGGGTATAATTACCCGGTAATCTGATTTAAACTCATCAACTACAGCTTCCCAATTGCTGAGGGCACCCATTAATCCATGAAGTAAAAGCAATATTTCACCCTGGCCTTCATCAACATATTTAAAACCTTTTTCTTCTTTAATTGAGAATCCCATAGACTAATTTATGCAATTAATGTGTTGGTGCTAAGATATAAGTCTGAAAGTAAAATCAGTATAAAATGTTAATTAAATGCATGAATAATATGATTTAACTTAAATTTAAAGAGCCGCAAGTAATTCTTTAACTACTTCAGAAATTATTTTGCCATCAGCCTTACCTGCCAGATCTTTATTAACCAAACCAATAATCTTCCCCATATCTTTAGCATGAACAGTACCTGCATTTGCTATCACATTTTTTACGTGTACTGAAATCTCTTCGCGATTCATTTGTTTTGGAAGATAAGCCCCAATCACTTCCAGTTCTTCATTTTCAATCTTTTCAAGATCAGGCCTGTTTTGAGATAAATATATATCCGCTGATTCTTTTCTTTGTTTCACAAGCTTTTGCAAAACTTTAATTTCTGTATCAGAACTTAAAATTTCACTGGCTCCTTTTTCTGTTTTAGCTTGTAACAAGGCTGCTTTAATAGCTCTTAATCCGCGGAGGCGTACACTATTTTTGGCAAGCATGGCCGATTTTATATCCTGATCTATAGTTAACTGAAGCATGATAATGGGTTAAGTTGTTAGCTTTATATTGATTAGTTAGAAATGGTTTTTGATGTAAATCGAAACCATAATCCGTCATTTTTAATTTCTAAAGATTCTTAATCATATAATTGGTGTTGGCCTGTGACGTGGGCATAATGATAATTTCGTTAATATTTACATGAACGGGCCTGTTTACGGCAAACCATACAGAATCGGCAATGTCACCGGCATTAAGCGGATCGAAACCTTCATACACTTTTTCTGCCCTTTCTTTATCCCCTTTAAACCTAACCTCAGAAAATTCAGTTTTAACCGCTCCCGGATGGATCGCGGTAACCTTAATCCCAAAAGGTAAAAGGTCTATCCGCATCGCTTTATTTAAAGAATCAACTGCATGTTTGGATGCACAATAAACGTTTCCATTCGCATATGTTTCTTTGCCGGCTATGGAGCCTATATTTACGATATGGCCTGACTTATTTTTTACCATCCAGGGAGAAACTACTCGGGTAACATACAGCAATCCTTTAACATTGGTATCAATCATTGTATCCCAATCGTCAGTATTCCCTTCGTGTATCGGATCCAAACCCTGGCTAAGCCCCGCATTATTGATCAGTACATCAATTTGCTTCCAATGATCAGGAAGATGATTTAGTTGAGCAACTTCATTTTTTTGTCTTACATCTATAACCCTGATTATTACTTCCACTTCAAATTCTTTGATTAATTCATCTGCAAGAATTTGCAATCTTTCAATCCGTCTTCCAATCAATATAAGGTTATATTTTTGCCCTGCAAATAAACGGGCACATGCAAGGCCGATGCCGGCGGTTGCACCAGTAATAAGAACTGTTTTTGGCATGTGGTAAAATTAAAAAAACGAATTTAAGCAAACCAGAATTATAATCTCCAGCTAAAGAATATTAAATTATTCAAAATATAAACTGAATTGCAAATTACGAAGATAAAGTTTATCCAAAGGCTTTGTGTACGGGTGATCTTCAGCGAGTAAAACACTTGTAAAAGAATTGGCCAGCTTAATTTCGGGTGATAACTTAAAGAATTCGAAGTAAAGATCAAAGCCTATTCCCGCCTCGTACCACAAAGTATTGCGGGTATTTTTAACTAATTTTTCACTTAAAATTTTATCTATATCGTTGGTTTTCTTTTTAGAAACGATGTCAACAGAGTATTTTACTCCGTACAGCATGTATGCTCTAAAGTTCTTGCGACGGTCTGATTTAATCTTAATCCCAAAAGGAAAATCTACAAGTGTTGATTGGACTTTCTGCTGTTTAAATTCTTCCGTCATTAAATAATTATAATCAATTAAGCGGTCCGAAAAGCTCAAGGCCGGGGTAAACCGGATATCAGCATTATTTCCAAGACGATAATTACTTACAAAACCCAGCCCAAAGCCCGGCGATACAGGCGAAGTGATGCTGTATAGCGTTGGTTTAGAAACTGAGCCGTCTTCCGGGTCAATATATGGTTCCCGCCAATTGGCTTGCTTTAAAATTTTATATTCGGCAGAAATAAACTGAAAGGTAAATCCAAAATGGAAAGGTTCATTATCTACACCACCTCCCCAACTTTCCTGTGCATTAACTCTAAAGGTTACTAAAATAAATACCAGACTCAGCAATATTAACCTTCTTTTCATTATTTAACCCCGGTATAAATTGAGCTTATGCCAAAAGCCAACGGTTTTGCTTTGGTGACTTGAAAGCCAGCCAGATTCATTCTATTTAAAAAATCAGTCCCATCCGGAAAAGCGGATACAGACTCAGGCAAATAACTGTAAGCGGTAGAATCTTTTGAAAAGATCCGGCCAATTGTGGGTGTTAGGTACTTAAAGTAGAAATTGTATCCCTGCTTAACAGGGAATACTTTTGGTTTTGAAAATTCAAGAATAACCACCTTACCACCTGGTTTTAGCACCCTGTACATCTCTTTTAAACCGGCATCTAAATTCTCAAAATTTCGCACTCCATAAGCAACCGTTACCGCATCAAAAGTTTGATCCTCAAATAAAAGCTTTTCAGAATCTCCCAACCTTACTTCAAAAACATCATTAAGGTTGCGCTTATTAATTTTTAGACTGGCGATTTCCAACATTCCTTTAGAAATATCCACACCAATTATTTTTTCTGGTTTCAAAATTTTTAAAGCTTCAAAAGCAAAATCACCAGTGCCTGTAGCTACATCAAGTATAACTTTGGGTTTATTAATTAATAGCTCTAAAATTGCTTTTTTCCGCCAGATTATGTCGATACCTAAAGACATAAAATGATTCAAAAAATCATAAGTACCGGAAATATTGTTGAACATATCGGCAACCTGTTCTTTTTTGGTAGCCTGAGAATTTTTATAGGGGGTAACTTGCTTTGACATAGAGTCTGTAAATATAGAAGTAAATGTGCAGATGATTAGAAGCGCAAAATTGCGAATAAGTAAATCATCTATAAACCTATTAACCAATAAACGTTTAAACAAATTCCTACCTTTGTATTTGATGATTATTAAAAGCGCCGAATTTCAGGTAAGTAACACACGAACAGATAAACTGCCTCCTCCATTGTTGCCTGAATATGCGTTCATCGGCCGCTCCAACGTCGGTAAGTCGTCGTTAATAAACATGCTTGTTCAAAAAAAGGGTTTGGCAAAAACTTCTCAAACCCCGGGAAAAACTCAGTTAATTAATCATTTTTTAATTAATGAGAATTGGCAACTGGTTGATTTACCGGGTTATGGCTATGCTAAAACATCCCGAAGTAATCGGGCAGACTGGGAAAAATTTATCCGATACTATCTCCGCAACCGCGAAAATTTGCAATGCGTTTTTACGTTGATAGATAGCAGGGTAAAGCCACAAAAATTAGATATTGAGTTTTGTAGTTGGCTTGGCGAACAAGGAATCCCTTTCGTTTTGGTCTTTACCAAAGCCGATAAACAATCAAGGGTTAAATCCGATCAGAATATCGCCTTGTTTAAAAAAGATTTACTTCATATTTTTGAAGAAGTGCCTCCCCTATTCCTTTCCTCCGCTGAAACTCAGGATGGGCGTGAGGAAATCCTAAACTTTATTAATGACCTGAACCAAAAATTTAGGCTTTTAGATGTAACTGAATAAATAAAAAAAACGACTTATTTCCTTATCTATAAACCCAAAATTCATTATTTAATATTCTACTAATCAAATGAAAAAATACTTTTCACTTGTTTTGTTTGCCCATACTGTATTTGCTTTGCCTTTTGCCTTTATAGGTTTTTTTTTGGCTGTTACCACTACACATCATGAATTTAACTGGATCAAATTAGGGCTGATGCTTTTATGCATGTTG
Source organism: Pedobacter sp. (assembly GCA_014378705.1). Classification (GTDB taxonomy): domain Bacteria; phylum Bacteroidota; class Bacteroidia; order Sphingobacteriales; family Sphingobacteriaceae; genus Daejeonella. The sequence goes on along the minus strand of JACMND010000014.1, from coordinate 31,258 downwards.
TTTGCCAGGAATGCGGCTATGGCATTTAACCGATACCTTGACCGTGACATTGACGCACAAAACCCACGTACAGCGGGCAGGGATATTCCGGCCGGAAGGATTTCATCGCGGCAAGCACTATTATTTACCATTTTTAATTCTTTGCTTTTTATTAGCACCACTTACTTTATCAACCTCTTATGCCTGTTACTTTCGCCGGTAGCGCTTGCTGTTGTTTTAGGGTACAGTTACGCCAAGCGGTTTACCCCGCTTTGTCACTTAATTTTAGGCTTTGGCCTTTCGCTTGCCCCAATTGGTGCTTACCTGGTGGTTGCCGGAGAATTTGCAATACTTCCGGTCCTATTCTCTGCTGCAGTTTTATTATGGGTAAGTGGTTTTGATATCATTTATGCTTTGCAGGACGAGGAATTTGACCGGCAGCATAACCTGAATTCAATACCTGCCTGGCTAGGCAAAAAACGTGCTTTGAAGGTTTCTTCCATATTGCATACGTTGGCGGTTGTTTTTATTATTTTACCAATATTCTTATCCTCATTAAGCTGGTTTTACATCGCAGGAATTGTTTTTTTTATTGGATTATTAATCTATCAGCACCAATTAGTTAAGCCGGATGATCTCAGTAAAGTAAACAGGGCATTCTTTACAACCAACGGAATTGCTTCCGTTATTTTCGCTGGTTTTTTTATGTTGGATGTTTATCTTAGGAATCGGATTTAAGTATCATCCCAATCTTCTTTCTCATCCTTGATTTAAATTGATTCCATTTACTATTCTATGAAAACATCAGATAGATTTCGGTTAACTTCACCCGGATTAATTTAAGGAAGATGATCGTTAAAAAAGAGAGAAAATTTATACCGGCAACCCTTGCAATAACATGGGAAACACTTGAACCCTTGTTTAAAGACCTGCAATATCGCCAAATAGATGGCGTACAAGATTTAGAGAAATGGCTGTCAGATAGAAGTGAACTTGAAGCAGCCCTTGAAGAAGATTTTGCGTGGCGATATATCCGCATGACCTGCGATACAACAAATAAAAAATTGTTAAACGATTTTCAATACTTCACAACTGAAATAGAGCCCAAAATTGCCCCTATAAACAATGAATTGAATAAAAAATTTATTGAAAACCCATATTTAGATCAGCTTGATCAAAAAAAATATTTTGTTTTTATACGAGGCGTCAAAAAAGCCCTTGAAATTTTCAGAGAAGAAAATATTCCTCTATTTACTCAAATCCAGGTTGAACAACAAAAATATCAGGTAATAACCGGTTCCATGTCAGTTACTATGAATGATCAGGAATACACGCTGGAACAAGCATCCGTGTTTTTAAAAGATCAGGACCAGGAGGTTAGAAAATTAGCATGGGAAAAAATTAATCAAAGACGTTTGCAGGATAAAACTACTCTTGATGATCTTTTTCAGGTTTTGTTAAAACTTCGTCATCAGGTTGCGCTTAATGCAGGATTTGAAAATTTTAGAGACTACATGTTCCAGGCTTTAGGTCGTTTTGATTACAATCCGCATGATTGTTATAAATTTCATGAAGCTATTAAACTGGAAATTGTACCGATTTTAAGAAGTGAAGCAGAAAACCGTAAACAATCTTTGGGTTTGGAGAAATTAAAACCCTGGGATCTTGAAGTGGACGTTTCCGGTAAGCCAGCGCTTCAACCCTTTAAAAACGGCCAGGAGCTGATCGATAAATCCATCGCATGCTTCAGCAGAATAGATTCATACATAGGGGAAAGGCTTTCTATTATGAAAGCCAATAATTTTTTTGATGTGGACAGCCGTAAAGGGAAAGCTCCGGGAGGTTACAATTATCCTTTGGCAGAAACCGGTGCACCGTTTATATTTATGAATTCGGCCAATACATTCCGTGATCTTACCACCATGGTACACGAAGGCGGACATGCTGTTCACACATTTATTTCCGCTGATCTGGAACTAAATGACTTCAAACATTTCCCATCCGAAGTAGCAGAATTGGCTTCAATGAGCATGGAATTAATTTCAATGGATAATTGGGATGTATTTTTTAACAATGCGGAAGATTTGAAACGTGCCAAACAGGATCAGCTTAAAGATGTGCTCAAAACATTACCCTGGGTTGCGGTAGTAGATCAGTTTCAGCACTGGATCTACACCAATCCAAATCAAACCGCTGAAGAAAGAACTGAGGCCTGGAAAAAAATATTCGAACCTTTTGGAAATAATTTTGCTGATTGGACAGAAAACGAAGATACCTTAGGCAATCTTTGGCAAAAGCAATTGCACATTTTCGAGGTTCCTTTTTATTATATTGAATATGGAATTGCGCAATTAGGTGCGATAGCCATTTGGAAAAACTACAAAGAAAATCCGGAAATTGGCTTAAAAAATTACCTTGAAGCCCTTAAATTGGGTTATACAAAAACCATTAAAGAAATTTATGAAACAGCAGGTGTTGAATTTAACTTTAGTGCCCATTATGTAAAAGAACTGGCGGAGTTTGTAAAGTCGGAATTGAAAATGCTTGAATGATTACTTGCTGATAACCATTTAGGCAGGTGCTTTCTACCAGAATAAAAACTTTATCATGTAATATTGGTTAGGTTAAAAATATTACATGAAACAATTATTCTTTTTTATTTTACTTCTCGTAACAATCCCAGCCTTTGCACAATGGCAAAGTGTAAAAATTGATAGCGCAGTTTCTTTTCAACTTCCCAAAGGTTTTGAGAGAACAAAAACCAATTCAGAAAATAATTTTGTTGCCAGAACATCTTTTGGGACTATTCTGGTTTTTAAAGAAACTGATAATCCTGTAGTTTTTCCAGACATTGCTAAAGACAAGCACCTTAAAAAGTTCTATGACCATTATGTTAACCGTGTTAGATCTTCTACCGCCGACGGTAAAATTACCCAGGAAAAAGACACTCTTTTAGGTGATTTAAAAGTTAAAGATTTTACGTTAGAAGTTGATTCGGGGGGTGGTTTACAATTAAGGAAATTTAGGATATTGCACGCAAATAACGCGACTTATACTTTTGAGTTTCTATCTCAGGAGCTTCATAAAGATTACTCCGCTCAGGAAAGTAATCAGTTTTTTAATTCAATTAAAGTAAAAGAAAATATTGACCGTGCAGATCAATTTAATACAAGCGATGAAAAAAAATCAGGAACAAATTATACTTGGTTTATTGTAGCAGGAATTATTCTTTTAATCGGGCTTATCATTTATTTCTTTTATAAAAAGAATAATCCCAAATTACCTTCCTAAAAGCTTTTTATTCCAAATATTACCTTATTGTTTTGATTTTGCACTACCAAACAAACGGCGGTCAAGTTTTGAAGAATGAAACCATTTGGAATTTTCTAACCACCATATCAGCTGAAAAGTTAAAAATACACCCAGTATTGAGCCTGCAACCACGTCCTGAAAAAAATGCTGCGACAAATAAACCCGTGAAATTGCGGTTAACAATGCAACGGGTAATATGATCCAGTGCTTGTGTTTGGAAGGTAAAATATATGTCAAAACAACTGCTAAAGTAAAAGCAGAGGCACTATGACCGGAAGGAAAACTGTTCCATTCGTAAAGCGGGTAACCTTCTAATGTCCTGATTGGATTTATTCCTTCAAAAAATTTAGAAGGTCGCGGAGAATTAAAAATCCGTTTAATAATTTGTACGATAACTGCAGAATATGCGTACGCTAAAACTGTAACAACGCTATAACGAAATTTTATCAACAGCATTCCAAATCCTATCAGGCACATTGTAAAACTATCGCCTATAAAAGTTATCGTCTTAAAAAAATGATCCCAACCGGGGTGGTGATATCGATTTGTGAATAAAAAAAATTCATCTTTTGGAATACTAAGCTGAACAATAAGGCCAATACTTAATAGTATTAAATAGCTGATCACAAATGTGCGGTGTTGTTTTAACAGATTTAAAAAGCTTATTGACATTTTGACTTTAGTACGTTCCCGTTGTTTGAAATTTATAATCCTGCGCACGTCATTCATCGTTATGCAGATCAATAAAACAAATAGGTTATGCTTATTATAAAATTAATTGTTAGCGTGAGCAAATATAGGCAAGGATTACAAAACACAAACGGGAGTATTTGCTGAGAGCAAGTTAAAAAAATTGAACTCTATAATATGGATTACAATAAGTTTACATGTGATCATCCCGTAATGATTTTTTATTAATGCATCAGAAATTCTATCTTCGGGTCTGTTAATTTATCGAACAGTAAAACTCTTTAAGAATTATTGATATGAAAATAACCGTTGTAGGTGCCGGAGCTGTAGGTGCTACCTGTGCAGATAATATTGCCAGAAAAGAATTAGCTGAAGAGCTTATTATATTGGATATTAGAGAAGGATTTGCAGAAGGTAAAGCAATTGATCTAATGCAAACCGCCGCTTTGCTTGAGTTTGATACCCGCATTAAAGGCGTAACAAATGATTATGCCGCTACTGCGGATTCTGAAGTAGTCGTAATTACTTCCGGGCTTCCACGTAAACCCGGTATGACACGTGAAGAACTGATTGGCACCAATGCCGGGATTGTTAAAAGTGTTACAGAAAATATTCTTAAATATTCGCCGAACACCATTATAATAGTGGTATCTAATCCAATGGATACCATGAATTATTTAACATTGAAACTTTCAGGATTACCTAAAAACAGGATTATTGGTATGGGCGGCGCCTTGGATTCTGCCCGTTTTAAATATTACCTGAGCCAGGAACTTGGCTGCTCGCCTGCTGATTTAAATGCTGTAGTGATTGGTGGCCATGGCGATACGACTATGATTCCGCTAATAAAGCATGCTACGTGGAACAGCATCCCTGTAACACAGCTTTTAAGCCCGGAACAACAGGACAAAGTTGTGGCTGCAACGATGGTTGGCGGAGCTACATTAACCAAACTGATTGGTACTTCTGCCTGGTATGCGCCTGGGGCTGGAACTGCTTTTATGGTAGAAAGCATCGTTCGTGACCAGAAAAAACTAATATCTTGCGGGGTTGCTTTAGATGGTGAATACGGTCAGAAAGACGTTTCGCTTGTTGTTCCGGTTATTCTCGGTAAAAACGGCTGGGAAAAAATTATTGATTTTAAACTAACCGATGCGGAACAAGCTGAGTTTAACAAAAGCGCCGACTCAGTTCGTACCATGAACCAGGTTTTGCATGACATGAATTTAGTTTAATGCGGTTAATTTTATGAAAACGGTTAAAGTTCCGTTGCAATTAATAAACTTAGAAAATGACGGCTTCCACCTTTTGGTGGAAGTTGTTGTTTTTGGTCACTCCTATAACGTTGTTTTAGATACTGGAGCCTCAAAAACTGTTCTGGATAAAACCAGTATAGAAAAACATATTCATCAAGACGATCTGCTCATTTCTGATAAACTTTCTACCGGCCTTGGAACCAATTCTATGGAAAGTTTCCTTCTTAAACTGCCTTTGGTAACTATCGGTAAATTAAAAATAGAAAATTTCGAAGCAGCCGTACTTGACCTTTCCATTATTAGCAAAGCTTACGAAAGCCTTCAATTACCTCCCGTAGTTGGTGTGCTTGGAGGCGACATTCTAAAAAACTATAAAGCAATTATTGATTACAATAAATTAGAACTTAAGCTCACCTGCACATAACAATTTTTAAAGCGGGTATAAATCAGTAACTTGATTTTATAAATATCTGTTATGAAAACGCTTCTTAGTTATCTCTTGTTTGCCTATTTTATGCCAGCCGCGTTTTCGCAAAATATAAGTGGTAAATGGTATGGCAAAATAACCCAGCAGCCTGGAGGTTATAGCCAGCTGTATGATTTCGAGCTTGACTTAAACCAAAGGAAAAATATTTGGGGGAATTCTTATGCCCATCTGGGTGATTCAGTTGAAATAGAAATAGGTTTATCAGGATATATTGCTAAAGATACCATTCATCTTTCTGAAAGCCGCGATTGGGTGCGATATGACAAGGTGCCCTGGAACTGGATTGCATGTATCAAAAATATCAATGTTGTTTATCGTAAAGAAAACAATAATGAATACCTTGAAGGACGATGGACAGGTGTAAGTAAAGAGCTCCCTTATGAAAAATGCATCCCCGGAAGGATCATTTTGTCCAGAACAATAGCTGGTTTAAATAATTTTTTACTCCAATACCGTGATTCTGTTATCATGGTTGAGGTTCCCGTAGTTACTCCGACCGAAACATTAGTGCCTGATTTTAAAAGTACTTTTATGGAAACAGAACCAAAAAAAGTTACCGAAATTGAAGTGTTTAGCAGGGATTTAAAACTACAGCTATCAGATTATTTAAGAGTTGATAATGACACTGTCTCGGTTTATCTGAACAGAAAGCTGCTAGCAAAAGACATCCGGGTATCCAAGCGTGCAACGATCATCAATTTTAGTTTGGATCCAACTCTGCAAAGGCATGAGATTTTGCTTTTCGCAGAGAACCTTGGCCAGATCCCACCAAATACATCCGAGCTATTAATCGTTGACGGAAAATTTACACACCGCGTGATGATCGTATCTGATAAACAAAAAACTGCCGCTGTATACTTAAAGCTTAAATCGGGTAATAAATAATCCATGCCTAAAGCAAATCACAGTTTAATTTTTAAAATTCTGGTTATTTTAAATATTTTAATACCAATTACAATATTTACAAGCAGCTCACAACCAAATTATAAGGGTATTTGGCAGGGATACATTACCGCTCCGGGATCATACAATTCTGGTTACACGCTGCATGTTGAAGAACAAACTTATGATCGCATTTCAGGCACGGCTTACATTTACAGAAACGAAGATCCGTTTATTTTTGATGGCGTTCTTGATTTTATAGGAACTGTAAATCAGTTTGCCAAACTAACTGAACTTGTTATTATTAGGGAAAAAGTGAACGATCCTACACACCGTTTGTGTATTAAGTTTATGGGGCTGGATTATAGTAACAAGGACAGCATTGAGTTTTTGACTGGCAATTGGGACGGCTCTTTGATTGACAATACGCCCTGCCTGGCCGGTAAAGTGTACTTAAGAAGATATAATCCGAAAAATCCTGCGGGAATAGAACGCATTCCAGATGAGATTCTAAAAGCCATTTCATTTGACAAGTCAAGTAAAATGAATTTTTTGAAAACGGAGCTTGCCAAACCGGTTGTTATAAATGTACGAAACAACGTTATAAGGCTGGAAATAAGAGATTATTTGAGAGAAGATTTTGATACAGTTTCCATCTATTTGAACAGGCGCTTGCTTGTAAAAAAAATAGGAATTTTCAGGAAACCTTACAAACAAACTGTAAGGCTTATCCGCAATTCTGAATTAAATGAAATTATCCTATTTGCAGAAAATCTTGGGCAGGTGCCACCAAATACCTCTGATCTGTTAATCATTGATGGCGACAGAAAGCACCGGGTTGTTATCCGCTCCACAAAAGAAACCAGCGCAGTTGTATATCTACGCTATAAACCCGACGATACTTAAACCAAAATATTTTTTCCATGCGGATTTGATCCACAATCTCAAAAAGACGTTTGGCCACTACGTGGAAAATATTTCGATCCGTTAACAACGCGTTAAATCGGTCAAATTATTATAGTTAATTGAAATAAAGGAAGTCCTCTCGTGATTACAAGAACCGTATTAAACATAAGCCCTTTCCAAAACTTGAAAGGGCTTATATCTGGTATTAGATACTAGGTATCAATTCGGGCGTATTTAGCATTTCGCTCAATAAATTCCCGGCGTGGAGGGACTTCATCACCCATTAGCATAGAAAATATACGATCACATTCCACTGCGTTATCGATGGTAACTTTTCTTAAAGTCCTGGTTTCCGGGTTTAAGGTTGTTTCCCATAATTGTTCCGCATACATTTCACCCAAACCTTTATACCGCTGAATGTGAACGCTGTCTTCTTTCCCATTTCCCTTAATGCGTTGTACCGCTGTATCACGTTGTTCGTCGATCCAGGCATATTCAAATTCCTTGCCCTTTTTTACAAGGTATAGAGGCGGAGCAGCAATGTAGATGTATCCGAATTCAATTAATTCCTTCATGTAGCGGAAGAAAAAAGTTAATATCAGAGTGGTAATATGCGATCCGTCAACATCAGCATCCGTCATGATAATGATACGATGATAACGCAGTTTGTCCATATTCAAGCCCTTATCATCTTCAGCGGTACCAATACTCACCCCCATTGCGGTAAACATATTTTTGATCTCTTCATTTTCGTAGATCTTATGTTCCATCGCTTTCTCAACGTTCAGAATTTTTCCCTTCAAAGGAAGAATGGCTTGAAAATTCCGGTCGCGGCCTTGTTTTGCAGTTCCGCCTGCTGAGTCTCCCTCCACAAGATATAGTTCGCAGGCCGCCGGATCGTTATTGGCGCAATCCGCCAATTTGCCGGGCAAGCCGGAGCCACCCATTACACTTTTACGCTGAACCATTTCCCGGGCTTTGCGAGCTGCGGCTCGGGCAGTTGCAGCAAGAATTACTTTGTTAACGATAAGCCTCGCTTCTCGCGGATTTTCTTCCAAAAAATTTCCTACAATCTCGCCAACAGCAATATCTACCGCACCCATAACCTCGTTATTCCCTAGTTTTGTTTTGGTCTGGCCTTCAAACTGAGGTTCCTGCACTTTAACAGAAATAATAGCGGTCAATCCTTCCCGAAAATCATCACCGGTTATTTCGATCTTCATGTTTTTTAACATGCCCGACTTTTCCGCGTAAGCTTTTAAAGTACGCGTCAAACCACGGCGAAATCCGGCAACGTGAGTTCCACCTTCGTGTGTATTGATGTTGTTTACGTATGAATGGACATTCTCAGAATAGGTGTCGTTGTATTGAAGAGCAAGTTCTACCGGAATTCCCTGCTTTATTCCTTCTAAATAAATGGGCTCCGGAATGATGGCAGTGCGGGTAAGGTCCAGGTATTTTACAAATTCGCGTAAGCCGCCTTCAGAGTAAAAGTTTTCACTTAACAAACTACCGTCTTCGAGCATCTCCCGTTCATCCTGAAGGGATAAACGAATTCCCTTATTAAGAAATGCTAACTCGCGAAGCCTTGCCGCAATTGTATCAAACTTATATTCGGTGGTTAGTGTAAAAATACTATCGTCCGGGAGGAAATTAACGGTAGTTCCGGTCCGGTCTGATTCGCCGATAACTTTAACATCAAACATCGGTTTACCGCAAGAATACTCTTGCGTAAATATCTTTCCTTCACGGTAAACCAGCGCAGTAAGATGAATAGACAATGCGTTTACACAACTAACTCCAACACCATGTAAACCACCGGAAACCTTGTATGTATCCTTATCAAATTTACCACCGGCGTGCAAAACCGTCATCACCACCTCTAAAGCGGATCTTTTTTCTTTGGTGTGCATGGCTGTTGGAATACCGCGGCCATCATCTTCAACCGTTATGGAATTGTTTTTGTGAATGGTTACTTTGATGTATGAACAGTAGCCAGCAAGGGCTTCATCAATTGAGTTATCCACAACCTCATAAACCAGGTGATGCAAACCTTTAAATCCGGTGTCCCCAATGTACATGGAAGGGCGTTTTCTAACCGCTTCCAGTCCTTCTAAAACTTGTATATTATCTGCTGAATAATTCGATCTGTCTTCTGTTTCTTCGCTCATATTTTATTTTAAACCAAAGTATCAAAATTAACGATTTTTACCCGTATTATGGCAAATGTGGACAAAATAAGGAAGGGTAATCCGCTCCTTCTGTTAAGTAAAGTTAAATGATTGGGATACTTGGGCTGAAAGTTTATATTTGCCTAAATTTTTAAAAAATATGAAAAAAGTATTGGCATCCATAACCAATTTAACCACCGCATTTCTGATTACTGTTGCTTTTATATCCTGTAATCAAAAACAACCAAAAATAGCAGAAGATAAAACCGCTACGAATATAAAATCCGAACTGATCGTTTATGTAAACTCAGATTCGTTATTAAATAATTACGAGTATTTTAAAACGATTAAAGACAAATTTCAAACAAAATCAAAAAAAGCACAGAGTGATCTTACATCAAAGGGAACAGCTTTTCAGCGTGAAGTGGCTGCTTATCAGCAAAGTGCAGCTACTTTAAGTGCAGAGCAGCGTGCAACTACCGAAGAACGTTTGGCCCGAAAACAACAGGAATTGCAAACTTTTAATCAAAACGCAGGAAATGCTTTAGCCAACGAGGAAGCTGCTGAAAATGAAAAGCTATACAATAAAGTCTCTGATTTTCTAAAAAAACACGCGAAAAATAAAGGATACAAATTGGTGCTGACTTATTCAAAAGCCAACCCCACTGTTTTATTTGCGGACGAAAGCCTGGACGTAACAAAAGAAGTAGTTGCGGGTCTAAATGATGAGTTTAAAAAAGAGAAAAAATAGTTTTAACAGACATTTGCTTTACAGCGACCCTGGCCAAAGCCGGGGTTTTTTGTTCCATTTATTTAACATTATGTGCTTAAATTAATAACCCTTTCAAAAGTTAATACATGGTAATTAATTCCGCTAGCACCCATCAACAGGAATGAAGAAAATATCAAGGCGAAAATTTGTGATTGATGCAGTTACATTGCTTACAGTAGCTTTTGCAGTGGATGCATTCTGGCTTGAGAAATTTTTTATAGAAACAAACGAATTCTTTCTTGGAGGAGCTAATAAAAAAACAGCTAATTTAAAAGTGATCCAGATAGCCGACCTTCACTTAAAAAAAATTGGTCTGCAGCATAAGCTTCTCGCAAAAAAAATAAATAAAATAAAACCCGATTTAATTCTTTTTACCGGAGATTCTATTGATAGGGGAAGTAAGATGAACCTTTTTGATAATTACTTAAACCTTTTTGATGAACAGATAAAAAAGGTAGCTATCCTTGGGAACAGGGAATATAGTCCGGACATCAGTATTGAAAAACTAAAAGCAGTTTATTCACGTCATAATGGAGAGCTTCTGATTAATAGTTCTAAATTTTTTCAATTTAATGATGAGACCATCTCCATCACCGGTATAGACGATTATTATAGTGGGAATGCTGATTTCCCCCTGGCGATAACCAAATATACTCCTGCAAACCATCATATCGTTTTAACCCATTGCCCGGGCCACCGTGATATTATTTTGACTCAAAAAGGGGAAACACCTATTGATTTTATTTTGTCTGGCCATACCCATGGCGGACAGATAGCCATTTTTGGTTACGCTCCCTACACACCCATAGGTAGTGGAAGATATGTTAAAGGATGGTACCGCGACCAGCAGCCGCCTTTATATGTTTCAAAAGGGATTGGAACAACAGCATTCCCGATAAGGTTTGGTTCAAGGGCTGAGATTGCCATCTTTAATTTGAAAAGAAAAGTTTGATTTTATTAAAATTAAAAACTCATATGCAAACAAGCAGAGAATGACATCTGACTTGTAAATCGCAAAATGAAATTAACCCTCTCCTTATTATTTGTTTTGGTAACAAATTTGAGTCCCCGATAAGTATTGCAGTGCCATTTGCTATATTAAGAGCTACGGTATACAAACAAAACTAAATACAAGCTCCTACACAACTAGCCTTACTCATCAAACCACCCTTCCTGAAGATCATCAATTTCCCTTCGGTCTCTTTTAGTTGGCCGGCCTGTTCCCCTGTCGCGAGATAAATTAGGGTTATTAAAAGCTGATTTATAAGCCTGTGTTTCTTCTTCAGGCGTAATATCCTCATAAAATTCAATCGCTGTTTTAGCGGCAACGCGTCTTTCTAAAAGGCCTGTAACTTTAATTACTTTTCGATCCGCACCTTTTTGCACCGTAAAAACCTCCCCTATTTTTACAATGTGTGATGCTTTTAAATTTTGTCCGTTTAACTTTACTCGTCCAGCTTTACACGCATCTGTAGCTACGCTCCGCGTTTTGAAAGCCCTTACAGACCATAAATATTTATCAATTCTTATCTTTTCTATTTCAGCCATCAATTGCAAATTTAAGCAAGAAATAACCTGCTTCAAAACTCATTGAAAATCGTTTAATTTGTCCCAAAAAATATTTGCAATGACTAATGAATTAAAAAAACTTATTGAGGAAGCTTGGGACGACCGTACAGTAGTCACGTTTAAAGAGTACCGTGACGCCATTGAACAGGTAATTCATCATTTGGATAACGGATCTTTAAGGGCTGCCGAACCGATTGGCACCCGCTGGCATGTGAACGAATGGATCAAAAAAGCAGTAATACTTTATTTCTTAATTCGTGAAATGGAAGAAATCAAAGCCGGTCCGTTTGTTTTTTACGATAAAATGAAATTGAAGACCAATTTTAAACAGGCTGGTGTAAGGGTTGTACCACATGGTTTGGCACGTTACGGGTCTTTTCTTGCTCCAGGAGTAATATTAATGCCTTCTTATGTAAATATCGGTGCTTATGTTGGCGAAGGAACGATGGTTGATACCTGGGCTACGGTAGGTTCATGTGCACAGATAGGTAAAAATGTTCATTTAAGTGGTGGAGTTGGGATTGGCGGCGTATTAGAACCCATCCAGGCTTCGCCGGTAATTATTGAAGATAACTGTTTTATTGGGTCAAGAGCCATTGTTGTTGAAGGCGTTCGTGTTGAACACGAAGCCGTGTTAGGTGCGAACGTGGTGTTGACGGCTTCAACAAAAATAATTGATGTTTCTGGTTTGGAACCTGTTGAATACAAAGGTTATGTGCCCTCACGCTCCGTTGTAATTCCTGGCTCTTATACCAAAAAATTTCCTGCCGGAGATTTTCAGGTTCCATGTGCTTTGATTATCGGCAAGCGAAAAGAATCTACAGATAAAAAAACTTCCCTTAACGAAGCGCTTCGGGAAAATAACGTCGCTGTGTAGTTGAATGCTTTACAATGAATGTTAAAGTTACCGGTCAAAATTTACCACCACAAAGCGTAAAGATTGCCTCTTCAGATTCTATACTAAAAATCGGCTTTGATGGTAAACGTGCAGCAGGAAATCTAACAGGCCTTGGTAATTACAGCCGTTATATACTTGAAATTTTAGCAACTTATTATCCAAATAATAATTACTTAGTCTATTCACCTAAACATTTTAAAAAAAACATTTTAGTAAAGATTAGAGAATTTCCTGCCGTTTTAATCAGGTATCCCAAAATAAACCAATTAAAAAGTTTGTGGAGAAGCTACACTATTGCGAAAGACTTGCAAACTGATCAGGTGAAAATTTTTCACGGATTAAGTAATGAAATCCCATTCGACCTGAGCAGAAAGGGAATACTAACGGTGGTAACCATCCACGACCTTATTTTTCTGCAATTTCCCAAATTTTACCCCGTTTTAGACAGGATAATTTACAAATTCAAATTTAAATATGCCTGCAAAAATGCTGATAAAATTATTGCCGTAAGTGAGCGAACCAAGAAGGATATAATGCAGTTTTTCCACATTCCTGAAAATCGCATACAAGTAATTAATCAAAATTGCAGCCCAGTATTCTCGCAGGAAATGACTGGAATAAAGCTTCAATCTATTTGGCGAAAATACAACCTACCAGAAAAGTACTTACTAAATGTAGGAACCATAGAAACCCGCAAAAACCTGCTTCTAATTATTAAAACGCTTAAAAACTTAGACCCAGATATTCATCTGATTGTAATCGGAAAAGAAACCGGTTACTCCTTGAAGATAAAAAAGTATATCGCTGATCATCATCTGGCAGATCGGGTGCGTTTCTTAAAAAATGTTCCTCAAAATGACCTTCCAGCAATTTACAGACAAGCAAAAATATTTATTTTTCCTTCCAGATATGAAGGTTTTGGGATTCCTATTGTGGAAGCTTTACAATCGGGCGTTCCTGTTATTGCCGCAAGTGGTTCTTGCCTGGAAGAAGCCGGTGGCCCGGGAAGTATTTACATACATCCGGACGATGATTTAGCTTTAACTGAATCAATTAAATTGCTGTTAACTAACCATGCTATCCGGGAAAAGATGATTCTTGAAGGTTTGGAGTTCATCAAGCGGTTTTCTGATAACGCGATCGCAGATCAAATAATAGAACTTTATCAAAATTTGAAGAAAGAAGATGCTTAAAGAAGAGATTGAGAAAGCAATCGTGGTGTTGCAAAACGGTGGAATTATTTTATACCCAACAGACACAATCTGGGGAATTGGTTGCGATGCCTGCGATCCGGTAGCTGTAGATAAAATTTACAAGCTTAAAGGAAGGGATGAAAATAAAAGCATGATTATTTTACTTGATTCTGAAAATAAATTATCCTCGTATGCCCGTGATGTTCCTGACATTGCGTACGATCTGATTGAATTTGCCGAAAATCCGCTGACGATCATTTACTCCGGAGCCAAAAATTTAGCTTCTAATCTAATTGCAAAAGATGGTACAATAGGGATCAGAATTACCAAAGATGACTTTTCAAAACAGCTCATTCAGCGGTTTAAAAAACCGCTTGTTTCAACTTCGGCAAATATCAGCAACCAACCATCGCCTGCAAATTTTAATGAGATTAATAAAGAAATTATTCAGGGTGTAGATCTGGTTGTGAACTGGAAACAAGATGATTTATCAAAAAATAAATCATCCGCCATAATGAAATTGGAAACAGATGGGCGGTTTGAATTTTTAAGAAGATAATTTTTTAGCCATCCAATTATAAAACAATTTGAAATTTTACTGTATTATGCTGTCCTTTGAAGCATTTAACTTTATAAAAAGTTTGGCTTATGCCTTATGAAATCATATTTAAAACATCCGCTCTTTAATAAACTATCTTCTTTGGCAGCAAAATCTCAAGTAGAAATTTTTGTGATTGGTGGTTTTGTAAGGGATATTTTTTTAAACAGGCCATCAAAAGACATTGACATACTTGTTATTGGCAACGGAATTGAATTTGCAGAAGAAGTTGGCAGAAATTTAAAAACCAAGGTTTCAGTCTTTAAAAATTTCGGTACGGCCATGCTCCGTTACAAAGATCTTGAAATTGAATTTGTTGGAGCAAGAAAAGAATCTTATCGTTCTGAATCGCGGAAACCAATTGTAGAAAACGGAACTTTAGAGGATGATCAGTTGAGGCGGGATTTTACCATAAACGCAATGGCAATTGATCTCAATCCTAAAAATTTCGGACAGTTAATTGACCCGTTTAACGGAACCAATGATATTGCAGATAAAATTATCCGCACACCACTTGATCCTTCGGTAACATTTTCTGATGATCCCTTGAGAATGCTTCGTGCTGTTCGTTTTGCCGCTCAACTTAATTTTAACATTGATGCTCTTTCAATAAATGCCATCCGTGAAAATCAGGAAAGAATCAAAATTGTTTCCGCCGAACGGATTACAGATGAGTTAAATAAGATTATTTTATCAACTAAACCTTCCGTTGGGTTTAATTATTTATTTGATACAGGTATTTTAAACCAGATATTTCCCCGCTTATCTGAACTTTACGGAGTAGATGTTATAAACGGTTATGGTCACAAAGACAATTTTTATCACACTTTGCAGGTTTTAGATAATGTTAGTGAACACAGTGATGATCTTTGGTTGCGCTGGGCTGCTATTTTACATGATATTGCCAAACCAGCAACTAAGCGTTTTGAAAAAAGTCAGGGCTGGACATTTCATGGTCATGATGATAAGGGCGCCAGAATGGTGCCTAAAATATTCGCCGAACTGAAATTACCGTTAAACGAAAAAATGAAGTTTGTTCAGAAGATGGTACAATTGCACCTTCGGCCAATTGTACTGGTCAAGGATATTGTTACTGACTCTGCGGTTAGGCGCCTTTTATTTGAAGCCGGAAATGATATAGATAGCTTAATGCTCCTGTGCCATGCGGATGTGACTACAAAAAATGAGTATAAAATAAAAAAGTACCGGCAAAATTTTGAGCTCGTTAAACAAAAGTTGAAAGATGTTGAAGAACAGGATCAAATACGGAACTGGCAGCCCCCGGTGAGTGGAAACGATATTATGGAAACATTTGGCATTAAAGAAGGTAAGGAAGTTGGGCAAATAAAGGTTCAGATCAAAGAAGCGATCATGGAAGGGGAAATAAAAAATTCCAGAATGGAGGCACTTCAATTAATGCTTAGAAAAGGAAAAGAAATGGGGCTTTTGCCTGTTGTAAACCTTAAATAGGTTCAAGTAAAACTTTATTAAAAAATAATCGTTATTGGATTTTTCATAATACTAATTTCGATTGTTTCAATAACACAAACACATAAAATGGCTATTTACAGATTTAAAGTTTCCTTTGAGGATTATGATGATGTTGTACGCGAGATTGATCTAAAATCAAATCATACATTTCAAGATTTCCACTTTGCTATACATCAGTCTACAAAATATAATGCAGAAATTCCATCTTCTTTTTATGTTAGCAACGATTATTGGATAAAAGGACCTGAAATCAGTTATTTGCCCAGCGAAAGAAAGATTGAAAATGGGGTTGCCTTAATGAGCAATTCAAAACTTAGTTCTTTTATTGATGACCCGCATCAAAAATTTTACTACACCTATAATTTTGAGCGGCCTTTTGATTTTCATGTAGAGTTAATTAAAATTCTTTTAAATGATGAACCGGATAAAAACTATCCTTATGTTTTCAGGAGCGCTGGTGAAGTGCCACGCTTAGCCGGATTCGGCATTCTTCCCGTTGCTCCATTGTCTGAAGAATTTGACTTTTTAAATGAGATGGAATACGCGTCTAATGATCCGGAAGAATTATCAACCATGAACGATCTTGGGATTTCTGACGCTGAAAATAGCGAAGGAGAGGATGAAGAGGATGAAATTTCTAGTGAAAATTATGATGAAGATGATCTGCAAAAGGAAGATTATTAAATATTTGTTACTTCCAGCGAATGCTAAAATCCACTAAAACACTTATTGTTATTGTTGGACCTACGGCAATCGGTAAAACAGATCTTGCCGTAAAGCTAGCTACGCATTATCAAACAGATATTGTTTCGGCAGATTCAAGGCAATTTTACAAAGAGATGCATATTGGAACAGCTAAACCTTTTAATGAGCAGTTACTTGCAGCACATCACCATTTTATAAACTCCCACAATATATGGGACAGTTTCAGTGTGGGTGAGTATGAAATGCAAGCGTTAGAAATAATAAATAATCTGTTTAAATCCAAAAATATCGTTGTTCTAGTCGGTGGATCCGGGTTGTATGTTCAGGCTATTTGCCAGGGATTTGATATGATACCGAAAGCAAAAGAAGGAATCAGGGAAAAACTTAATCGTTTATTTGCTGATAAGGGAATTGAACATTTACAGAAGATCCTAAAAAAAGAAGATCCAGTTTATTATTCTAAAGTTGATCTCAATAATTCTCAAAGAATAATCAGAGCTTTAGAGGTTTGGGAAAGCACTGGAAAACCTTTCTCATTTTATCGTACCCAAACCCAAAACAAAAGGCCATTTAATATAATTAAAATTGGACTTAATGTAACTCGAAACGAATTGTATCAACGAATTAATAAACGCGTTGATCTGATGATGCAAAACAAATTTTTAGAAGAAGTTAAAAGCCTGCTTGCTTACAAACATTTAAACTCTTTAAATACTGTTGGTTATTCCGAACTATTTGAGTTTCTTGAAGGACAAACAAAATTGGAAGAAGCAATTGATAAGATTAAACAAAACACCAGAAGGTTTGCAAAACGCCAATTAACCTGGTTTAGAAAAGATACTGATATTAAGTGGTTTGAACCTTGGCAAACAAATGAGATTTTAAACTATCTCAATCATCTTCTTTTGAGTCCTGAGCCCTTGGAGCAAAAAAATTAAAAAACAATATCAAAAAAGCTAACGTGCTTACGATTTGCAATATAACCAGTTGTTTTCCAATGGGATTAATTGGATGAATATCACCATAGCCAACTGTGGCACCTGTTACAAAGCTAAAATATAGCGCATCTATCCAGTTAGAAACGGGTTTATTTAAAAAATGACCCGCTGCATAAATCACCGCGAAAGAACCGATAACCTCAAAAAAGTTTAAGAACAGCAAAAGTAATGATCTTTTATGGCTACGCTGATTGTTATGTTCAGGTACAAAAATTTTATAAAAAATATACAGGTAGGTTTCAATAAGTAAGTAAATATTAATGGCAAAAAGCCAACTGTTATGCCATAATTGATAGTAAAGCATAAAAAATGGTACGGCGGTTTTAAACACAACAAATACTTCTCCTATAACTTTTTGCGCCTGATAGGAGTAATTCCTGAATAAATGTTCAATGTATATTCCGGGAAAAAAAAGTTTAGAAATGACTAAAAAAAGCCTGAAAATCCTTTCAATCCCAAAATCATAATAAGTTCCGCTGTTCCAAATATTTTGTATTTTTTTTGTGTGAGGAACAGGGGATTTTTTTGGTTTAGTATCTGGAACCGGATTGCCATATACCAACTTAATGAGGTGCTTTCTCAATTAAGCTTGTGCTGTTGGTCCACCAAAATTCATTGGAAAACCACTATTTTCATCAGAAATTTTTATGCGGCCATTAATCACTTCAAATTTCTCTATATTTTCTTCCATTGCCCTCATAAAACGCTTTGCATGTTCAGGAGTAAGAACGATACGCGATTTGACCCGGGCTTTGGGAACACCTGGCATGACCCTGATAAAATCAACTACAAATTCAGTATTTGAATGAGTTATAATCGCCAGGTTAGAATAAATTCCTTCGGCAATTTCTTCAGACAGTTCAATATTTATCTGGCCTTCTTTGTTCTGTTCTTCCATAAAGTAAAAATAAAAAAGTCCTGACCTAATAGGAAGAACTTAAAGAAAATATTAGTAATTGCTTAAGCGCAGGTAAATTGTAGCGCTAATAACGCCTTTACTTGAAAATAAAGATAATAAAAAAGTCTCCCCAATAATGGGGAGACTTGTTACAAAGATCATCTAATAAGATTACGCCTCTACTTCTTCCTTTTTGGAAGCTAAAAGCTTATCGTATTCTTCTTGTGAACCAACAATTATACGTTCGTAGTGACGTAAACCTGTTCCTGAAGGAATTAAATGACCTACAATTACATTCTCTTTTAAACCTAACAGGTTATCTCGTTTTCCACTGATAGCTGCCTCGTTCAATACCTTCGTAGTTTCCTGGAAGGAAGCTGCAGAAATAAATGATTTGGTTCCCAACGAAGCACGGGTTATTCCCTGGAGCATTTGGCTTGAAGTAGCCGCGATGGCGTCACGGGTTTCTACGAGTTTCATATCATTACGTCGAAGAAGTGAGTTTTCATCCCTTAACTTCCGTACTGAAATAATCTGACCAGCTTTAAGATTAGTAGAGTCTCCTGGTTCTGTAACCACTTTCTTATCATAGATGTCGTCATTCTCCAATTGAAAATCCCAACGGTCAATCAGTTCCTTTTCAAGGAAACGCGTATCTCCGGCATCTTCAATCATCACTTTTTGCATCATTTGGTGAACGATGGTTTCAAAGTGCTTGTCGTTGATCTTCACCCCTTGCAGACGGTAAACTTCCTGAATACCATTTACAAGATATTCCTGAACCGCGGCAGGGCCTTTAATATTTAAGATATCTGCAGGAGAGATGGAACCGTCAGACAATGGCATTCCAGCTTTTACAAAGTCATTATCCTGAACCAGAATGTGCTTGGAAAGTGGTACAAGGTATTTCTTAATCTGTCCGTCTCTTGATTCAATAGACATTTCACGATTACCACGTTTTACACCGGCTAGCGTTACCACACCATCAATTTCTGTTACAACGGCTGGGTTAGATGGGTTACGAGCTTCAAACAACTCCGTTACACGTGGTAAACCACCTGTAATATCCCGGGTTTTTCCGGTAGATCGAGGAATTTTTACAATCACTTGGCCCATTTTTACTTTCTCACCTTCATCAACCGCAATATGTGCACCTACCGGAATGTTGTAACCTTTTAAACCGTTACCAGCTTTATCAGAAACACGGATAACCGGGTTCTTAGTTTTATCCCTGGTATCAATAATTACTTTTTCACGGTGTCCTGTTTGATCGTCAGATTCTTCGCGGAAAGTAATCCCTTCAATTATCGCTTCAAATTCTGCATTACCTTCAAATTCAGAAATGATAACTGCATTATATGGATCCCAGCTACAAATTCGATCACCTTTGGCAATACTTGCGCCGTCTTTCACATATAGATTGGCTCCGTAAGGAATGTTATTGGCCATGATCATTTTATTAGATCCGGGCTCAACAATACGGAATTCACCGGAACGGCCTAAAACTACTTCAACTGATCCATCTTCTGTTTTGTGACTTACAGTACGAACATTTTCAAACTCAATTATTCCATCAAATTTGGCGTGAATTTGCGATTCTGCTGCAATGTTTGATGCAGTTCCACCTACGTGGAATGTACGTAAAGTTAATTGTGTACCAGGCTCACCAATGGATTGCGCAGCGATTACACCTACTGCTTCACCCATTTGAACACGTTTCCCTGTTGCCAGGTTACGTCCATAACATAAGCCACAAACGCCTCGCTTACTTTCACACGTTAGTACCGAACGAATTTCAATACCTTCAAGTGGTGAATTTGCAATTTTTAAAGCAATTGGTTCTTCAATATCGTTACCAGCTAAAACTAACAACTCATTCGTTAACGGATCATAAACATCATGTAAAGTTGTACGACCTAAAATCCGGTCGTATAATGGTTCAATAATGTCTTCATTGTCTTTTAAAGCGGTGGTATAAATTCCTCTCAGCGTACCGCAATCAACCTCACCAACTATCATGTCTTGCGCTACGTCATGTAAACGGCGGGTTAAATAACCAGCATCAGCAGTTTTCAAAGCTGTATCTGCTAATCCTTTACGAGCACCGTGAGTTGAAATAAAGTATTCTAACACCGATAAACCTTCCTTAAAATTAGACAAGATCGGGTTTTCAATAATTTCACCCCCAGAACCTGATTTTTGAGGTTTGGCCATCAATCCACGCATTCCGCAAAGCTGACGAATTTGCTCCTTTGAACCACGTGCCCCTGAATCAAGCATCATATATACCGAGTTAAAGCCTTGGTTATCATGTGAAAGGATATCCATCACATTGGCAGTTAAACGGTTGTTGATACGTGTCCAGATATCAATAATCTGATTGTAACGCTCATTATTGGTAATAAAGCCCATGTTATAGTTGCCCATAACTTCCTGAACTTCTTTCGTAGCTTGCGCAATCAGCGTTACTTTTTCATCCGGAATATTAAGGTCCTGAAGATTAAAGGAAAGTCCACCCTGGAAAGCCATCAAGAAACCTAATTCCTTAATATCATCCAAAAACTGGGCTGCACGGGCCATCCCGGTCATTTTAACTACTTCACCAATAATATCCCGAAGTGACTTTTTAGTCAAAAGTTCATTAATGTAACCAACTTCTTCTGGAACGTGTTGGTTAAATAAAACACGACCTACTGTAGTTTCTATAATTTTATTTACAATTAGCCCGTCTTTTTCTTTTACATGGGTTTTAACCTTAATAAAAGCATGAAGATCAATTTTACGTTCATTATAACCAATAATTACCTCTTCTGGAGAATAGAAAACTTGATCCTGACCTTTAACTACACGGGTTTCATCTGTTTTACGTCCTTTAGTAATATAATACAGACCTAAAACCATATCCTGTGAAGGAACCGTTATTGGAGTTCCGTTAGCCGGATTTAAAATATTGTGCGAAGCAAGCATTAGCATTTGTGCTTCCAAAATCGCAGCATTACCCAAAGGTAAGTGAACCGCCATCTGGTCGCCGTCAAAATCCGCATTAAAGGCGGTACATACCAAGGGATGCAATTGGATAGCTTTGCCTTCAACCAATTTTGGTTGGAAAGATTGGATACCCAAACGGTGTAGCGTTGGTGCACGGTTTAACAATACCGGATGACCTTTTAAAACGTTTTCTAAAATATCCCAAACAATCGGATCTTTACGATCAACTATTTTTTTAGCCGATTTTACCGTTTTAACAACTCCACGCTCAATCATCTTACGAATAATGAACGGTTTAAAAAGCTCGGCAGCCATGTCTTTAGGCAAGCCACACTCATGTAATTTAAGGTTTGGTCCAACAACAATTACCGAACGAGCTGAATAATCCACACGTTTACCCAGTAAATTCTGACGGAAGCGGCCTTGTTTACCTTTTAAAATATCTGATAAAGATTTTAAAGCACGGTTACCTTCTGTTTTAACTGCGTTAACTTTCCGTGAGTTATCAAATAAAGAATCTACAGCTTCCTGCAACATTCTTTTTTCGTTCCGCAAGATAACTTCCGGAGCTTTTATCTCAATTAAACGCTTTAAACGATTGTTACGGATAATTACCCGACGGTATAAATCGTTTAGATCAGAGGTAGCAAAACGGCCACCCTCTAACGGTACCAAGGGGCGCAATTCTGGAGGGATAACCGGAACGATCTTAACAATCATCCATTCCGGATTATTTTTAATACGGGTATTCGCACCGCGAAATGCTTCAACAACCTGGAGACGTTTCAAAGCTTCGTTTTTACGTTGCTGAGAAGTTTCATTAGCTGCCTGGTGACGAAGATCATAAGATTGCTGATCCAAGTTTAGCCGGCTTAACAGATCCTGTAAAGCATCAGCACCCATTTTAGCGATAAATTTCTGAGGATCTTTATCGTCTAAATACTGATTCTCCTTTGGTAAAGTATCCAGAATGTCCAGGTACTCTTCTTCAGTAAGAAAATCCAGCCTTGAAATACCATCTGTTTCTTTAATTCCTGCCTGAACTACAACATAACGCTCATAGTAAATAATCAGATCCAATTTTTTGGTAGGAAGACCTAACAAATAACCGATCTTGTTTGGCAGAGAACGGAAATACCAGATGTGCGCTACAGGTACCACCAGATTGATGTGTCCCATGCGTTCACGACGTACTTTTTTCTCAGTAACTTCTACACCACAACGATCGCAAACAATTCCTTTATAGCGGATACGCTTATATTTACCGCAGTGACACTCATAATCTTTTACGGGGCCAAAAATACGCTCGCAAAATAACCCATCACGCTCTGGTTTGTACGTCCGATAATTTATAGTTTCCGGTTTTAATACCTCACCACTTGACCGCTCTAATATAGACTCAGGCGAAGCCAAACTAATGGTAATTGAAGTGAAGTTACTTTTGATTTTATTATCCTTTTTGTAAGACATAGCTTTTTTTAATTGTGAGTTGCCAGTTGCCAGTTGCTAGTTCCAGACAAATCTGACAACTAACAACTAACAACCAATAACTAGTCTAATGTAATATCCAAACCTAAACCTCTTAATTCATGAACCAATACATTGAATGATTCCGGAACAGAAGGAGTTGGCAGGTTTTCACCTTTAACAATCGCTTCGTAGGTTTTAGCACGCCCTACAACATCATCTGATTTTACAGTTAAGATTTCCTGAAGGATATTAGCAGCACCGAATGCTTCTAACGCCCAAACTTCCATCTCACCAAAACGCTGACCACCAAACTGTGCTTTACCACCCAATGGTTGCTGAGTGATTAAGGAGTAAGGTCCGATTGAGCGGGCATGCATCTTATCATCAACCATGTGGCCAAGTTTTAACATGTAAATTATACCCACTGTTGTTTGTTGGTCAAACCGATCTCCGGTTAAACCGTTATACAAATAGGTACGACCTGAAGCCGGAACGCCTGCTTTTGCAACCCATTCTTCTACTTCATCATGACTTGCCCCATCAAAAATTGGTGTAGCGAACTTCATACCAAGCTCTTTACCAGCCCAACCTAAAACAGTTTCATAAATCTGACCAAGGTTCATACGTGAGGGTACACCCAGAGGGTTTAGTACGATATCAACCGGGGTTCCATCTTCAAGGAAAGGCATATCTTCATCACGAACAATCCGGGCAACAATGCCTTTATTACCGTGACGACCAGCCATTTTATCGCCAACTTTAAGCTTACGCTTTTTAGCGATATATACTTTGGCCATTTGAACAATTCCTGAAGGAAGTTCATCTCCAACAGAAATAGCAAACTTATCCCGCTTATAAGCACCCAATTCCTCATTCAACCTGATATTGTAGTTGTGAAGTGTTTGCTTAATCAACTCATTTTTATCTTCGTCAGTTGTCCATTTGGTTGGATTAATGTTAGAATACTCTAACTCAACCAAAACTTTCTGAGTGAATTTAACACCCTTAGCTACCAGAAGTTCTTTGTAAACGTTGAAAACGCCTTGTGAAGTTTTGCCATTAACGATGGTGAACAATTTATCAATTAAAGAATCTTTCAATTCTTTAGTTGCTTTGTTGTGACGTGCATCGAGTTTTTCGATCAACGCTTTCTCTTCCAACTTCGTTGTTTTTTTTGCCCTGGAAAATAACTTCGTATCAATAACAACTCCATGAATTGAAGGTGGTGTTTTTAAAGAGGCATCTTTAACATCACCTGCTTTATCGCCAAATATTGCACGAAGCAATTTTTCTTCCGGCGATGGATCAGACTCTCCTTTCGGGGTGATTTTACCAATTAAAATGTCGCCTTCTTTAACCTCCGCACCTACACGGATTATTCCGTTTTCATCAAGATCTTTTGTGGCCTCTTCAGAAACATTTGGAATATCAGGTGTTAATTCTTCTTCACCCCTTTTCGTGTCACGCACTTCAAGTTCAAATTCTTCAATATGCAGCGAAGTAAATATATCTTCAGAAACTACACGTTCAGAAATTACGATGGCATCCTCAAAATTAAAACCTTGCCAAGGCATAAATGCTACTTTTAGATTACGCCCTAAGGCTAATTCTCCGTTCTGTGTGGCATATCCTTCGCATAGAACTTGTCCTTTTGTTACTTTTTGACCTTTCTTAACAATTGGTTTCAAGTTAATGCAAGTACTTTGGTTCGTTTTTTTAAACTTAATTAATCGGTAAGATTTAACTTCACCTTCAAAAGAAACCAATACGTCATCTTCATTGCGTTCATAACGAATCTTGATCTCATTGGCATCCACATATTCAACCACACCGTCTTTTTCAGCATTTATTAAAGTACGTGAGTCGCGTGCCACACGTCCTTCTAATCCTGTTCCAACTATTGGTGCTTCAGGGCGTAACAATGGCACAGCCTGGCGCTGCATGTTTGATCCCATCAATGCACGGTTTGCATCATCATGTTCCAAAAATGGAATTAATGAAGCTGCGATTGAAGTGATCTGGTTCGGAGCAATATCCATTAAATCAAGCTTCTTAGGCTCAATTACCGGAAAGTCACCTTCATAACGTGCCTTGACGTGTGGATTGGCAAAAACACCACTATCATCATACTGCGCATTTGCCTGACCAATGGTTTTGCCTTCTTCGTCTTCGGCAGATAAATAAATAACCGGTTCTTCTACCACCACACGACCATCGTTTACTTTACGATAAGGTGTTTCGATGAAACCCAGATTATTAATTTTTGCGTGGACACAAAGAGATGAGATTAGACCAATGTTTGGTCCTTCAGGTGTCTCAATAGTACATAACCGGCCGTAATGAGTGTAATGTACATCACGCACTTCAAAACCTGCTCTTTCACGTGACAAACCACCAGGACCTAAAGCTGAAAGACGCCTTTTATGCGTAATCTCTGCCAAAGGATTGGTTTGGTCCATGAACTGTGATAACTGGTTTGTTCCGAAAAACGAATTGATTACCGATGAAAGGGTACGGGCATTTATCAGATCAGTTGGTGTAAACACTTCATTGTCACGGATGTTCATACGCTCACGGATTGTTCTGGCCATACGGGCTAGACCTACACCGAACTGCGCATATAACTGCTCGCCAACCGTACGTACACGGCGATTTGATAAGTGATCAATATCATCAACTTCAGCTTTGGAGTTGATTAGTTTGATCAGATACTTGACAATGGCAATAATATCCTGCTTGGTTAATACTTTAGTAGCAACCGGGGTATCTAATTTCAGTTTACGGTTAATGCGGTAACGGCCTACATCCCCTAAATCATATCTTTTATCAGAAAAGAATAAACGGTCAATAATTCCACGGGCCGTTTCTTCATCAGGTGGTTCAGCATTACGTAACTGACGGTAAATATGCTCTACTGCTTCTTTTTCAGAATTTGAAGTATCTTTTTGTAACGTATTATAGATAATTGTATAATCACCACTGGTAATGGCGTCATCTTTAGTTAAAATGACAGTTTTTACCCCAGCTTCAATGATCATATCAATATGCTCATCCAAAAGTACGGTTTCACGTTCCATAATGATCTCATTACGATCTATAGAAACCACTTCACCAGTGTCCTCATCAACAAAATCTTCAACCCATTTTCTTAAAACTCTGGCAGCAAGCTTGCGTCCAACGAATTTCTTTAAACCTGATTTGCTTACCTTCACTTCATCAGCCAACTCAAAAAGTTCAAGAATATCCTTGTCATCAGAGTAGCCAATAGCCCGAAGTAATGTGGTAACAGGAAATTTCTTTTTACGGTCAATGTACGCATACATTACATTGTTTACGTCCGTTGCAAATTCAATCCAGGACCCTTTAAAAGGGATAACACGTGCTGAATATAACTTGGTACCGTTTGTATGACGGCTTTGACCAAAAAATACTCCCGGTGAACGGTGAAGTTGTGATACGATTACCCGCTCTGCGCCATTTATTACAAAAGTACCTTTGGGAGTCATGTAAGGAATTGTTCCCAAATAAACATCCTGAACAATTGTTTCAAAATCTTCATGCTCTTCATCATTACATGAAAGACGAAGCTTTGCTTTTAACGGAACGCTGTGTGTTAAACCCCGTTCTATACATTCCTGTATATCGTAACGCGGTGGATCAATAAAATAATCCAGAAACTCTAAAACGAAGATGTTCCGAGAATCTGAAATTGGGAAATTTTCTGAAAAAACTTTAAATAAACCTTCCTGATGACGGTTATCTGAAGTAGTTTCCAATTGAAAAAATTCCTTGAAAGATTGTAACTGCACATCCAGAAAATCAGGATAGTCCAATACATGCTTACTGGTAGCAAAATTTACTCTTTCGTTGTGCTTAATTATGTTTGCCAAGGGAATGAGAATTTAGTTTAAATAATAAACTGCGACTTGTACTTACCGATTACCCGGGAATTGTAAGTCAAACAAATGGGAATGTTACAAACGGCAACAGACCCCGGTGCAAACCGGGGTCTAAAACTAAAATATATTGATAGTTAAGATTACTTAATTTCAACTACGGCTCCTGCTTCTTCTAATTGTTTTTTAACGCTTTCAGCTTCAGCTTTATCAACGCCAGTTTTCACTTCTTTAGGTGCGCTGTCTACCAAATCTTTAGCTTCTTTTAAACCCAATCCGGTTAAGTCTTTAACCAATTTAACAACTGCTAATTTAGCACCACCAGCTTCTTTTAATATGACATCAAATGCAGTCTGCTCTGCAGGTGCAGCAGGTGCATCGCCACCATTTGAAGGAGCTGCTGCTACTGCCGCAGCAGCTGGTTCAATACCATACTCATCTTTTAATATTTGAGCCAATTGGTTAACTTCTTTAACTGTTAAGTTTACTAATTGCTCAGCAAACGATTTTAAATCTGCCATTTTATTTAATTTTTAAATTCAATACTTTGTGATAATTCAAACCGGACTTCAGGTGTCCGTTAACCTCTTTCTTGTAATGTTTTAACGATTCCTGCCAACTTGTTACCACCAGACAGTAAGCCTGAAATAACGTTTTTAGCTGGTGATTGTAGCAATGCTATTATATCTGCTACTAATTCTTCCCTTGATTTAAGGTTCACTAAAGCATCTAATTGATTATCACCAATAAATACCGACGAATCAATATAAGCTGCTTTCAATACAGGCTTATCACCTTGCTTTCGCAATTGCTTTATCAGTTTTGCCGGAGCATTTGCTGATTTAGAAAACATGATGGATGAAGAACCCTTAAGTACATCAAACATTTCGCTAAAATCCCCGTCGGCAGCTTCCATAGCTTTTCGGATAAGGGTGTTCTTAGCCACTAACATTTTGATATCGCTATCATAACATTTACGGCGAATTGCATTTATTTTTGCAACGGACAGATTTGCTGTATCTGTAATATAAAAATTACCATACTCCCGAATTTGCTCAGTTAAAGCCAAAACAACTTCTTGTTTTTCTTCTTTTCTCATAATTAAACCCCCGCTGATTTAGTTTCAATTTCTATTCCCGGACTCATTGTAGAAGACAGGTGAATGCTCTTGAAATAAGTCCCTTTTGCAGCGGATGGTTTCAATTTAGAAATCACCGAAATTAATTCTTGCGCATTTTCCTGAATCTTATCAGCATCAAATGATATTTTTCCGATGGAAGCGTGAATGATACCTGTTTTGTCAACTTTAAAGTCGATCTTACCACCCTTAACTTCTGTTACCGCTTTCCCAACTTCGGGAGTTACAGTTCCTGACTTAGGGTTTGGCATTAAGTTACGCGGACCTAAAATTCGACCCAGCTTACCTACTTTTGCCATTACACTAGGCATGGTAATAATAATATCAACGTCGGTCCATCCACCTTCAATTTTGGCAATATATTCATCCAGACCTACAAAATCTGCACCGGCTGCCTTAGCTTCTTCCTCCTTATCAGGAGTACATAAAACTAAAACGCGGACAGTTTTACCGGTTCCATGAGGGAGGGTTGCAATACCTCGTACCATCTGATTCGCTTTGCGTGGATCTACGCCTAAACGTACATCCAAATCAACCGAAGCATCAAATTTGGTTGTGGTAATATCTTTAACCAGGGCCGAAGCTGCAGTTAACGTATATGCCTTCCCTTCCTCAATTTTGGAATGTGCCTGTTTTTGATTTTTTGTTAATCTAGCCACTTTTTAAACTGATTTGTGTTAATTAATTTTTCCAGGGCGCATTACCGCTAACGGTAATTCCCATACTGCGTGCTGTACCTGCAACCATTTTCATAGCTGACTCTACAGTAAATGCATTCAAATCGACCATTTTATCCTTTGCAATAGACTCAACCTGTTCCCAGTTCACACTGGACACTTTTTTGCGGTTAGGCTCTGCTGAACCTCCCTTTAAACCTGTTGCCTCTAATAATTGTATGGCTACAGGAGGGGTTTTGATGATAAATTCGAATGACTTGTCAACATAAACAGTAATTACAACAGGCAATACTTTACCAGGTTTATCCTGTGTACGAGCATTAAACTGCTTGCAAAACTCCATAATATTAACTCCTTTAGCACCTAATGCAGGCCCTACCGGAGGTGATGGATTAGCAGCGCCGCCTTTAATTTGTAATTTTACTAACGCACCGACTTCTTTTGCCATTTTACTTAATTTATTTATTACTCAATGTTCAATGTGGAAGCATGTAACATTTAAGATCTTATAGTTGGTTGGTGGTTGAAACTACCGGACTAAAAATTTCTAACTGATTACTCTTTCTCTACTTGCATATAATTTAACTCAAGAGGTGTTCTTCTACCGAAAATCTTTACCATAACCTTAAGTTTCTTTTTTTCTTCATTGATTTCTTCAATAACGCCGGTGAATCCATTAAAAGGACCGTCCATAACCTTTACATTTTCGCCAACGTAATATGGGACGTTTATTGATTCACCCTGAATACTCATTTCATCAACCTTACCCAAAATACGGTTAACTTCTGCCGGACGCATTGGTACGGCACTGCCGGTTTTATCTCCCAGAAAACCAATTACGCTATTAATGCCTTTTACAACGTGTTCCAATTCACCATCTAAGGCCGCTTCAATTAATACATATCCAGGATAAAAGTTTCGTTCTTTAGCAATTTTTTTCCCATCACGCATTTGATAGTATTTTTCCATTGGAATTAATACCTGCGGGATTGACTCAGAAATACCTAAGCGGTTAATTTCTGCCTCTAAGTATTGTTTAACTTTTCTTTCCTTACCACTTACCGCCCTAACTACATACCATTTCAATTGATCACTCATTATATGCTATTATTAGGCAAGAGAATTGTAAAAATATTTTAGAGCAGTGCCGGCGGTTTCGTCCATTGCTAAAATTAACAACGAGATGATGAAAGATGCTACCAAAACTAATACAGCCGAATTCTGTAACTCGAGCCATGTTGGCCAGGTAACTTTTTGCGTCATCTCTACATATGACTCTTTTAAAAACTCTACTACGTTAGCCATATATTATTTAGCGTAAGCACGGGCACAAGGATTCGAACCCTGATCAAAGGTTTTGGAGACCTCTATTCTACCATTGAACTATGCCCGTATATATAAATCAAACGAACTTTAGTATCACAAAACTAGCTGCCCGTTTATAAGAAAACATAAGCCCACTCGAAAGAGGACTTATGCTGCCTGATTAACCTTAATTGATAGTTTATTATTTTATAATTTCAGTAACTTGACCGGCGCCA
Source organism: Pedobacter sp. (assembly GCA_014378705.1). GTDB lineage: Bacteria > Bacteroidota > Bacteroidia > Sphingobacteriales > Sphingobacteriaceae > Daejeonella. The sequence continues at coordinate 743 of JACMND010000014.1, read as the reverse complement.
ACTGTTCTGCCACCTTCACGGATAGCGAAACGAAGACCTTTTTCCATTGCAATGGCATTAATTAATTTTACTGTAATGGTAACATTATCACCTGGCATAACCATTTCTACGCCTTCGGCTAGTGAAATTTCACCTGTAACATCTGTAGTTCTGAAATAAAACTGCGGACGATATTTGTTAAAAAATGGAGTGTGACGGCCACCTTCAGCTTTTGATAAAACGTAGATCTCAGCTTTAAAGTCAGTGTGTGGAGTTACAGAACCTGGCTTGCAGATAACCATACCTCTACGAATATCTGTCTTTTCAATACCTCTCAATAGTAAACCAACGTTATCTCCAGCTTCGCCTCTGTCTAAAATTTTTCTAAACATTTCAACCCCTGTAACCACAGATTTTAAGTTTTCAGCTCCCATGCCTAAAATGTCAACCTGCTCACCTGAATTAATAATACCTCTTTCAATACGTCCGGTGGCAACCGTTCCACGACCAGTAATTGAAAACACATCTTCAACAGGCATTAGAAAAGGAAGTTCTGTTAATCTTGGAGGAATTGGAATATATGAATCTACAGCGTCCATTAGTTCCATTATTTTTCCTACCCAATTCGGATCACCATTTAATCCTCCAAGGGCCGAACCCTGGATAACGGGAATATCATCACCCGGATATTCGTAGAACGATAAAAGTTCGCGAATTTCCATCTCAACGAGTTCCAATAATTCGGGATCGTCAACCATGTCAAC
>JACMND010000182.1 GCA_014378705.1 Pedobacter sp. | reverse complement strand
CGAAAACCCGGTTAAAGACGCTTCTATAGACTATACGGGTTATATTCAGGAAGCTATATTCAAATACGATAATTTAGTGTTCCCTTCATTTCCATTATTAATTAACGATAAAGGCTTAAAAATAGGATCAAATAAAACGCTAACCTTTTTAAAGGGATCAGAGCTTCGTTTAAAAGCCTCATCCAAAAAATCTTATGCTATTCTTGATTTAAAGGGCGTTTCGAATATAGAGATCTACAACCCGGTCATTATTGGTGACCGATATAAACATCTTGGCGATGAAGGGGAGTGGGGAATGGGAATTAGTATCAAAGGATCTAAGAATGTAAAAATATTTGGTGCGAAAATTAAAGATTGCTGGGGAGATGGAATTTATATAGGACAAGTAGACGATAGAATAACTTGTCAAAATATTTATATAAAGGATGCATATCTGTCCAAAAACAGAAGAGACGGTATTTCAATCATATCTGTAGATGGATTGATATTGGATAATGTTTATGCTGGATACTCCGATGGTACTAAACCAATGACAGGTATTAATTTTGAACCCAACAATGCTTATTGTGAGTTAAAAAATATTAAAGTACTTAATCCAAGAACTGAAAATAATGGAGAAAGGGGCATTCAGGTTGTTAATCGTACGATGCTAGAAGAGAACGATAAAAATACAGATATCGTTATTGTAAACCATTCTGACATCGGTTCTCCAAAAAATGCTTTTAAATTAGCTTGTAATCCTACAGACGATGTTAGGGGAAAAATGTATGGATTTGTTTCGATTATAAATCCAAACTGGGTACGATCATCAAAAAATGATATTCCAATGGACGTAAGTACAAACCAGGCAAATTTTAAAATTACGATATCTTCCCCAAAAGTTACCTTCATGAATGGTAAGGTTTTGCCATATAATGAAATTTTTGATTTATTTATGAAGCAATCCTCAAGGGCACCACTAAAAATTGTTGAAATTCAACCTTGAATGGTCTTAGATCTGCTCAACAAAGTTTCTTTTAAAATTATAAGGCTGAAATAAACGTTTTCAATAACTTTGAAAAACTCCCGTACCTTTTTATGCCATTAAATAAAAAAATAATAATATCCTGTACCAATGCAGAATCGTTAATTAATTTTCGTGGGCGACTAATTGAAACCTTATTAGAAAATAACCAGGTTTATGCAATTACTCCTTTTATATCCGATGAAAAAACCCGCGAGAAGTTGTTAAATATGGGGGTTAAATTATATGAGTTAGAAATTGATAGAAACGGCGTTTCAATTTTACTCGATTTAAGATACACTTATAAGGTGATAAAAATTATAAAGGAAATCAAGCCGGATATTTTTTTCGCTTATACTTTTAAACCCGTAATCTTTGGAACTATAGCCGCTACCATGTGCAGGGTTAAAAATGTAAATGCTATGTTAACCGGCTTGGGTTATAGCTTCTCAGTTGCATCAGATAACTTTTTAACCAGTATGTCCAAAAAGATGTTGCGTTTTAGTTTTAAGCTCAATAAAAATTTAAAAATAATTTTTCAGAATGTTGATGATTACCAGGAATTACTTGACAAAAGTATAATTTCTAAACAGAACAAAACTTTTGTGGTAAACGGCTCTGGTGTTGATCTTTCTTATTTTAAATATGTAACCCCGAATGTTAATAAAATTCAATTTGTAATGTTTTCCCGTTTAATTAAATCAAAAGGGGTTATTGAATTTTACGAAGCAGCATGTATTATTAAAAACAAGTATCCCGAAATTAAGTTTGTTTTGGCAGGAGGTTACAAATCCGGTAGTACGGATAGTATTGACGAGGAACTTTTTGCAAAAATTAAAAACGATGGCATAGTTGAATACCTCGGATGGATTACCGATGTGCGCCCATGTTTAGAAGAATCATCAGCTGTTATTCTTCCATCTTTTTACAGAGAAGGTGTTCCAAGATCTTTACTGGAGGGGCTTGCAATGGGCAGGCCGGTTATTACCACCAATTTAATCGGTTGTAAAGAAACAGTTTGCACTATTCCTGGAAAGGAAAACGGTTTTTTGATTTCTGCCAGGGATACCAGGGCATTGGTTTCTAAATTGGAATATCTTATAAAGAATACGGATAAGATAGTTGAAATGGGAAAAAACGGCAGATCATTTGCTGAAGAAAAGTTTGATGTTGAAAAAGTCAATGAGCACATGTTGCGTATACTTGAAAGTTAATTACATATTATTTTATTAAATTGCAGATACATCTATTAAGCTTCATTCTTTTTTTGATTTTTACTCGATAATTAACAATGAATAACATTTTAATTACTTCTGCGGGAAGAAGGGTTTCTCTGGTCAGGATCTTTAAAAAGGAACTGAATCGTCATTTCGCAGATGCCAAGTTATATACAGCGGATGCCGATCCTTCACTTTCTGCAGCTTGTTTTGAGAGTGATGGTGCCTATAAAGTTAGAAAGAATAATGAAGAAGGGTATGTTGAAGAATTATTGAGCCTCGCTATTGATCTTGGGGTAAAACTCATTATCCCAACCATTGACACAGGATTACAAATTTTAGCGGACCAAAAGCAAATCTTTTCAGATCATGGAATTCACGTTATTGTTTCCTCAAAAGAATTGGTAGAAGTTTTTAGGGACAAGCGTAAATCAAGCACTTTCTTTTCCAAATTCGGGATAGATTCCCCTGAAATATATCAGAAAGAAAATTTAAAATTTCCTCTCTTCATCAAACCTTATGATGGAAGTATGAGTGTGGATACATTTTATATTAAGGATTCTCAAGAGATTACAGAACAGCATTTAAGTAATGAAAAGTTCATGTTTATGGAATACATTGATAACACTATCTATAGTGAATACACGATAGATATGTATTATGATAGTGAACATAATTTAAAATGTTTGGTACCCCGTAAACGGATTGAAGTACGTGGAGGGGAAGTAAATAAGGGTGTCACTGTAAAAGATTTTGTATTTAATTACCTGAAAGAGAAGCTTGGTTACGTAGAAGGAGCTTTTGGATGCCTTACGATGCAGGTTTTTTACAACCCGGAAAATAAATCAGTTAAAGCGCTTGAAATCAATCCCCGTTTTGGAGGTGGTTATCCTTTATCCTATCTCGCGGGAGCCAATTACCCGGCTTATCTGATACGTGAATGTATGTTAAATGAAAAAATTGAGGAATACCATAACTGGGAAAATGCCTTACTCATGCTAAGATATGATGACGAAATTTTAGTGCATGGTGCAGATATATAAAAATGAAGCTGTGATCTTTGATCTGGATGATCTTTTATACAAAGAATTTGATTACCTGCGCTCAGGCTATTGGGAAATAGCGAAGGCTGTTGATCATAGCTCTCCTAAAAAAATGTTTAGAGTAATGATGGCTCAATATTTTTTAGAGAATAATGTTTTTAATTGGGTTATTGACAACTACGCTCAGGATAATGAAAAGGCGTGTTTGCCTTTTCTATTAAATATTTACAGAAACCATAAACCTGATATAGCTATTAATGCCGACGCAGCTAAGCTGTTAACCTTATTAAAAAAAAACGGAAATAAAATTGGGCTTATTACGGATGGACGGAGCGTAACTCAAAGAAATAAAATTGACGCGTTGGGTTTAAAATATTGGATCAGTGAATTTATTATTTCAGAAGAAATAGGATTTGAGAAACCCTCCCCAGAACCTTATTTGATTTTGATGGAGAGGCTTAAAAGTGATCATTATGTATACTTGGCGGATAACTATAACAAAGATTTTTTAGCTCCAAATAATTTGGGTTGGAGAACAATAGCTCTGGAAGATAATGGGATTAATATTCACTCAAAAAAAACGAACCTTGATCTAACATATTTGCCTTCTGAATCTATCAGGCAACTTTCAGAAATCAATGTCAATTCAATTCCACTTAATAAAAATAGCAAAATGGGAAGTATCCTTAACAAATAAAAATGTACCGGAATTATATAAAAAGATATTTAGATTTTGTTATTGCCTCTGTAGCCTTTTTAATTTTACTGCCAATTTACCTGATTGTTGTCATCTTACTTTTTTACTTAAATAACGGGAAACCCTTTTTTATTCAGTTAAGGCCCGGAAAAGATGAAAGACTTTTTAAGTTATTTAAGTTTAAAACAATGAATGATCATTTAGATGCGAGCGGGAATCTGTTACCGGATATAAAGAGATTAACATCCGTGGGGAAGATAATACGTAAAACATCAATTGACGAACTTCCACAGCTGTTTAATGTGATTAAAGGTGATATGAGTTTAATAGGACCAAGACCCTTGCTTCCCAGATACTTGCCATATTACAAAGATGAAGAAAAACTTAGGCATGAAATAAGACCTGGAATAACCGGATGGGCTCAGGTAAACGGACGAAATACATCTAACTGGGATGACAGGCTTAAAGCAGATATATATTATTGTAAAAACGTGTCTTTTAAGTTAGATCTAAACATTTTACTGGTAACTGTTAGAAATGTAATTTCAGCTAAAGACCTGGTGATAGATCCAGACAGTATTTTAAAACCATTGGACGTCGAAAGACACTATAAAGTGTAGCTTCTAAAAGAAAATAGTATCAGTTAAACAGATTAATTAAACAAACTTTTTACAGTTATCTTAGTATAAGAATACTTAACTGTTTAAAAAGGATTATTTGCTGGTTGGTTTACTAATTAAAACAGCATGTAATTTGCAAATTTTGTTATGGATAGTATTGATCTTGAGAAATCTGTTTCTAATTTTGATGATTTGTTTACTGTTGATAAAGTCGACTATTTAAATATTATGCCGTTTCGCTTAGTTACAGTCCATGAAAAAGATCTTTGGAACCATTATGTACATTCATGCAAAATGTACGATTTTTATCATACATGGTATTACCATTCCTTAGACAAAAGCGGTGAACCTATTCTATTTGTTTTTCAACGCGAAGAAACCTTTATTGTTTTTCCATTAATTAAGCGTCTGATCGAAGGCACAAGTTTTAGCGACTTTACCTCCGTTTATGGTTATGCCGGTCCTATTTCAAATGTAGATTTTGAAACAATGAGCCAAGCTGTAATGGAAGATTTTAAACTTGCTTTCTTACTTTTTTTAAAAGACGGCCAGAATGTATCTGTATTCTGTAGACTACATCCCATTATAAATCATGACTTGCTGGTAACAAAATTCGGCAGTATGGTTAATAGTGGGAAAACTATTGCTATTAATTTAATTTCTACTATTGAAGAACAACGTTCAAAATATCGAAGGCAGTTTCGCTCTAAAATCAGACAGTTGAGAGAGAAGGGTTACTATCTTAAACAAGCGGATACAACTGCAGAAATTAGTGAATTTACGAAAATATACAACGAGAATATGGCTCGTGTAAAAGCAGATTCATACTATCATTTTGATGAAAATTATTTTGTTAAAATGCTTAATTCTGATGATTTTAAAAGTTCGGTATTGCTTTTGTATGTAGGAGACCAGATTACATGTGGTGCTTATGTTACATTTTCAAACAATATTATGCAATTTCATTTAGCGGCTACTAATAATAATTTTTTGCATGAAGGACCAATGAAATTGCTAATTGATGAGGCAACGCTTATCGGAAGAAACAATAACATGGCTTACCTTCATTTAGGTGGAGGTGTGGGCGGTAAAGAAGATTCATTATTTGATTTTAAGGCTGGTTTCTCTGATCTGATCCTCAACTTTAATACCTGGAGATTTATAGCTAACAATACAGTTTATGATGAATTGGTTTTGAAAAAGAAAAATGCTGGAAATAATAAATCAGATTTTTTTCCGCTATATAGGGATTCTAATAATTTATGATTAAATTATATAACTAATTATTGACGTTTGCAATCTGATTAACCTCTCGGTTCACCGGATAAACGTATAAATTTTAATACTTGTACCGATGAATAAAAAAATAAGTCTGTCATCTCCGCACATGGGAGGAAGTGAATTTTTATTTTTAAAGAATGCTTTCGATAGCAATTGGATTGCTCCTTTAGGTCCTCACGTTGATGGTTTTGAGAAAGATCTGGCAACTTATTTAGGAAATGGTGTTCACGTTGCGGCCTTAAGTTCCGGAACTGCATCATTGCACCTGGCCCTAGTTATATTGGGAGTTAAGCAGAATGATGAAGTAATTTGTCAATCCTTAACGTTTTCTGCCTCCGCAAACCCAATCATGTATCAGGGTGCCACACCGGTTTTTGTAGACAGTGAGTCTCAGACCTGGAATATGTCCCCCGACCTTTTGGAGATTGCAATTAAGGACAGGTTATCAAAAGGAAAAAAGCCTAAAGCTATTATAGTAGTTCATTTGTATGGTATGCCAGCAGAAATGGACCGGATAATGGAAGTTTCCAGAAAATATCAGATTCCGGTTATTGAAGACGCAGCAGAAGCACTTGGCTCAACATACAAGGGCCGTAAATTGGGAACTTTTGGCGATATGGCCATACTCTCCTTTAACGGAAACAAAATTATAACTACTTCTGGTGGCGGTGCCTTGGTTTCTAAAAATGAGGATTGGATAATTAAATCCCGTTTTCTCGCAACCCAGGCTCGCGATATAGCACCCCACTATCAACATTCTCAGGTTGGGTACAATTACCGAATGAGTAATATCTGCGCCAGTATTGGCCGTGGTCAAATGGAGGTTTTACCATTAAGAATATACCAAAGAAGGAAAAATTTTACTCATTATACCCGCCTGCTAAGCAATATTTCCAATATTCAATTTCAAATTGAGCCTGACGATACTTTTTTTTCAAATCATTGGCTAAGTGCAATTACTCTTGAAGATGAGGAAGGCAAAATAACAAATGACATGATGAGATTGGCCCTGGCTGAAGATAATATTGAAGTTAGGCCCGTATGGAAACCAATGCACATGCAACCTGTTTTTTCTGAATTTCCGTTTTATGGGGATGGTACGGCGGAGCACTTATTCAAAGTAGGGCTATGCCTTCCCTCCGGTTCAAACTTAACTGAATATGAAATCCGGATGGTTATTTCTAAAATTAAAAACTGTTTTTCTACCTCAATAGTTTAATATATTCCTTAAAGTAAGCTAACTCCTGGCAACTAATCTGTGGTCATGAAAAAAATTAATTACAGGGAACGCGTCTTCCCCAAGTGGGTAATTTTTATAGTAGATCAGGCAATAATCTTGGCTTGTCTGTCAATTTCTTTTATTATCACGATTCAGTTTCAATTCAAAGGGCTCATAAATGAGCCTTTTTTGCTTTACACTGCGATCTATATGATAATTGCTGCGATAACATTTACTAAAATGCAGATTCACACCGGAATATTGCGATACTCAAATACCGTTGATATACTTCGTATTTTTTATTCGGTGCTTCTTACCACAATCATATATAGCGCAGTAATTAAGTTACTGGTTATTCCTCTCACAAACATTCAGTGGCAAGGATTTAATCTGGCTGTATTGTTAAACTTCTTTATTTCGACGTCAATACTAATTTTGCTAAGAATTGGAGTTAAGAGTCTTTTTAATTATATAAAATGTCATCAAAACAGCAATGCAGAGCGTATTTTAATATATGGTTCTGATAGAAGTTCAATTCTTTTAAAGCAAGCTTTGGAAGTAAGGTTGGAGAATAAGTATGATATTATAGGGTTTGTTGATGATGATATTGATAAAGTAAACAAACATATCGAGCAAAAAAGAGTGTATCATTCATCGTCTATAAAAGCCTTAAAAAACAAGTGCAAAATTGACTATTTAGTTGTGATGAGCAACAGTTTAAACATTAATGGCAAAAAGTCAGCTATTAATATTTGTATGGAAGAGGGTATAAAGATACAGACAGTACCCCCTGCTCATCAATGGCTTTATGGAAAATTAGAGCTTAAACAAATTAAAGACCTGCGTATTGAAGATTTATTACAAAGAGAGGTTATCATTTTAAAAAAGAATAATATTTTAAATGAAATTGTCGGGAAAAGGATTTTAGTTACCGGTGCTGCCGGATCAATTGGCTCCGAGATGGTAAGGCAGGTTCTGAGTTACAATCCGCAACAGGTTATTTTATGTGATCAGGCTGAAACCCCGTTGCACGAACTCCAACTGGAAATGGAAGATGATTTTTCAGGTCAGAATTGTGTGATTTACATGGCTGACATACAAAATGAAGAAAGAATTAGGGAATTGTTCAGCACCTATAAGCCCCAAATAGTTTTTCATGCTGCAGCTTATAAACATGTACCAATGATGGAGGGAAATCCCCGGGAGGCTGTACTAACAAATATTCTTGGAACTAAAAATCTTGCAGATTTGGCATTGGAATTTAATGTTGAGAAGTTTATTATGATTTCTACCGACAAGGCGGTAAATCCGACTAATGTAATGGGCGCTTCAAAACGTATCGCAGAAATCTATATTCAATCATTAAATGGGCTGAAAGAAACTGATTATAACGGTTATATTAAAAAAAGAACAAAATTTATCACCACACGGTTTGGTAATGTTTTAGGGTCTAATGGCTCTGTAATTTCCAGGTTTAAGGCGCAGTTAGAAAAAGGTGGACCATTAACTGTGACCCACCCGGAAATTACCCGTTTTTTCATGACGATAGCAGAAGCTGTACAATTGGTAATGGAAGCCGCAGCAATGGGAAATGGTGGTGAAATTTATATTTTTGATATGGGCGAGCCTGTAAAAATAGTGGATCTGGCACGTAACATGATTCAACTTTCAGGACTATCACCTGATAATGATATTGAAATCATATTCAGTGGTTTGAGGCCGGGTGAAAAACTTTATGAAGAACTTCTTAATAAGGATGAAAGTAGTATGCCAACACATCATCAAAAAATAAAGGTCTCACGCGTAATTACGTATCCTTTCGACTATGTGAATCAGGCTGTTGTTGAACTAACTGATTGCAAAGAAAGTAATTACATAATTGTTAAGAAAATGAAAGAGATCGTGCCCGAATTTAAAAGTAACAATTCAATTTACGAAACACTTGATGTGTTGAATGTTTATTAAAAACCAAAATCCTGATCAATTAATTTTCCGTAAATTAAAAAAATAAGAAAGCGTATCATCTGTATTAACAAGTTATGTTATTAAATATTATGTAAGATGGAGATAAACGCAGGAGAAGTTGTAGAGCGTATTGTAAGACGAAATGGAGTAAGTATCACAGATCTTGCCCGCAGATTAAAGGTAAACAGACGTTCGGTATACAACTGGTTTAATCAAAAAACACTCAAGCTAGAATTACTTTGTAAAATAGGCCAAGTGCTTAATTATGACTTCTCTATGGATTTTCTTCAGGAATTTAAAGAATCAGGTTCTTCACCAGTAAGTAATCTGTCAGGTTCGATAATCGAGAACGAATTAAGTCAAATCGGTTCTGCCCATTACTGGATGATTAAATATATATGCCTTTTAGAAAAATACAATGAATTGCTTTTAAAAGAAAAAGATTCCAAAAAAACTGATTATAATTCCAATATAAAAAGTTTGCGCACAAATTCTTTTTCTAATGATCTATTTGAATCGGATACGATTTCTGTCGTTTCTTAAACACTAAACTTTTATTCATCAGGGTATTAAACTAAAAGCTCTGTCTCTTAGTTTAACAAACCCGGGCCTTGTTTCATCAGACACACCAAATTCTGATAGATATACTTAATCTACAGTTACGCTTAAACCTTCTTGTTTTAGTATTTTTCTGTAAATTTCCACTTCTGTTAGTGAGCCTTCAAGAATAGTACATTTTCCTTTGTTATGAACAGTCCATGCAATCAGTTCAGATTGAGGTTCATTGTAATCCAAATATTTAACAAGGCAATGTATCACATGTTCGAAAGTGTTAAAATCATCATTCCATAATATTAACCTGTGAGTTTCTTTTATGCCGGCTAATATTTCATCTAACGTAAATGTTTCTTCTTGTATTTCTGTTCCCATCTTTTAAAATAATAATAGCAATTTTCAGAGATCAAGTTAATTCGATCTTGAAAAAATTAAACAAGATAGAAAACTGAAAACTGACTTTAAAAACGAGATTTGTTAGGCTTAGCGTAAATCTTCATAAGCACGAATTAATTTAATGAAAGCCCAAATCAAGCTTTATTTGTTTTTCTGATTGTTTCTTCAATGGTGTCCCACATTTCCGAAGAGATAGATTCTAAACCATTAAACTGGCCCGCTCCCTGGAGCCATTCACCGCCATCAATGGTAATAACTTCACCATTTATGTAACCTGAAAAGTCAGACATCATATATGCTGCTAAGTTAGCAAGCTCCTGATGTTCGCCAAGCCTTTTAAGGGGTACCCGGTTTTTAAAGTCAAATTGTTTAACCAAATCTCCCGGCAACAAACGCTCCCATGCCCCTTTTGTTGGAAAAGGTCCGGGTGCAATCGCATTACACCTGATGCCATACTTTCCCCATTCTGCCGCTAAAGAACGGGTTAAAGCTATAACTCCCCCTTTTGCGCAAGCTGACGGAACTACATAGCCGGAACCGGTAAAACCGTAAGTTGTAACTATATTTAAAATGGTACCGGTTTGTTTTGCAGCAATCCATTGTTTTCCAATAGCCAAAGTACAGTTAGCCGTACCTTTTAAAACAATATCAATTATGGTGGCAAAAGCGTTGGAAGATAGTCTCTCTGTAGGAGAAATAAAATTTCCCGCCGCATTGTTCAAAAGACCATGGATATCTCCAAAAGTCTCTTTTGTAGATTTAAAAACCTCAATTACTTCTTCATAGTTTCGAACATCACACTGAACCGGTAATACTTTTCCGCCGGTTTCTTTCTCCAGTTCTAAAGCTGTTTTTTGTAAAACTTCCAGCTTCCGGCTTGTGATAACTACATTTGCTCCCAACTTTAAAAAATAAGTGCTCATTGCTTTGCCAAGTCCGGTACCACCGCCGGTTACGACTATGGTTTTTCCTTTTAGGGCATCATCCCTTAGCATTGGTTCATTAAACATGGTTATTTCTTTTTGAGGTTATTTATAATCGTTTGTAGAATAGACCTTGTAGCCGGAGACCACCATTGCCTGAGCATAATATCCAAAGATTCGGATTGATCAGCATTCATTTTAAGCAAAAGTTCTTTACGGAGGTTTAATTTACTTTGCTGCCATGTTACACTATCCAGCTGGAGATATTTTTGCATTTGACGTTCAGCACTGGAAATTAAAACCCCAATATTAACGACCTGGTCAATTAATTTGCTATCAAGCGCTTCATTGGGGCTTAATAATTTGCCTTCAAGTAAAAACCGGTAAGCCTGTGCTTGCCCTAACCAAAATGAATATAAATGAAAAATACTTTCAGGAACAATGATACCAACTGGAACCTCGTTTAAACCGATGATAAATTTACCTTCTGCCATGATACGATAATCGCTGCAAAGCGCTATAACACAACCTCCCGCCGGGCTATGGCCACTAATAGCACTAATAAATGGTTTTTTGAAAGAGGCAAGTGCACTTATCAACCTTAAAAATTCTTCCCAAAATGTTCTCATTGATCTTTCATCGTATTCATATAATTCTATCAGATCTAAACCAGCCGAAAAAAAACCCTCATTGCCTGTAATAATCAACCCCTTCAGATTATGATCAACTTCTATATCGCTTATTATCTGTGATAATTCCCGCAACATAAGGGCATTAATAGCATTCGATCGTCCGTTGTTTAAGGCGATGATTGCTGTTTTATCTCTAATGGTAGTTTTTATGGTATTCATAAAGTAGTAAGTGCAATAATTATTAAGGAAGAATTTTTAGTGAAATAAGGGAATAATAAGATCTGATTTATTAAGGTCTAATTGACTTCATAACGATAAACACTTCTACCAATTTCCCCGTTTGATCCTATTCCTTCAATAATTACCGCATAAGTTCCCTTGGCATCGCTGTTAAAATATTCAACAGTTGCTTTACCAGACAAACTCGTTATTACATTTGGTTGCCAGTAAATTGTTGTTCTCAAATCAGCAATCTTTGTATTTACCTTCGGATCGTCATAGTTGGGTGAATAAAACTCTCTGCTTTCATAAAGCCCCTGAGGTTTAAAACTGATAATACCGGAGGCATAATTACGAAAGCCCATGTTATTTTCCCCCCTTTTGGTAGTGATGATTAAAATTCCGCCACCTCCTCGTATCCCGTAAATAGCCGTATTACTAATACTTTTTAACACTTCTACAGTTTCTATGTCTTTAACGTTTAACGAACCCAGAAACATCGGATCAACGTAAGTGCCATCCAAAATAATTTGCATTGGGATAGGTCCAGAAAATGATGAAACCATATTTCTGGTTGAATAAGCAATACCGTTCCTGATAATTAAACCTGCAACTCTTCCTTGAAGAAAAGTGATTAAGTCGGTGGCGTACTCAAGCTCTTTGGCGGTAATCACCTTGTCGGCCTGCCCGGCTCCATTCAGGTTTGAAGAGTATTTAACTAACGGCTTTACTTCAGTAATTTTTACTTCAGCAAGCAATATACTTGAGTTAATTAGTCCAAACCGTTTGAATTCATCGTACTGTTTTCGGCTATTTTGCAAATACGTAATAAGAGAACTGTTAACATTGATTTCAAAATCGGGATAGTTTTTGTTCTTGGTTACTATTTGAGCCGGATTTAGGTCAAGATCTATCCGTACATTTTTTCTATCCTTTAAATTCCTAGCCTGTATAACAAACCGGGTGCTGTCGTTAAAATTTAAATCCGAAAATAAGAATCTGCCTTCAATATCCGTAAGCGTATCTTTTAAAAACAAATTTCCTGACGATGTAAACAGGGTTACTTTGCCGCCAAATACAGGTTTGCCATTATTGGAAGTAACTGTACCGCTAATTTGAATATTTTCTTCCGGGCTAAAGCTTATTGGTGGAGCCGTGTTTGTTATCATATTTTTCCATGTAAAGCGGCGCCAACCCTGGGTTATCATGAGATTATCTAATTGCTGTACCTTTTCATTCGTATTAACAAAATAATAATTCGGCTGCTCAACGTAGCCCTTAATATCAGAGCTTAACAAAAGATTTGACAGGATCGTTATTTGATCTAGCTCATCATATTTAACCTTACTTTCATCAATAACAGAAACTGAAAAACTTCCGTTAACAGGCTTTCCGGCTATGTTTTTTGCTGTTAGAGCTAATTTTGATTTTTCACGGATTTTGCTTTGTAACTTCTCTGATAATACAGAAATTAAAAGTTCATCCGGGTGGCTTATAAATACAAGTCGTTCTGCTACCGGATTATTTTCAGGCGAGAAAAGTGTTAACTGAATAATTCCGGCAGGAAATCGATTTTTAGGTATGGAAGCATTGTAAAGCGTTTTATCAACAGGGGATTTTGAAGCATAGTATACCACTCCATTAGATTGTGCCACAAGTCTGAGTTCTCCATCTTGCTGTAGGCCTGGACTAACCATAATCCGTACTTTTAAGTTTGCTGTATCCAGGTTATCCGCATTAATTACGTAACCTTCTTTTAAAGCCTTGGGGAGATTAAAAGTTCTTTCTGAGCCATCCGCGAATTTTAATGTGGCCGTGTAGGTATGTGCCTCTTGTGGTTGAATTCTAAACTGCCCCATACCAGCATGCTCTGATTTAATTTCGGCAATTTGATTGTTATTCTGATCTGAAATTATACCAGAAACTGAAAATCCCAGACCATCTGCAGCGACGGCTTTAAAACCAACTTTAGAGCTAATTCCATTTACAAGATTACCACTCTCAGGAAAAAACTGAAGATCAACGTCATTAGAAGTGGATTTAATGGGTATAGATTTATTGGCGGTCAACTTTTCGTCCAGTTTGATGCTGCTGATTATTTTACCAAATTTTAATATAAATGGCTGGTTGTTTGTAAAATTAATCAGAAGCCTTCCCTTACTATCTGTTATGCCTTTTCCTTTACTTAAATTTCTAGAGTTTAGCTCTATCTGGTAGCTTACTTCCTTGTTAATTAGTGGCTCACCATTAAGGGTAGAATACGTAATTAAGGCTTCAACTTTTTGATTACTGCCTTCCTTACTAAAAGTATATTTAGTGTCTGTAATTACATTGTTCGATATTGAGTTTCCAATACTGATGGTTTTGTCAAAAAAATATTCTTCACCAAAATTCCTCATCCAGTTAGTGTAAGCCCTTATTCTGTAATTACCCTCTTTAAGTGAATCCCCAAGCGTAAAATCCCCCCATGTTAAACCATTTTTTACTTTCAGTCTTAACGACTGCTTAATTGAATCTTTTTCATTAATAAGATCTACATATAAAATTTCGCTCAAGGCAGATAAACGATGATCTTCGGCATTTACGATATACGCTTTAAACCAAATATTGTCACCTATGGCATAATATGGTTTATCAAGTTGAAGATGAACTTTTTCCTGCGGATGTTCGATACGGTATTTTTCTATCTGTTTGAGGAGTTTCTCAAGCGGATCATCCTGGTAAGAAAAACTCCAGGTTATTGCTGTAGCGATGAATAAAATGAAAAGTTTGACAAGTATTTTCATTCAGGATTGATCTTATTATTCGTCAGGATTACTCGATATTGATCGTGTAAAATTTCTAAATAAAAATTGGCGACTATCTATATTGGCCAGAACAATTTAACGTTTAAAAAGTGTTTTTCCACATCATACTTTCAACCGGG
>JACMND010000181.1 GCA_014378705.1 Pedobacter sp. | reverse complement strand
TATCCCACTGTATTAAAGAGGAATACAAACAAAAGAAATATAACAATGCCCTTTTTCAAACGAACGCAATATATAGTTAAAGTCTTAAATTTACTATTCTTTAATTAAATTGTAAAAATTTTGTGAATAATTGTTACTTTATGAAACGAAGGTTTTTATAAATTGATCATAAAATTCGGGAAGATTT
Organism: Pedobacter sp.; assembly: GCA_014378705.1. Taxonomy (GTDB): domain Bacteria; phylum Bacteroidota; class Bacteroidia; order Sphingobacteriales; family Sphingobacteriaceae; genus Daejeonella. The sequence goes on along the minus strand of JACMND010000181.1, from coordinate 10,815 downwards.
GTGCGGGTGATGGAATAATAAACTTCCTCTAATCCATTCACAATGAAACGCATACACTCCATTGATTTTGTTAGAGGTTTGGTGATGATTATTATGGCTCTAGACCATATCCGAGATTTGACGCACGTTGATTCGCTTACACAGGATCCTACAAACTTGGCTACAACAACATCTTTCCTGTTTTTTACACGTTGGATTACCCATATCTGTGCGCCAACTTTTGTGTTCTTGTCCGGAGTATCGGCTTGTTTTTCTTTCAAGGCGAAGAATAATGTGTTGAATAGCGCTAAATTTTTAATCTCAAGGGGATTGTGGTTAATTTTCTTAGAGTTTTCAATCATCAATTTCGGTATTTGGTCTGATATTCATTTCAATGAGTTCATTTTTCAGGTAATTGCGACCATCGGTTGTGGCTTTGTTGTTTTAGGTTTGTGTTTAAAAATTCCGCCTAAAGTCCTCGGAGCTATTGGGTTGGTAATTATTTGTGCTCATAATTTATTCCCTTTGATTCCCTTCGAGGATAAATCAATGGCAAAAATGATATTATCTACTATATTTCTCCCTTCCGTTACTGCAATTACGCCACATACAACGCTTTTATTGGTTTATCCGCCTATTCCGTGGTTAGGCGTTATGCTTTTGGGATTTGGGTCAGGGTTTTTGTTTCAGCTGCCTGATGAAAAGAGGAAATCGGCTTTTCTGCGAATTGCAGGGTTTTTGATTGCTTTATTTTTAGTACTTAGATGGAGTAATCTGTATGGGGATCCCGCTTCTTGGTCAAAACAAAAGAACGATTTATTCACTTTTTTGTCGTTTATGAATGTAACCAAGTATCCTCCATCTCTTTTATATTGCTCAATAACATTAGGGATTATGTTTGTCCTATTATACTTTTCAGAAGGCGTTCAGAACAGGTTTAAACGCATAATAAGTATTTACGGAAAGGTTCCGTTATTTTATTACATAATACATTGGTACACCGCCCACATCATTATGTATTTTATACTTTTTGCTCAGGGATTTACCGTTTCTGACTTTCAATATGGTTTCAATTTCGGGCGGCCAAAAGCCGAAAGTGGACTCCCACTTTGGGGTGTTTATCTAATTTGGATTTTTATAGTAACCGCATTATACCCACTATGTAAATGGTACGGTAATTATAAAGACAAGCATAGAGAAAAAACTTGGTTAAGGTATTTATAGTCAGCGAACAGCATTGAGCAGTAAGCAATTAGCGATCAGACTCAGGAGCCAGACTTGAGGAGTATGTGTTTCCTTTAAACTTTCGCTTTAAACTTTCATTTATTCATCCAATCACAAATAGTAAAAAATTTAATCGGTTTATTAAAATTTTTAAGAAGTTTTAATATCTTTAATAAATTTGATTTTAAGCCATGTCAGCGAATTACAACCAAGCCACTCAAGAACCAAACAACCCGCCAGCGGCTAAGTTCTCACCATTCACGCACGAACGCCTTTATTCGTTAGATGCTCTTCGAGGATTTGATATGTTTTGGATAATGGGAGCCGAAGAAATCTTCCATAGCCTTTATAAATCAACCAACTCCCCTTTTTGGTTTGTGTTTTCTAACCAGTTTACGCATCCAGGTTGGAATGGCTTCCATTTATATGATCTTATTTTTCCGTTATTTCTTTTTTTAGCCGGTGTTGCAACTCCTTATTCCGTTGGAAGGGAACTTTCAAAAGGAAGCAGTCGGGAGAAGCTAATGTTAAGAGTTATAAAACGAGCAGTTATATTAATCTTATTGGGAATAGTGGTAAATAATGGTTTAAAAATTATGCCTCTGAGTGAATATCGGTATGCTTCAGTTTTGGGTAGGATAGGAATAGCCTATATGTTTGCCAACATCATTTATTTATATTCAAAGCAAACGGCTCAAATTGTTTGGTTTTGGGGCTTGATTATCGGTTATTGGTTACTTTTAAAGTTTACTTCTGCTCCAGGTTTTCATCCTGGCGATTTAACGATGGAGGGAAATTTCGCTTCCTACATGGATCGTATCATCATGCCTGGAAAGTTATATTTAGGAATCCACGATCCGGAAGGGTTATTTTCAACCATCCCGGCGATCAGTACGGGTTTATTAGGTATTCTTGCTGGTAGCTTGTTAAAGCATGGGGGACGGTCTAAGGAGAAAAAAGCACTTTATTTGGCACTTGCGGGCATCATCTCCCTTGTCCTCGCCCAAATTTGGAATCTTGATTTTCCGATTAATAAAAATTTATGGTCTAGTTCTTTTGTGTTGCATGTTGGAGGATTGAGCTTACTGTTACTTTCTTTTTTCTATTATATCATAGATGTTTTGGGATATAAAAGTTGGGCTTTCTTCTTCAAAGTTATTGGCATGAACTCGATATTGATCTATATATCCGGACATTTCATTAAATGGGAATATACTACAAACGGTTTCTTAGGTTGGGTAGGACAGCTAGCAGGAGATCCGTTTGGTGCCGTAGTTATGGCGGTTTGCTTTGTGCTGGTTAAATGGGTTTTCCTTTATTTTCTTTATAAAAAGAATGTGTTTTTAAGGGTTTAAAGTATTGTGTTAGTAGTAATAATTACGGTCGTAGCTTTCACTACGGCCGAATTATGTTTAGTTAAGTAAATAGCCAAAGCCAGATACGGATGCGGGTCTTTTAACTAATTCTGGATGGTTTTAGACACTGTATAAATTATTTATATTAGGACACCTTGGCGCCTTTTTCCCTTGCTTCAGATAGTCCAATTGCAACTGCCTGTTTAGGATTGGTTACCTTTTGAACGCTTTTTCCGCTTTTTAATTTGCCTTCTTTCATTTCATGCATTGCATCAGCTACTGATTCATGTGCTTTTTTTTTGAATACTTTGCCATAAGTTTTTTTAAACATTTGGCAATACTAATTCCAAAATGAAAGTAACTTAAAGTTAATATTTCTTGCCGTCGGACTTCGAAAATCATAGTCTGAATCTTAAATCGCAATATCCGTTAATTCATCTTTAAATCTTCACCTGTAATGTGAGATAGAATGTTCTGTTATCCGATGGTATAATACCGGGACCGGGATATCCTGTGGCTCTTCTTGTGAAGTAGTGCTCATCGGTCAGGTTGTTTATATTACCCTCTAATTTAAACCGTTTAAACTGGTACGATAAGCCTAAGTCCATAATGGTATAAGATGGGATAAGACCTACAACTCCTGAAAAGCCTCCGTCTGCTGCATTGGTTGCATCAGAATATTGATCAGAAAGATAGGTGTATTGCAATGATCCTTTCAGGTTTTTGTGACTTATTCGCAAGCCGCTTTTTAAATTGATGCCTGGCACAAATTCTACTTCTTTGCCTTTAATTGCGGTGATTTCACTTCTTCTATATTCAGATTTGATAAATGCAGTATTTGCGAAAACTACACCACTCCAATTAGTATTCGTTTTGTGGAGTAATTGTATCACATCAGCTTCTGCATACGATTCAAGGCCCAAAATAACTGCCTGACCGATATTTGTTCGTCGACGAATTACTCTGTCCTGGTTGTCATACGTTTGGAACTCGCCGATGCGGTTGTTGTAGTTTAGATAAAATGCACTTACATCAAAACTGTAAAGTAAAGTTTCCTCGCTACGAATTCCAATATCTATGGAATGTCCCTTTTCGTCGGTCATATTCGGATCGATATCTGCTGATGGATTGGTGATTCGCATATCACTAAATGTTATCGACCTATAGTTTTGAGATACATTTCCATACACATTAATGTTTCTAGAGGGTAGGTAACTCAAACCAATACCTCCTAATATGAAATGGCGTTTATTGCTACGTACCTCATTTGTTCGGTTACCTAATTCGATACTATTATCGTCTATACTTGGAATTCTACCAGCGTAAAAGCCAACCGCTTTGGTGTTTATCTGCTCATACCGCAATCCGGGAACGATTGAAAACTTATTGCTTAATCTAAAAATATTTTCTGTGAAAATTGAAACGTTCGTATTCGGGAAGCGGTAATCATTCAATATTAGGTTATTCTGATCGAGGTAGTTAAAATCGGCATCTTTTCCTTTGCTTCCAAAACCTTGAACACTATGATTAAAGCCATGATAATATCTGCCTCCTATTAAAAAAACAGATGATGACTTTCCAGTTGTATACCGTTTAAGGAATCGCGTTTCCATGCCAAAATTTTTAAAATCTCCTTTTATTAAATCTCTTGCCTTTAAATCATTGTCTGGAGTTTCGACCCGGTTTTCTCGGAAGCCGACGGTATATCTGGATGCATAAAGGCCAAAAAAGCGCACATTTATTTCGTTGGATCTATCGAATTTATGGTCGAAATGCAAAGCAAATAAATTCCATTTTACGTCAAACCAATTACGTTCTCTATTGGTTTGCATCGGATTTTTTTTAAACATATCATCTGATAAACCCCCGGGTTGTTTTGCCAAATAGTTCATGTGAGTAATATCTAATCCGAGTTTTGTGCTTTCGGTAAATTGATAATTTACGTTTGCATAACCCGTGTAATTGTCAAAATTTGAGTTCCCTCTCCAGCCGTTTCCGGTTTTATATTGAAAAAAAGTGTAATAACTTAACTTGTTCAGAGTGCCTGATGCACTGGTAAATGCATTATAAAACCCGTAGGACCCTACACTTTGCCGGGCAGTAATCTCGATCGCCTTATTAATAGCGGGCCTTTTCATTATAAAATTGAGCAGCCCACCGAATTGAGTTCCGTACTGCAAGGAGGCTGCACCGCGAACGATCTGAATTTGCTTTACAGCTTCAATGGGTGGGGTGTAGTAACTTTCGGGATAACCTAAGGCATCTGCACTAATATCGTATCCATTTTGGCGTACATTGAAGTTGGATGTACGGTTTGGATCAAGCCCTCGGCCACCAATGCTTAGCTGGATACCTGCTCCATCGTTCTCCCATATATTCAAACCAGCTACACGGGAATATACCTGCCTCGCATTGTTCGTTGCCAAATTTGCAACTAGTTGATCTGGAATGATGACCTCTGTCTTTTTGCCTTCATAAATACCAAGGTTTTCTACAGAGTGCATGTGCGAGAATCCGAAATCAGTTTTTTTACTTTTGATAACCACTTCTGATAAGGTTCGGCTTCCTACTGTTAAATAAATTGGCTGGTAAACAGGCTTATCCGTAATTGTAACCTCAATAATATTTTGCATGAAGCTAAAATTTTTAACCAATATCCTGTATCTGCCTGGACTTAAGTCGCTAAATTCAAATTCGCCTGAATAATTGGTTAAGCGGTAGCTTTTATTGTCATTGAGCAATACGGTACAATCACTTATGGGCAAGCTGTCTGTCGCTGAGAGAACTTTGCCAGATATTTTGTATTGTGCAAACACAATCGTCGATACCAAGCAGAATATCAGCGTATTAAAAACCTTTAATTTCATCGTTAAGTGGTAATATCCAAGTTTTCGGTTCAAATGATTCGTGTTCCTTTGCCAAATCGGTTTGAGGGTTTACTAAAACTTTTCCTCTTCGGCCATTAAGTGCAACATATGAATCAATATATACTTGCGGATCAATAAAGCCTAAGCGTGTATAATGATCACGGATAATATGGGCAAATTGCAAAATCATATCCGGCTGAGCGGACATCATCTTTTCCTGCAAAGGTGTCAAAAACTCGGTGTTATTTACAATCTCACGTTTTCCGGTACCGTCCTTAACAGTAAATTGCGCATAACCCGCTTTTTCCATCAGCATCACCCGCCAAGAGAATCGGTATCCTTCCTCCGTCCAAAACAGTTCACCAGGATACAACATATATCTAAAGGGCATTAGCATTTGAATAGTGAAAAAAACTACAAAACAGCAAATTAGCAAGGTGTCAACCGATTTTTTATAATAAGAAATAGCCTTAGGATCTATAAAACAATCTGGCAACGTCATAATGATGTTTAGCTTATTAATCAGGTTTAAATGATATTCAGCTGAAAAAAATATCAACGCAGTGACGATCATGATGTATGGGAACATCCCGATAGGGAATAATATTGCTGTAAGCCCGTGAAAAATAACCACTGTGCTATAGGCGAAAGCTCGAGTTCGTTTATTCCATAATAGGAAGCCGATGAGGAGATCATAAACGCATCCAAACCAACTAAACATATAGGAAATCCAAGGGTAATTAAACAAAAATCCAATTATTGGAGTATCATTTTTGGCCGGCAGCCAAATTTTTAAGGGAAGTGCATGTAGGATCCAGTCGCTGTTTAATTTTGCTAAACCTGCATAAAAATATAAGATCAGTATAATGAGCTTTAAGGAATCTAAAGTCCATTTCGGGATTTGGCCTGCCAATATTTTTTTATTTCTATACGCATCAACTGAAAAATAACGATTAGCAGGTAGAAAAACCATCATTAGCAGTACTACACTTATAAAATAATAATGATTTAGATAAGTGCTCTTGTCTATTAGCTCGATGTAGGTGAAACTTAAAAAAAGCAAAATACTCGTAAAGCGATATAAAAAACCTGCGGCTGTACACAGTGCTGATATACCACAGAGGGCAAAAAGAAGGTACGTATAATTGCCTAAGGGCTTTATAAAATCAAATCCGTAAAACGGGAAAAAATGTGTCGGTTTTATATACAACTCATAAATCCATCCTCTACTCCAAAACCGAACAATGCTTATAAAAAGTATCAATCCAAGTGCTAACCTGAAAATCGCTAGTGGTGCAGCATGGGTTGATTTTAAAAAATAGTTTCTCATAAGTTGCCAAAACCGATACTTTGTGTTTAGTCACCATCATTATCCGTATAAGTAATTGTGATACTCATTGCCGAAGTCATATCTACCTTTATCAAACGAACCGTTTTTTGTAATTCGGAATAGACGTTAATCATTAATTCATTTTGGGTTTTAACCAACTCGTTTAAATTCTCGGTAGGTAGAACATTCAGTTTTTGCTCCGTTAGAGCGAACTGATCAGTAATTGCTAGTGATAATGATCCCTTTGTTTTGCTATCTGTAGCACTTAAAGCGTTTAGGTAGGTTTTAAATGATGGTCCTTCAATTCCCACATTGTTTTTGCCATTAAAAAAATCGGTTGCTGCTTGATGAGCAGTTTTTGCGAGGGTTAATGAGATGTCTTTTTTATAAAAGGCTTCAACTTTTTCTGGTGAAACGGTGCCATTAAACATGGTGCCTGAGGGAATTCCAAATTTGCCACTGCGGATAGAACGCTCGTAATTGCGAACAAACCCATTAACCATAGTAGAAGTGGAGGAAGATGCATCCATCCCAACTTTGCTCACGAAGGTATCGCGCTGATTGCTTTTCCATTCAGTATAAACCTGGTTAAATACTGTATTCATTTGCGCAGTAATTTTCTTTATATAGGCAAGTCTTTTTGTCGCATCAGGAGCCGTCGTGTAGTACGATAAAATGGCCTCATCATTCGCACCTAAGCCATTTATCAAATAATCTAAGGCGGGAAATCCTTGGGATGTATAAGTGGATGGAAGATCGAAATTTGCATTTGCAGCTAAAATGTTTGCGTTTATTAACGCTTCATTTGCTGGATAAACGTTAAAGTAGGAGCGAAGAACAAATTTATCAGCGGAACCAAACTCAAAAAGCTCGACTTTTTGCCAGCTTATATAGGTGTTTACCCACGCTTCCCGAAATTCAGTTAGGGTTATTTTAGTTGGATTGGCATTGAAAGCATCTCCCTTTTTAACCATAAAATCGAGATTACCTTTAAATGCGGTATAAGATGGGACTACAATATTGTCAGCATAATTAATAAGCATTGCCTGCCTATCTATGGAGTGTTCTACCGGACCCGGCTCACTTTTTTGATTTTTAGAACATGCAGCGATGACTACAAGAAATCCTAGTATTAATCCTAAATTTTTAACTGACATATGTACCGTGCTTAAACCATAAAACTGGACTAGAATGCTTGTTCTAATCCAGTACATTTTTAAAATAAAATCTTATAAATTAAACTTCGCCTTAATAGGATCTAATGCTGTATTGATGTGTGCAGGTGTCAAACCCCAAAAACCATCTGCTGAAGAATTCAATCCCGTGATGATATCATCTGAAAATTTAGCATCAACAGCAAAAGTTGAGGCAAAGCGTAAAGAATAAATAAATCCTAATCCTTCGGCAAGGGCATGAGCACGAGCACCGTCATTTAAACTCGTTTTCCACTTCTCTAAATAGCCTAGGGAAGCATTTGCCAATGCAAGCTCAAGTTGTGTTCTAATGAATTTTGCTTGGGCTTTATATTCTATAGCGTCATTATTTACTACTGCTGCACGTCCTTTTAAAAAGGCAGCATGAATTTTTGAATAGTTTGGTTTATTATACTCCCAAACGTATGAACCCAAAAAAGATTCTGGGGCAGAAGCTGATTTTGCTACATCAGTTGCACCGGCCAAAAAAATCGGATTTAATGTTAATGAGGCATATGCTTCATCCCAAACATGTTCTAAAGCGGTATAATTTTTACCAGCAACTAAAGTACTATTGTCCAACTCTAAGCCTTTGGTTAAAAGAAAATTGTTGATGTAGTCGAGCTGATACGCACCAATAAGGCTTTTTTGAATGATTTGAGCTATTTCAATCCCTTTAGCATCTACTAAATACTTGCTGGTACCGTTAATCAAATAACCTGCAATACCTTTTGCGGCCATAACATTAAAAGAACTACTTACTGCAGCCATTTGAGGGAAATAGGATTCGATTTTAGAACGAACCGCTTCAGCATCAGTGGCTGGTAATGATGACGCCGTTACGTTACGCAACTGTACACCGGAAGCATTTATAGCGGCGAAATCCGGATGATGAGCGATTGTAAAAGGGTTACCGCTATTGGAATATAAGCTCTTTAATATATTTGCGTCCAGGACTTGTGAATTTTTTATGGCAAAGTTATTATATGTGTTTAGTGATGCCAATGATTTATAACGATTGTTGCCGTTGGAAAGATCTAAAGTTGTTTGACCATTTGCATCTATAAATAGCTTGTTGCCTTTGCTATAAGAAACTGTATCGGTCAGTTTAGCATAATCGATAGAAGCACGCAAAGAAGGTTTTAGTGTTTCTTCACTTTCTTTTTTGCATGCGGTAACGGAGGCGCCAATGGCTAATATTAAAAGTGTTTTCCTGAAATTTTGTAAAGATCCGTTCATGATTTTATTAATAATGATTCTTAATAACGGGTCAAAGATACTTTTCAAAATGAATTATCCAAAATTATTTAGAAGTAATCTAAATAAAAATAACCATTGAATGTATCTTTCTCATGGAATTGAATAAAGGAATACATATACTTAAATCGAAATTATCCTTTCATGTTTATGCCGTAGCGTATGATAAGCTAGAAGATGCTGGCGCAACAAGTGAATAATATGTTAAGGAAAAGAAATTAATTTGTCGCCAGTTGAATATGAAAGACCGTCGAGAAGCGATTTGTAAGTAATTTCATTCAGATTCACTGCTTATAATAAATATTAAAAAAATGGCTTTAATGAAATAAGCTTCTTAATTTAATCTGTTACATCAGATATTTAAAAATAGCCCATTAACCCTCAGTTTTAGTAAGAAATCAAGTTCAAAATTGTCACCAAAGATGTTTAGGTATAATTTAAGTAGCCGAATAAACCATTACTCCCCTATAATTATCAAATCCTTTTTATCCAGCCAGCCTTTAGTAACCACACCTTCATCATTCTTATAACTTACGTAGATAAAACCATTTAAATCATTAAGCGCAGTTAGCCTAGCATTATTCCAAGTGTTAATAAATGCATTTCTCCGAGTGGCGGGGTCAGGTTTATCGTGAAAATAAGATACTTTAACGAGTAGCGTAAATATTTTTCCAATGTCATCATCGCCGTTATTAGTATTAACTGATGGTGTTTCATCACTGCTTGTCTCGGGTGCGGGCTCCGGATTAGCAACCTTTTCAGCATTTATGGTGTCTTTCAATGCCGCTAACACACTGTCTTCTTTTTGCTGGCGTTGCTCTTTTTTTGAAATGGGTTTTGAAGTTTGAATAACCGTATCCGATGTTCCTGTGTACGAAGTAGAATCCGGCTTAATTGCTGCGGTGGTAATCACCTTTTCTGGCTTTTTAGTCAGCAATGAATATCCTGCAAAGGCAGCCAAACACGTTAAAAGAAGTACCATAGAAAAAAATACCGGCTTAGAAATACTTACCGCATTACCATCATTTTCCTGATAATTGCCACCACCACCAGTTTGTAAGGCACGCACTTCCTGTTCTTTTTGCGCTAGGTTATTTCTAAATGAGTTTAGTTGTTGCTCAAGCTTTTTTGCCCGTTCCTGCTCTTGCGTAACCAAAGTTTGCAAGCGCTCATTTTCAGTTTTTAAAACCGGAGTACCTTCGTTTATCTGACTAATACTTTGGGAACTGTTGTGCAAAATTGCTTCATAAAGTTCCACACCATTTGTAAAACGTTCATCGGGATTTTTTTCTAAACACTTGTAAATCAAGTCCGATATCCACTTCGGTACTTGCATTTCCCGTCGTTTCTTTTCTTCCGACCAGTTGTCTGGTAAATGTTGTTTCCTAGCCTCCAATACATCCGGCACAGGCATTTCCATGTGCGAAACCATGACGTTATTGCGAGCAGTTTGCCCATTATCTTTTAAAGGAAATGGTACAATTCCAGCCAAAATTTCGTACAAAATAATCCCAAAGCCATACACGTCCGATTGAAACAACATCAAACCTTCGTTTTGCTCCGGGGCCATAAATTCCACCGCTCCTGCATGGCGTAAACTGGTGCGGCGT
>JACMND010000180.1 GCA_014378705.1 Pedobacter sp. | reverse complement strand
TGATCTTTAAATCCGGGGGCTTTAAAATCGTAGTTTATCGCATCAGTCATCGCCCCCTCATTCACTTCTTCCGGAGTGCGGACATCAAGCACGATCAGATTATTTTTCTTGATGACCTTTTCTGCCTTGCTAGCTTTAACCGTATAGTACTTGGTTTGCGCTGATAAGGTGGTTCCTGCCAGGATTAAAAAGACGAATAAATAACTGACCTTTTTCATTGTATAAATTTAGACACCCGGAGTTGTAAAGAATAAAAATATTAATTTGTTTTTGAATAAGATTGCTTTGTGCCTCTTGTAAATAATTCGCGTTTGCGAGGCCGTCCTTTTTGTGCGGGCCGTGCCAATCCCCCGACTATGAAAAATAGACTATGCAATTAAGTGCAGGTTGCTTCCAGATTGCTTCGTGCCTCGCAAACACGATAATGATTAAAACTTTTCCTCTATTCCCAATCCAAACAAAGCAAAATCATACTTAACCGGATCAGCCGCGTCAAACTCCCGGAGTCTTAAAGTTAATTCAAGGGCAGTTTGCCAGTCGGTTTGCTTACGCGAAATCAAGTTTAATTTTCTGGCTACCCGCTCTACATGTACATCACAAGGACAAATAAGAACAGCCGGTTTAATCCGTTCCCAAATCCCAAAATCAACGCCGGCACTATCCTTTCGCACCATCCATCGCAAGAACATGTTTAAGCGTTTACAGGTTGATTTTTGCATGGGCGACGAAATATGCTTTTTCGTTCGTTCGGGAAAGTCAGGCAGACTAAAAAAATAAGCTCTGAAATGATTTAACATAAACTCCGTATCCGGCTCTCCGGTCTTAAGTTCAGAAGCCATGCAGGTTTCAGAAATAACAGTATCCTGCAAATCAAAATTTCTTGTTTCTTTAAACTCTTCCCGGAAAATTTTAGATTTTACTAAACCTGAAACGGCAGGCAAAAAAGCATCTTCCAATGAATCATATTCATTATAATGATGTTCAAGAAAGCTAATGAAATAGAGAAGGTCCGTATCATTAAAGGTGCGATGTTTAAATTCGAGCAGATTTTGAAGATCAGATTCCTGATGATTGATAATAAAATCATAAGGCGCTCCATCCATACGATCGATCAGCTCAATGCATTTATTGATGATCGTCTTCCGCTGCCCCCAGGCTAGCACCGAAGCGAAAAACCCCATAATTTCAATGTCCTGCTGCACGCTGAACTGATGCGGAATAGCAATCGGATCGTTCTCTATAAATTCTGGCCTGTTGTATTGAGCCACTTTATCATCCAGAAAAGATTTAAGATTAGAGAAGTCGGATATTGGATTTGGGTTATTAAAAATCATTCTTCATGTTAAATATAGTATCTGATGGGAAGCTTAATTTTATGCAGGGAATTTTCAAAGTCATTAAACTTTGGCAAGTGCCTGCTCAATATCTTCCAGTAGATCTTCGATATCCTCCACACCTACGCTCAGGCGTAAAAGGCTGTCAACCACACCAACCTTTTCCCGTTCTTCTTTCGGGATGGAACCGTGGGTCATGGAAGTAGGATGATTAATCAGCGATTCGACACCGCCTAAAGATTCGGCAAGTGTAAATACTTTAAAAGAGGAAGCAAGCTTAAAAGTTTGCTCCAGATCAGCACCTTTAACCGTGAAAGAAATCATCCCGCCAAAATCACGCATTTGTTTTTTCGCAACATCATGGTTCGGATGATCCGTAAAACCAGGCCAATAAATTTGATCTACTTTGGGATGTGATTTTAAAAATTCGGCAATCTGCCGACCATTTTCGCAGTGCGCTTTCATCCGTAGATGAAGTGTTTTTAAACCCCTTAATACAAGAAAACAATCTTGTGGGCCAGGCGTAGCACCACAGGCATTGTATATAAACCAAAGTTTTTTATAAAGTTCTTCATCATTCAGCATTAAAGCGCCCATGATCACATCAGAATGACCACCCAGGTATTTTGTTACCGAGTGCATAACCAGATCTGCACCAAGGTCTATTGGGTTTTGAAGATATGGGGATGCAAAAGTATTATCTACGGCAAGTAAAACCTTATTTGCTTTTGCAATTTCTGCAACCGCCGCAATATCCACAATCTGCATCGTTGGATTTGTGGGAGTTTCAATCCAGATCAGTTTTGTTTTTTCGTTGATATACTTATTAATATTGGAGGCATCTGTCAGGTCAATAAAATGAAACCTGATCCCATAATTGGCAAATATTTTGGTAAACATCCTGTAAGAACCACCGTAAAGATCATTTCCTGTGATTACTTCATCGCCGGGCATCAACAATTTCATGACTGCATCTGTGGCGCCCATCCCGCTGGAAAAGGCCAGTCCGTAATTCGCGTTCTCCAATGCGGCCAGACAATTTTCCAAAGCTTTTCTGGTGGGATTTGTTCCTCTTGAATATTCAAAACCCTTGTTATTGCCCGGCGATTTCTGCCAATAAGTTGATGTTTGATAAATGGGGGTCATTACCGCTCCTGTTGAAGGGTCTGGTTCCTGACCGGCATGAATAGCTTTCGTTCCGAATTTCATGTTTTTAAATTTGGACGCTAAAATAAAGTTTATGATTTTATGAAAAGGAAAACACGAGAAAAAAGATTTGGGATCCTAATTAAAATCTGTCATTTCTCAAACAGCAAAAAATAATGAATTTCTTATAAATTAAACTATAATAAAAATTTGACGTATTAAGCACAATTATGATGAGCAACTAAACTTAAATGAAAATCGGTAGTCATATTTACAAATTAAAAAATTTTAATATGAAAAAAACCCTCTACTTATTGGCAATTTTGATCACAATGATCTCGATTACCATGTCATCCTGCAAAAAAGACAGCAAGGAAAATGACGCACAAGATTTGACTTCCGTTGAAGAAAGCACGATAGCCAGCGAAACTTATTTTGAAACTTTTACTGACCTGAGTACGCTTTCTGCAGAAAATGACGGCTTGTTTGGAGTTTCAGGGAGTGGATTTGAAATCAAGAATGTAGCAGCCGCCATTGGTAATTCTTGCGCCATAATTGGTATTTCTCCACAAAACAACACCTGGCCTAAAACCCTTACGGTAGATTTTGGCGACGGTTGTACCTATGAAAACGTGACCAGAAAAGGAAAGGTCATTGCTGTATTTACCGATCGCTTTAAAAATCCGCAGGCAAAAATTACTGTAACTTTTGATAACTTTTACGTGAATAATCACAAGATAGAGGGAACGAAAGTGATTACCAACAAGGGTAAAAACGAAGCTGGTAATTATAATTTTACAGTTGAAGTTTCCAAATTAAAAATCAGTACGACAGGTAAAGCTTTTAGCTTATCATCGTTAAACAATATTGAGTGGAAAGAAGGCAGCGAAACCCGCACACCGGGCGATGATGTATTTTCAATTACCGGAACCGCGGAAGGAACAAATTCCAAAGGCAAAGCATTTTCTATAACCATTGTAAAACCATTAATTAAGAAAGTGGCCTGCAAATTTATTGTTGCAGGAAGCTCTGCTATTACGTCAGATTCCGGAACCACGTATACATTAGACTTTGGCTCAGGTCAATGTGATGATAAGGCAACTGTGACTGTTGCCGGAGAAACGAAGGAGATCACCCTTCATAAGTAGCTCCGGTAAAATATGATAATGTTAAACCTTAAAATCCCCGGAAACGGGATTTTTTTTGGTTAAAAGCATCGTTCACTTATAGTTAATCCTGATTTTTTCGTAAAATTGTTAATCATTTAACCACAAACTATGAAAGCAATATGGAACGATCAGATTATTGCGGAAAGCGATAATACAGTAAGAATAGAAAACAATGACTATTTCCCGCCTGACTCTGTCATTAAAAAATATTTTGTTGAATCCTTTACGCACACAACTTGTCCATGGAAAGGAGTAGCCTCTTATTATTCGGTCAATGTTGACGGGAAAGAAAATTTAGATGCCGCCTGGTTTTACCCGAATCCGAAACCTGCTGCACAGGAAATTAAACATCATGTTGCGTTCTGGAAAGGTGTAAAAATTACTTCCTGAAATCTGATGAAAGTCTATGATGTTATTATTATTGGATCAGGCCAGGCCGGAACACCATTAGCAAAAAAGCTGGCTGATGCCGGATATAAAACAGCATTGATAGAAAAAAAATTTATTGGCGGGACCTGCATAAATTATGGCTGTACGCCGACAAAAACGATGATCGCTTCCGCCAGATCTGCCTGGCTATCTAAAAACAGCGAATTTTTGGGGGTAAAAAGCAGCTCTGTATTCATTGCTTTTGATAAGATCATCGCACGTAAAAACAAGATTGTCCAGTCTTTTAGGGAAGGCTCTGAATCCAATTTAAAGAAGGTTAAGGGTTTGGATATTTACTTTGGCGAAGCGGTGTTTACAGCGCCAAAAACTATCCGGCTTACCGCTGATGGTAAAAAGGATATCATCTTAAAAGCTGAAAAAATATTTATCAATGCCGGTGCAAAACCAACCGTACCGGAAATTAAAGGGATTGAATCAATTAAATATTTAGATTCAACCACGATCCTTGATCTCAAGAAAATCCCACAACATTTAATGATCATCGGCGGAGGCTACATAGCCCTTGAAATCGGCCAGATGTTCCGGCGCTTTGGAAGTAAAATAACCATTATTGAACAATCTGTTCAGTTTCTTTCCCGCGAAGATATTGATGTGGCATCTGAGCTCAAAAAAATACTTGAGGACGAAGGTTTAAACATTTTAACAGGTGCGGAAATACAGGATTTAAAAAACAATGAAAACGGGGATATCACGGTAACTCTTCGTGAAAACGGAAAAAAGAAAACCATTAGTGGCTCTCATATCTTACTGGCCACCGGCCGCACCCCTTTAAGTAAAGAATTAAATCTGGAAGCGGCAGGCGTACATACCGATGAAAGAGGATTTATAAAAGTAAATAATAAGCTTCAAACTAACATCAAAGGGATTTTTGCCTTGGGGGATATAAAAGGCGGACCGGCGTTTACCCATATATCTTACAATGATCATCTGGTGGTATTCCAAAATCTTTTAGAAAACAAAAAGCTAAGCATTAAAAACCGAATGGTACCTTATTGTGTGTTTACTGATCCGCAGTTGGGCCGGATTGGTATTACAGAAAAAGAAGCTATTGAAAAAGGGTTAAAATATAAAGTAGCCCTTATTAAGATGGATCATGTTGCACGGGCCATCGAAACGGGCGACACACGGGGTCTCATGAAAGCGATTGTTGATCCTAAAACAAAACAAATATTAGGTGCGGCTATTATCGGAACAGAAGGTGGAGAAGTCATGACCGTATTACAAATGGCGATGATGGGAAAAGTTACCTATTTAGAGATCAGGAATGGCATTTTCGCTCATCCTACGTATTCAGAATCTTTAAATAATTTGTTTATGACACTTGATTAAAATGATCCATGTTCATGGAGTAAGTAAAAACTATGGTTCCGTTAAGGCTGTAAAAAACATATCATTCCAGATAAAAAAAGGAGAAACCCTTGTTCTTTTAGGTACCAGCGGTTGTGGCAAAACAACCACTTTGCGAATGCTTAACCGGTTGATTGAACCTACCGAAGGATTTATTGAAATAGATGGACGAGACATTTTAAAGGAACAACCAGATCTGTTACGCCGCAGAATAGGGTATGTACTTCAAAACAACGGATTATTTCCACATTATACCGTAGCAGAAAATATTGCTATTGTTCCTAAACTGTTAAAGTGGGATACAATGCGGATTCAAAAAAGATCCGTGGATATTCTAAATAAACTTCATCTTCCACATGAGAAGTTTCTCCATCTTTTTCCATCCCAGTTGAGCGGCGGACAACAGCAACGTGTGGGATTAGCCAGGGCATTAATGTCAAACCCTCCTATTTTACTGATGGACGAGCCCTTAGGCTCTTTGGATCCGGTTACCAGGGCAGGTATCCGGAAAGAATTTATTGAGCTGGATGAGTTAAAAGAAAAAACCATTGTGATGGTAACGCACGATGTATTGGAAGCTTTTGAACTTGCCGACAGGATTTGTTTGATGGATAAGGGCGAAATTATACAAATAGGAAGTGCTTACGATTTATTGTTTAAACCTGCTAACAATTTTGTAAAAGATTTTTTTCAGGATCAGCGGCTTCAGCTTGAATTAAAAACTTTGAAACTTATTGATGTGTGGAATTTATTATCCGCTCATGAAAATTTACCTGCAGAAAACTTTTTAAACTACGAACTGGATATCTGGACTGCGTTAAACTTTTTGCTAAGTTCGGAAAGCAAGGCTGTTAGAGTTAAAAACACACTGACTGATGAATTTAAAGTTTGTGGTTATAAGGAGCTGATGAACGCTTACAGTTTAGTTAAAAACGGCAGCCATGAATGAAGAGCAAGGTTTATGGGGCTTTATGCTGGAGCAAAGGGAAAAACTTGCCGAACAAACGTTAACCCATATAGGCCTTACATTTATTTCTTTGCTGATCGCCATACTAATTGGAATCCCCCTTGGAATATTGATATCGCGGAAGCTAAAAATAGCCGGAAGCATTCTGGCAATTGCCGGAATACTGCAAACCATCCCAAGCATAGCCCTGCTTGGCGTCATGATCCCGTTTTTGGGAATAGGTCCAAAACCCGCCATAGTCGCCTTATTCTTGTATGCATTACTTCCTATTATAAGAAATACCTATACGGGGATCAGGGAAGTAAATTCATCAGTTACAGATGCCGCAAAAGGAATGGGAATGAGTAATTTCCAGGTGTTGATAAAAGTTGAATTGCCACTAGCCATGCCGGTTATGCTTGCTGGAATTAGAACGGCAACGGTAATTAATGTAGGAGTTGCCACGCTTGCGGCTTATATTGCTGCAGGCGGGTTAGGTGAATTTATTTTTGGCGGCATTGCGTTAAATAACGCTAACATGATACTGGCAGGTGCAATTCCTGCGGCATTACTTGCTATTTTGTTTGACTTTCTGCTTTCGCGATTGCAAAAGCTCAATTTTAAAATCTTAAAAACAGC
>JACMND010000179.1 GCA_014378705.1 Pedobacter sp. | reverse complement strand
GGATTTAATCGCCAATGGATTGACCAATGGAGAAATCGCTCAAAAGCTTTTTATCAGCACAACAACCGTTGATTCTCACCGTAAAAATCTCCTGGCCAAATTTGACGCAAAAAATACGGCTGCTTTAATTAAAATGGCCGTACAATTACAGTTACTTTAGTTGCTTTCTTCTCCCCTTCCTTAGTTAATGCATTCTGGATTCCATGTATTAAATACGGCTCAGTTATAATTTGCAATCGTACTTGAGCAAAACAAAAATTTAAGATAATAGATAAATATATTAGGTGGTTATTAATTACTTGATTATAAATAAAAAATTGTCCCCTATGCAACGAAACCTCAACCTCATCGTCTAATGACTAAACTAAAAATGATGAACAAATACATACCAACCCTCACACTTTCTTTAATGGCCTTAATTACTTCGGTAAGTGTTAGCCCGGCCCATACATTATTAACCATTAAAAGTAATAAATCAACGCTATCGTCACAGAATAGAGAGATCTCTAACTTTAAAGGAATTTCTTCTTCCGGAAGTTTTGATGTAGAAATTACAATGGGAAATAAAGAAAACCTTCGGATTGAAGGAGATAAAGAAGATATCAGTGAAATAGAAACTGTTGTTGAAAACGGAATTCTTAAAATCAGGAATAAAAATAAAAACGGTTGGAACTGGAAGTCATCCCGGGAAAAAGTAACTGTTTACATAAACGCAAAAACTATAAACAGCCTAACTTTAAGTGGTTCGGGTAACATGAGCGTAAATGGTACTATAAAAAGCAACAGGCTAACCAATGCTGTAAGCGGATCGGGAAATATTTCCTTATCTGTTGAAGTAGAAGATTATGATGGATCTATTAGCGGTTCAGGTGAGATGTCAATTAAAGGCATGGCAGAACGGGCTAATATCAAAATAAGCGGATCTGGAAACTTCAAAGGAAAAGATTTAAAAACCTCAGATACCGACATAAAAGTCAGCGGATCAGGTAACGCGAGTGTAAACGCAGAAAAATCCCTTGATGCAGCGGTGAGCGGATCCGGCAACATCAGATATAGCGGAAAAGCCAGAGTTTCTATATCAAAAAGCGGATCAGGAAACATTAGCAGGATATAAAGATATTTAAAACAAAAAACCCGGCGAAGTCGGGTTTTTTGTTTTAAAACTTATTTGGTGATTTTAAAGATCTGGCACCGGAGAAATTATATCGCAAACTGAAAGACTGCTGGTTATCAATTACCTTTTCTAAAAAATGGAGTGAAAAGGTAAACTTACCTTCAATATTTTTGTATCGGATAGGAGTGTAACTAAAATCGGTTCGGTTATATTTTTTTGCTGAATAAAATTGATCTCCGTAAATTAAATTGTGCCCTTCACCAACATAATATGAATTCGTAAATCCAAATTTTTTATACCCTGCATGCATTTCTAGCAAAAATCCGGAAGGTGTTTGCCAATCACTAATGCTTCTTGTTCTTTCAAAAGACATCAATACTCCTGTGTTAAAAGTTAACGAATCCAGAGCGGTAACCGCTGAAAGATCAACTCCGAGTTTAATAGCTGCTGCGCCGTTGTCCTGAATATGATCCCCGGGAATGCTTACTCCGGGCCCGGCATTATGAAACATCATGGCGTAGTGTGAAGCGAAGAACACACCGGTTTTAAAGTAACCGGAAATCCCAAAAAGAAAAGTTTCTCTATCCAGATCCGTTTGCCGGCTGGTCCAGTCAATCCAAACGGTTTGATGCCCTCTGCCTGTATTTAATTTTACAAGCATTCCTTCTACATTTGGCCTGTAATACGCCAGGGTATCTTTTAAGATCGCACGCGGGTAATCATCCAATAAGTTATGGCGTGGAAATACGCCCATCAAAAAATTAAACTGCTGTTTGTTATATTGATAATAAATAACCGGGTCAACTTTAAGAAATTTAGAAGATCCGAATTCATGAAAAGCGTTTAAGCCAATCCGTACGCGGTGTGTACTATCAATTAAAATTCCAACTTCCGGGGAAAACCGCAGTCCAAAAATAGTTTGTGAAAACCGGTCGGAATTGGCATATTCCCTGTTATCAGCGAATGTGTGCAGGTTGTAATTCCCTTCCAGTTGCTGAGCGCTAACACTTATTGTAAGCAGGAAGAATATGACACAGGGGTACAAGATTTTCATGAGTCAATCTAATAATAATATTTAGGGAGGAGGGTCAAACTTAATACTACCTTAATTTATTTTAATAGTCTGCGTAAAAAATAAACCCGAAAGCAGCCTTTCCTCAAGCGAGTGGGGCTACAGAGGAAAGCAGGATTAATAATCATCCTAGTTCCGTACCTGCATTTTTCAATCTAAATCCACATAAAACATAAGGTCTTCCTTTTAATTAATAATTACCGGTATCATTCCGCTATTACGCGATCCTGGAAATGGATCCGTCCGTATAGAAAACACAAGCTTATATTTGCCACTTTTTTTAGGAGCTTTAATGATAACGGGTATGGTAAGCGAACCTGAGGCGGCAATTTTAAATCGGTTCATTTTACCGATAACTGAATTAAAACTAAGCAAATCACCATTATCTATAAAGGCGTATTCCAGGTAGGATTTCCATGTTTCGTTTTTATCAGAAAAACTAATCTCTTCTGCGTAAGGGTTTTTAATGGTGATTTTTACAGATCGTAAACCTCCTGCTTTCCAGTTATCTGTAAACGGCTCTGTGCTGATGTTTACTTTTTGGTAGAGCCGTGCATCTTTAATAGTTGTACCATAATAAACGCCTTTTTCAGTTTCAATTGAATCTTCTATTTGACTTAAGCCATGACTTTCCCTTGTAACATAATAAGCGTCATGGTTTCTTAAACTATCTTCCAGTGGCCAAATATCAAATTGTGTTTTGCGATAATAACGTGTATCATATGCAAAGCCTTTTGTAGTATTATTATAGAAATTATACAAGGAAGCTTCCTGAAACCCACCCATTAAAATCACCGGCTTATCCCCTGCTAAGGAATCTACTTTCAAAGCCCATTCTTTGGAATTAAAATATCCGGACATAAATTTTAATTTACTTATCCAGGGTACAGGAATTATAAATAACACTCTTGCTATTAGGATAAGGGTTAAATTAGCAACAGCGAGTTTTGTGAGCCACCGTGGTAATTTGCGGGTTACAAGGTACAAATAGGATAAAATGAGTATGCACGGGAAGGTTAAAAGTGCCCAATGCGCTTCGACTCTTCCTTTAAGTGTACTAAGTAGAAAAAAAACAAGAATCCCGTAGAAGTTGAATCGGATAGCTTTTATAAACAGATCATTTCCACTATATTTTGTGGCGGCTTTATACAAAAACCAACCGGTTAAAGGCCCGGCTAAAAGAATTTGGGCCAGTACATAATCAGTGGTGTAGGAAAAACGGTAAGCTTTTGCAGATCTGTCAAACAGATGGTAGTAAACGGATGGGAAACCATTTTCTATCTGCCAGAATACATGCGGTGCAAAAAACGTAACGCTCAAGCCTGCTATCAACCAGAAAGATGATCTTCTAAATAATTTTAAATTTGATAAAAGTGTAAATACCACAATAAGAATCCCATGGTATTTACTGTAAAGCATTCCAGCAATTATCAGCGAAAGCAGAACAACCCATTTTGTTTTATCTTCCTGAACATACCGCTGATAAACGTAAAAAAAGAGAACAACAAAGAGTAAAAGCGGAGAATCCGGCGTGGTTATAAATCCATAAACATGAAAGATTAATATGGAGCTGAACAGCAGAATGAACAGCTTCACGTTATCGTGATATTTTTTTAAGATAAGCCAAAGCAGGTAAGCGGAAAGTGTGCTGCTAAGTACTGTTAACAACCGTAGACCTAAAGTAGAATGACTAATTAAGTCGCCTGCCTTGATAAAAACCGCAACCATTGGCGGATGGTCAAAGTACCCCCAATCTAAAAATTTTGAGTATAACCAGTAATAAGCCTCATCCGGATGAATACCTGTAAAGCCGGCTTGAAGTAAATTTAAAGCCGTCCAAAATATTAAAAAAAAGCTGAGGACTTGTTTGGTTGGCACGGATTTTTGCAACATGTATTTCAGTTATCCGGTAAAAGTGTAAAGGTAATTTCCTAGAAAGTTCCAGATGGATACGATCATGATGGCAAAAGCTTTAGAGACATAAAAATTAACTTTCAGTCGATCATTAAACAAGTAAATTAACAGATTATTAAGGACAAGGCCGATCAAGGCGATTCCAAGGAATTTGCCAAACTGTGAAAATTGGGCACTTTGCCCGGTATTAAAAGTCCAGTACCGGTTAAGTATGTAATTACTGATGGTGGCTGTTACAAAGCCTAATGAATTGGCAGCGTATTTATGGAACTTTAGTTTTTCTTTGCAGAAATAAGTAATTCCAAAGTCAACGAATATGCCGGAAAATCCAACCACGCCAAACTTTAGAAACTTTTGTATGAAGTCTGGATGAAGTTTATCTGACATCATATCGCAAAACCGTGTAGGATAAAACTTTGATATCGCGATTTCGCAAAAGCGGCCTTAAACAATTATACCCCTAAAAGCAAACGTGATGGATCTTCAAGAAGTTGCTTAACCCTCACCAGAAATCCTACAGATTCACGCCCATCAATTATCCGATGATCATACGATAAAGCAACGTACATAATTGGGCGGATTACCACCTGGCCATTTACAGCAACAGGTCTTTCAACAATATTGTGCATACCTAAAATTGCTGATTGAGGTGCGTTTATTATCGGTGTAGACATCATCGAACCAAAAACCCCTCCATTGGTTATGGTAAAAGTTCCGCCGGTCATTTCCTCTAAAGTTAATTTGCTTTCACGGGCTTTAACGGCCAGTTCCATCACCGCTTTTTCGATTTGAGCTAAGCTCATTGATTCAGCATTCCGGATAACCGGTACAACCAAGCCTTTGGGTGCCGAAACAGCGATTGAAATATCGGCGAAATCGTTATAAACAATTTCTTCGGCTTCTATCCGGGCGTTTACCGAAGGGAAATCTTTTAGAGCTTCGCAAACCGCCTTGGTAAAAAAGGACATAAAGCCCAATCCTACACCAAATTTCTCTTTAAATTTATCTTTGTATTTTGCTCTTAACTCCATAACCGGCTGCATGTCTACTTCATTAAAAGTGGTAAGCATTGCGGTTTCACTTTTTACGGCAACTAACCGTTTGGCAACCGTTTTACGTAATGACGACATTTTTTCGCGGCGCTCATTTCTTGAACCAGCCACTGGCGGAATAATCGCAGCTTTTGCAGGTTCAGGCTTTACTGGCAAGGTTTCTTCCGGTTTTAAGTTTCCAGACTTTAAAGCATCATCCTTCGTCACTCTTCCTCCGGGTCCGCTGCCGGTTAATCCCGCAGAATCCATCCCTTTTTCGGTCAGAATTTTAGCTGCCGCAGGAGAAGGAACTCCTGAGGCATATGTTTTGGCTTTGTCTGTAGTTAGAGCAGGTTTAGGTTCATCTTTGTTTTCAGTTGTTTTTTCGGCAGCTTTCGCGGAGGAAGAAACAGCCTGAGAACTCCCCTCTTCAATTGTGCATAATACCGCACCGATGGCTAACGTGTCACCTTCGGTCGCTATCGTTTTTAAGATCCCGGCTTTTTCAGCTGGCAATTCAAAAGTGGCTTTATCTGATTCCATTTCTGCAATTACCTCATCCATCTCAACAAAATCGCCATCATTTTTTAGCCATCGTGATAAAACAACTTCTGAAATAGATTCGCCTACCGGCGGAACTTTGATCTCTAAACTCATATGACTTTTTTTAAAATTTTAATCAACGTTAATAACCTTTTCGGTTGTTTCCTTCACTTTTTCTATCACTTCCTGACCGGCGGCATCTTCAAAAGCACGGCCAACCAATGAAACTTGCTGGGCAATATGCTGTTTGGAAAACCCGGATGCCGTACTGCTACTTTCTTTGCGGGATATTAGTTTAAAATGAAAGTCGGAACTGAATAATTTACGGCAGATGTACGGCCATGCACCCATGTTTTCCGGCTCTTCCTGTACCCAAATAAATTGAACCGCGTTTTTATATCTAAGCTTTATATCTTCCATCCCTCCGTAAGGAAGTGGATAAAGCTGTTCCAATCTAACGATAGCGACATCTTTACGGTGGTCTGCCTGTTGTTTTTCAAGCAGATCATAGTATACCTTGCCCGAGCAAAAAAGTACACGCTTTACTTCTTTTGGGTTTACAAATTTATCATCAATTAATTCGCGGAAGCTACCATTTGTAAACTCAACTAAATTGCTAACACATTGCGAGCTGCGTAATAAACTTTTGGGTGTAAAAACAACTAAAGGTTTACGGAAATCACGTTTAAGCTGACGTCTTAACAAATGGAAAAAGTTAGCCGGAGTGGTACAATTAGCAACCTGTATGTTGTTATCGGCGCACAGTTCCATAAAACGCTCAATCCTTGCCGAAGAATGCTCCGGTCCCTGACCTTCGTAACCATGCGGCAACAGCATAACCAAACCGTTGGAACGCTGCCATTTAGTTTCCGCAGAAGTTATAAACTGATCAATAATAATTTGAGCGCCGTTAAAAAAATCACCAAACTGGGCTTCCCAAACTATTAACGACATCGGGTTTGCAAGGGCATATCCATATTCAAAACCCAATACACCATATTCAGACAGGTGTGAATTAAAAATATCAAACTTTGCCTGCACCCCGTTTAAGTTTGCTAACGGAACATATTCCTCTTCCGAATCTTCAAGGGTTAAAACGGCATGACGGTGAGAAAAAGTACCCCGTTCAACATCCTGCCCGCTAACCCGAACCCGAAAACCATCCTTAAGCAAGGTACCATATGCCATTAACTCGCCCATAGCCCAGTCGTAAGTTTGATTTTCCACCATTTTCCTGCGATCTTCAAAAAGTTTGGCAATTTTTTTGAAAAACTTTTTATCAGCTGGTAAAGTGGTTATTTCTTTGGCGATAGACAAGAATTGATCTTCGGGTACTGCAGTTTGACTTGGCTCCTTTAGATCATTTTCATCAGCAAGCCTAAACCCTTTCCATGCACCCGAAAATACCGGATTGATATCTGAGAAATTTTCGTCGTGTTTTGATTCGATGAGACGCTCCTGTAGCAAGCCCCTAAAATCTTTTTCCATTTCTTTAGCCAGATTCGCATCCACACTGCCCTGTTCCATTAGTTTTTTGTTGTATATTTCTCTTGGGTTAGGATGAATTTCTATCGCTTTATACAACAGCGGCTGAGTAAATTTTGGTTCGTCAGATTCATTATGTCCATACCGACGATAGCATAAAATATCAATAAAAACATCGTTATGGTATTTTTGGCGATATTCTACAGCCATATTGATAGCATAAACCAATGCTTCTACATCATCCCCATTGACATGAAAAACTGGCGAAAGTGTAATTTTAGCCAAATCTGTGCAATACGTAGAAGACCGGCCGTCTTTAAAATTTGTAGTAAATCCAACCTGATTATTGATTACCAGATGGATTGTTCCGCCGGTTTTATATCCATCAAGTTTTGACATTTGCAAAACTTCATACACAATTCCCTGACCGGCTAATGAAGCGTCGCCATGAATTAAAACAGGAGCAATACGCTTGTAATTTCCATCATATTTAAAATCAATTTTAGAACGCACGATCCCTTCAACCAGCGGGTCTACAGCTTCCAAATGTGAGGGATTTGGAGATAAACTCAAGTGTACTTTTTTACCACTTGCTGTTTCCACATCGGTAGAAAAACCCAAATGGTATTTTACATCGCCCCCGAAAGGCGAACCTGCACTGTACCCCTTGCCTTCAAATTCAGAAAATATATCTGAATATGTTTTGTTCATAATATTGGCCAGAACGTTTAAACGGCCTCTATGTGCCATGCCAATAACAAATTCTTCAATTCCGGTTTCTGCCCCTTTTTCGATAATAGAATCCAGCGCCGGAATAACAGATTCAGCTCCTTCTAATGAAAAGCGTTTCTGGCCCAAAAATTTTGTTCCTAAAAAGTTCTCAAAAACTACCGCTTCATTTAATTTTCTTAAGATTCTTTTTTTTGTTTCGATGGAGAAATTAGGCGTGTTACGCTCGCTTTCCATGCGCTGCTCAAACCACTTTAATTTTTCGGGATTACGGATGTATTTGTATTCGGCACCTATAGACTGGCAATAAGTTTGCTCAACTAAATTTACAATATCACTGAGTTTGGCCGGACCCAATCCAACCTCAACCCCCGCATTAAAAACAGTGTTTAGATCATTTTTATTTAAGCCGAAAGTTTCCAGTTCTTTGCCCGGATAATACGAGCGCCGCTCTCTTACCGGATTTGTTTTTGTAAAGAGATGTCCACGATCGCGATAGCCGTTTATAAGGTTAAGAACATTTATTTCCTTAAAAAAATGCTCAGAGTCTTCGGCCGGAAGGGTTTCAGTATCAGAACCTTTTCCAAAATCAAAGCCTTCAAAAAACTTTTGCCAACCGAAATCAACTGAAGTATTATTTTCTTTATATGATTGATATAGTGATTCTATGTAAGCAGGATCGGCATTGCTGATATATGATAATTTGTCCATTTAACTAATTCTATAGCGGCACAAAAATAAGATTTTCAGTTAAAAAACAGCCATAACTATCCGCTGATTTTCTAATTTCTAAACTTACGTTTTAAAGAAGGTAATTCGGCAAAAGCTCAAATGGAAAACCTTGGGAGTTTTTTATGGAAAGATATATTGATTTTAAGAACGGAATAAGTGTCACTTATTTATTTGAGTATTCAAGCTGCGTAATAGGAAACGGATAATTGACTCCCAATCTAACTTGATATTCTTCAAGTTGATGGACAAGTATATTCCATGGCTCATGCACTTTAACTCCCGGGATACGTGAAAGTTCCGGCACCCATAGCCGCACATATTCTCCCTGCGGATCATATTCTTTAGCTTGCTTCATAACGTTAAAATACCGGTTATCCCTCGGATCATTGCCCACGCCTGCAACGTAAGCCCAATTTCCCCAATTGCTTGAGGGGCAATAATCAATCAGCTTTTCTTCAAAGTATGCTGCGCCTAAAAGCCAGTTCACTTTTAGGTCCTTTACTAAAAAACTTGCTACATTTTGTCTTCCGCGATTACTCATATAACCGGATGCATTTACTTCTCGCATATTGGCGTCTATAAAAGGAACTCCGGTTTGGCCGGTTTTCCATTTTTCAAATAATTCCAATTGGTTTTCACATTCTTCTGGCGGAGATACTTTAAAACCGTTTTTTAAGAAAAATTTACTTCCATGCTTTTTAAACATAAACCTGAAATAATCCCGCCACAATAATTCTATGTACAACCAATAAGTAGATTCATTAGCAATACGTTCCTTTTCATATTTTTTTATTTCCCAATATATTCCCCGCGGCGAAAGACATCCTAGAGAAAGCCAGGCAGAAAACTTTGAGGAATAATCAGCCCCGATTAAACCGTTACGTGTAATTTTATAATTTTTTAAGCGATCAGTTTTCCAAAAATAAGATTGCAAACGGCATTTGCCCGCTGTTTCGCCACCCTTATAATCCATAACGGCCCGGGTATCTTTATGCAAAACTTCTGTAAATCCCAGATCAATAAGGGCAGGGACTTCGCTCGTTTCAAAATCTTTCGGCAGATTTATAATTTGAACCTTATCAAAACAAGGTTTAACGGCACTTTCCCTTTCAATTTTTTTTCTGAATGTGGTAAATATGTCCGGGATGTCTTTAATCGGAAAAGGAAGATCCTCTTTGTTGTAAAGCGTGTGTCCAATAAAATGCTTTAAATTAATCTTTTGTTTCCATAGCTCCGTTTCAACTTTTTCTGAAATGATGGTTTCTTCAGAGGCTACCTCCCGGTGGTGATATACTTCCGAAACTTTATATTTCTCAACTAAATAAGGAATAATTTCTTCGGGTTTTCCTTTTGCGATCAACAGATCGCCACCTAGATCCTTCATGGATTTTTTAAGATCGGCGACACTTTCTATTAAAAACTGTGCTCTAAATGAACCTGTTTTAAGCGTATTAAACCGGGTAAGCTGAAATTGCCTTTCATCAAAGCAATATAACGGAATAATAAAATCAGCTTTGCGACTGGCTTCAATCAAAATCTCATTATCATGTATTCGCAAATCTTTTCTAAACCAAACTAAAATAGTTTTTTCACTCATCTTAATAAATGTAGTTTCTATTCATATAAAAACAAGCTTTAAAATCTATACCCTGATTTATTCCGAAGTTAACTTAATTAATCACTGTATATTTTTGTCCACAAATGCACTAATTGTCAAGCTTTATTTAATCAGAACAGCTTAAATTACGTAGTAAGCAAAAGTTGAATATCATGATTGTGTAAGCTTTAACATCATTAAAATCTACAAGAATAAATATGACACTGCCTTAACTAAAAGAGGTCTTTAAAGGTATTTGAATAGCGATATTCGAATAAAATTACAGATATGAGATTTACAGGCAAATCGTTTTTAATTGTTGGGGCCAGTTCTGGTATAGGCTTTTCAATCGCAAATAAATTATCCGAGAACGGAGCTGAAATTTTTACGACTTCCAGAGATTTAACTAAAGATTTCCCTGGAAAAAAAATTCAATTTGACGTCTCCGATGATCCGCAAAATCTTAATTTACAATTGCCGGACGTGTTGCACGGCTTGGTTTATTGTCCGGGTACAATAAATTTAAAGCCTTTCAGCCGTTTAACAGATCAGGATTTTTTAAACGACTTTCAGGTGAATGTTTTAGGGGCAATTAAAGTAATCAGGCAGGTTATTAATAAACTAAAGAAGGCAGAGAACTCCAGCATCGTTCTATTTAGCACTGTTGCCGTTAAAACCGGCATGAACTTTCATTCTTCTGTTGTTACCTCCAAAAGCGGGTTAGAAGGGTTGTCTATTTCACTTGCTGCTGAGTATTCAAGTTCTGGCGTTCGTGTAAATACCATTGCGCCATCCTTAACAGATACACCCCTGGCCGCAAATCTTTTATCGACCCCTGAAAAGCGTGAAATTTCAGCCAAAAGACACCCTGCTGGCAGAATTGGCCTGGCTGATGATATTTCATCCGCAGCTTTGTTTTTATTGTCGGATGAAAGCACCTGGATAACCGGCCAGGTTTTACATATAGACGGTGGCTTATCGTCATTAAGAGTTTAACATGCTTAGGTTTACAGATTTTTATCCTAACCATTCTATAGAAATTAAAAACACAACAATGGTATTTGATGAAATTAAGTTGAAATTGATCAGGATTTCATATTTAATGAATGATTTTGTGAACCTAAATTTAGCACGCAGCCTAACAATTGCCGGCCAAAACACTTATTACAACACACTATCTCTGGGCATACGTGAATTAGTAAAACCCTGAGGTATTTATAAATATTAAGAATTTAAATAAAAAGTATGACAACTGCAGAAGAACTACAAAATGCCTACGTTGATTACGTTTTAACACATGGTGCTAAACCTAAATCTGTATACATTTTCGCCAAAGAAAATAATCTGAGTGAGCAGGAATTTTACAATTTCTTCGGTTCCTTTGCAGGGATTGAAGAATCTATCTGGACCCACCTGATCTCAAAAGCGCTAACTGAAGTTCAGGCTCAGGAAGTTTGGGCACAATATACGGCAAGAGAGAAAACGCTAGCTTTTTTTTATGGATTTATAGAGTTACTAAAAAGCAAAAGAAGCTTTGCACTTTATACATTAAAAGACAAGACAACTGGAACTCCACAATTATTGAGAGAGGCAAAAAATGTTTTTGAAATCTTTGCCTCAGATGTAATCCAACAGGGAATTGAAACCCGTGAACTTGCCGACCGCCGCTTTTTTTCTCAAAGATATAAGGACGCCTTATGGGTTCAATTTGGATTTATCATCAATTTTTGGTCAATGGATAGTAGCGCCAACTTCGAAAAAACAGATGAAGCCATTGAAAAAGGTATTAATGTTACGTTTGACTTGTTTGAGAGATCAGCTTTGGACAGCCTGATCGATTATGGAAAGTTTATGGTGAACAATGGCGGATTTAAACAAAAGATGAAATTTTAATTCTAACAGTTCCCAAACAGGATTATGAAAGAACAAAAAAGTATCCCAACTTCTAAAATGCAGCGTTCTGCACGTTTTGTCGCAACCGGTTTTAAAGTTGGTGGAAATTACATTAAACATTATTCTAAGAAATTATTTAACCCTGAACTGAACACGGATGAATTGAATTTAGATAATGCTTCAGATATATATCAATCGCTTAGTGAATTAAAAGGCAGCGCTTTAAAAGTTGCCCAGATGTTAAGCATGGACAAAAATATCCTGCCGAAGGCTTACTCAGATCAATTCTCCTTATCGCAATATAATGCTCCACCACTATCAGGTCCATTGATTGTACGTACTTTCAGTAAATATTTCGGTAAATTACCAGAACAGATTTATGATCACTTCAACATCAAGTCGACAAACGCAGCGTCTATCGGCCAGGTTCACGAAGCCATACTAAACGGGAAAAAATTAGCTGTCAAAATTCAATATCCCGGGGTAGGAGACAGTATTTCTTCAGATCTAAAAATGGTAAAACCTTTTGCATTTCGTTTGCTGGGAATGAGCCGCACTGAATTGGAAATTTATATGACCGAAGTTGAAGACCGGCTGCTTGAGGAAACGGATTATGAACTGGAATTAAGGCGCTCCATAGAGTTTTCTGAAGCCTGTAAAGACATTGACAATGTTGTTTTCCCAAAATATTATCCCGAGCTGTCCAGAAAACGGATCATTACAATGGATTGGATGGATGGTCAGCATTTAAAAGAATTTATGGCAGGTAGCCCTTCTGTTGAATTGCGTAACCGGATTGGACAGGCTTTGTGGGATTTTTATAATTTTCAGCAGCACGAACTACGTGCTGTGCATGCAGATCCGCATCCCGGAAATTTTCTGATCACTGCAGAGGGAAAACTCGCTGTTATTGATTTCGGGTGTATTAAAGAAATGCCTGATGATTTTTATTATCCGTTTTTCGCTCTTACCTCAACAGATCTTTTAAATGACAAAGAAGGAACCATCAGGGCGTTTAAAGAACTTCAGATGATTTTACCGAGGGATAATGCGATACAAACTGAAACCTATTATAAAGCATACAAGGAGATGATCTTTCTTTTTGCTCAACCTTATTTATACGATACGTTTGATTTTGGCAAAACAGAATACTTTGACCAATTATATGCTTATGGTGAGAAAATTGCCCGGATGCCGGAGTTTAGACAAGCCCGTGGGGTAAAACATTTTATATACGTTAATCGCACAAATTTTGGGTTATATAATATGCTCCATCAGTTAGGTGCTACAGTTAAAACAGATACTTTTAAACCTCAGTTAAATCAAAATAAACTGGCATAACATTTTCTTGCTATTGTAAGTTAACTAAACACCCGTTTTTAGATGAAAATCCTTTTAACCGGAGCAAACGGATATATTGGCACCAGAATACTCCCCGTTCTTTTACAACTAAAGTTTGAGGTGGTTTGTATGGTGAGGGATAAACGACGGTTTAATGATGAATACGATTTTGGCAATACAGTAAAAATTATAACCGGCGATCTTTTAAAGAGAGAAACTTTAACCGATATTCCTTTTGATGTAGATGTCGCCTATTACCTGGTTCATTCAATGTCATCTAATAACCAGGCATTTGATGAATTGGAATCTCAATCGGCCAGAAATTTTGTTCAGGCGATAGAAAGAACTTCCTGTAAACAGATTATTTTTTTAACCGGTATAGTGAACGATGAAAAATTATCAAAACACTTAACCTCAAGGCTTGATGTAGAAAATATTTTAAAGGGCAGCACCATACCATGCACCACTTTAAGGGCTGCTATAATAATTGGTTCCGGCAGTGCATCCTTTGAAATTATCCGCGATTTGGTTGAAAAACTGCCTGTTATGATAGCACCTAA
Source organism: Pedobacter sp. (assembly GCA_014378705.1). Lineage (GTDB taxonomy): Bacteria > Bacteroidota > Bacteroidia > Sphingobacteriales > Sphingobacteriaceae > Daejeonella. The sequence goes on along the minus strand of JACMND010000179.1, from coordinate 5,208 downwards.
ATGGGTTAAAACACGTTGCCAGCCGATTGCCATTCGGGATGTGATCGGTTATCTTACCTCAGTTATCGGTCTTCCTCATGCCATGAATAGAACTTTTGATATTGGTGGTCCGGATATATTAACCTACCGTGAAATGCTGATTCAATATGCAAAGACAAGGAAGTTAAACCGCTGGATCGTCGGTGTTCCTTTTTTAACTCCTAAATTATCTTCGCTTTGGCTGTATTTCGTTACCTCAGTTCCTTATCAGCTTGCCCGTAGTTTAGTAGACAGTATGATAAACGAAGTGGTTTGCCGCAATAATGACATTCAAAAACTTATACCAAGAAACTGTTTAACTTATCAGGAGGCTCTAAACCTGGCCTTTGAAAAAATCGAGCAGAACTCCATTGTATCAAGCTGGAAAGATGCCCTCAACCGTGGCTATCTTGAAACTACCTTTATGGATCAGATCAAGGTTCCGCAAAACGGAACAATGGAATATAAAGTTAAAATGCCTTATAAAGGAAATACGGAAGATGTTTTGAATAATATCTGGAGTATCGGCGGAAACCGTGGCTGGTATTATTGGGATTGGATATGGGAATTGCGGGGCATGCTTGATAAGCTTGTTGGAGGTATTGGATCCAGGCGGGGAAGGACAAGCAATGTTGAAATCAAGGCAGGCGATGCCCTTGATTTCTGGCGGGTTCTATTAGCTGATAAAGCAAATAAACGTTTATTGCTTTACGCCGAAATGAAATTACCAGGAGAAGCCTGGCTTGAATTTAAGTTATTAGAAAGAAACGGAAAATCAAGTCTTAGTCAGGTGGCTACCTTCAGGCCAAATGGTTTATGGGGCAGAGCGTATTGGTTTGCTATGTGGCCGTTTCATCTTTTTATCTTTAACGGAATGGCTAAGCGCATTACCCAGTTTAAACCTGCTTAATTATATCTGGTAAAGGCCAAACCGAGTCTTAACATTATTGGTTAAAAGCCATACCCGGTAGCGCATGGCTCTCTCAATCAGCTTTGATAGATTAAACACTGTTTCACCTGTGTAATGGTTCATTGTCGTTTCATTCATAAAATAATTTTCACCATTAATAGTATACACTGCTGCCGGAAAAGGTAAAGGTTTAAGCTCTATTCCGTTATCAAGGGTTTGAATTGGATGCCTAAAAAGCATTTCCTTATTTATAATACTTTCCAGATATTTTGGCTTTACGATGATAGATGTGCCGCATAGACTGCTGAATTTGTCTAACTTTTTGAATATGAGTTTGCTTCCTTCGCGGTAAACATATCCCATTTTACTATACCAGCCATCTACAGTTTGATTTTCTTTTACAAATGAAACGATGTTATTATTGATACAGTCATCCGCATCAACAACCATTATATGACTTGTTTGAAATTGCCTTGCATATTCAAATCCCGCAAGGATTTTTTTTGATTTATCAGCTTCTTTAGCGGAATGGAGGCCTGTAAAAACCTTGCTTACTTCATTAGTAGGAGGCACAAAATCTACATATACATAATGTATATTTTCATGTTCGAAGTCCGTTATTGGTTTTTCGTTACAAACTATTACAACCTTAAAATCCTGGTCTGTTTGCTGACAAACTGATCGGATACAACGTTCGAACAACCTGGAAAACCGGGGCCATGACGGAGAGATTTTTGCACTTTTAACAGGAATAATAAAAATCATCAGATAATACTCCCAGACAGTAAGTTTTTCTTAACCAAAGCTAATTTAATAAAACACTAGATATATAATTAATTATAAAGATTGATCCAACTAATATAAATATTTATTTATACCCGCCTTGTTTGAAGTAAAATTTATTTGATTATTTTTAGTAAAAGAATTATTTATGAGATCTGTAAAACACTTGCTAGCTAACAAATCTATTTCTATTATCTCTGTTGTGAAAAAAACATCTGTTTTTGAAGCACTTCAATTAATGATGAAAGAAAATATCAGTGCTTTGCTGATTATTGAAAATGGCAAACTTGAGGGAATTTTTACGGAACGGGACTATGCCAGAAAGATTATACTTCAGGGAAGGTCTTCAAGAGATACTGAAATTTCTGAAGCTATGACTGCAGATTTACTAACAGTTTCTCCGTCTGACTCAATTGATCATTGCATGCAAATTATGACTAATCAGCATATTCGCCATCTTCCGGTTATGGAAAACAACAATGTTACAGGAATGATCTCTATCGGTGATTTGGTGAGATTTGTAATTGAAGATCAAAAAAAGACAATAGAACAGCTCGAAAATTATATTAACAGTTAAACTACCATCTACATTTTAGCCATGCAGGATCTTTACCGGGCTTAAACCCTACGGGCAATTTACACACACATTAATTTAATGAATAAAACAATACTTATAACCGGGGGCAGCGGGTTAATTGGCAAAGCTTTAACCCGTATACTATTGCAAAAAGGATTTACGGTACACCATTTAAGCAGAGATCCACAAGATCATGGAAATCCCAAATTAAAAATATTTAAGTGGGACGTACTTAAAAAAGAGATTGATGAGGATTGCCTTCAGGGCGTAGAATCTATCATTCACCTTGCCGGAGAAGGAATTGTGGACAAGCGATGGACAGCAAAACGCAAAGAGGAAATAATAAAAAGCCGCACAAATTCTATCGCAATGCTTTATAACTTAATAAGTAAAACAACAAACCATAAGATTCAAAGTGTGATATCTTCTTCTGCTATAGGTTACTATGGCGATAGAGAAAATCAACTATTAAATGAAAATTCAAAATCAGGAGAAGGTTTTTTGCCAATATCATGTATCGCATGGGAAAAAGCAGTTGATGAAGGTCTTAAATTAAATTTAAGGGTTGTTAAATTGCGAACGGGAATAGTGCTTAGCGCTGAAGGTGGTGCCTTACCCGAAATTGCAAAACTTATTAAAAAAGGACTTGGTTCTCCTTTGGGGAGTGGCAATCAATGGATGTCGTGGGTACATATTCAGGACGCCGTAAATATGTATGTTTTCGCACTTGAAAATGAAAATACTGCAGGTGTCTATAATATGACTTCACCCCAACCCGTAACAAACACTGAAATGACCAGTACCCTGGCCGCAATTTTTGATAAAAAAGTTTGGTTGCCAAATGTCCCTGCTATTGGTTTAAAACTAATGATGGGCGAAATGAGTGCGGTGGTTTTAGACAGTTCTAGGGTATCATCAGAAAAAATAATCAATAAAGGATTTCAATTTAAGTTTCCTACACTTGAAAATGCCCTTAAAGAGATTTACCTGAATTAAATCTGGTCGTTGCCTACTACAGGTTTTTTACGTCAGTAAGTTCTATATCAAAATCTAAAATAGAATTGGGTAGAATGGCCCTGCTTCCTGAAACACCGTAGCCAGAGGCTGAAGGGATAAGAATTCGTAATTTACCACCTTTCTTAATTAAAGGAACTGTCTCTTTCCAGCCGCCAATCAAGCTTTGTAATCTACTGGTAAAGGCTTTTTCAGGAGTTGCAGAATCAAATACGGTTCCGCTTAGTAACCGTCCGGTAAAGGCAACTGTAACAGTAGAAGCTATTGTAACAGAATCTGTTCCACTACCGGGAATAATTATTTTATAATAAATTCCACTTGGCAATTTTGTAAATCCCGACAGAGAGTTATTAATAATAAATTTGTTAATAATAATATCTTCCATCTCGGGCTGACTTTTAACATCAAACAGCTCCAACTCGCTGTCCAAAACTTCATTGCCGCCAATTAAACCAGAACCATTCCGGCCAAAGCCCAGAGTAGAGGGAAATACAACCCTTATTTTACCGCCTTTTTTAATTTCCTGTAATGCAAGCCGCCATCCTTCTGGCTTTACATAACCTAAATAGTTTGCATATGTGGTATAAGAATTACCGTCATAATAGACTTTGCCATCAACTGTTTTTGCGGTATACGTAAAAAACACGATCTCTGAATTTTTAGGCGATTCGCCGGTACCCGGGTTTACTATCTGGTAATAAATTCCTGAGGGATCCTTTGTTAAACTTAATTTTTGAGATGTAATATAGCTTTGAATTTTTTGTTCGTCTACTTTTTCTATAGGTTCATATTCCTTTTCGCAACCAGTAATTGCTAAAGTGAGTATCAGGGCAAACAAGCTAAACTTAAGATAAGATCTCATTTAAATATTTATAAGTTAATTAGTGGCGTTAACCAGTTCAATATTAAAATCAAGAACTGAGTTGGCTGGGATGCCCGGCTGGGCCTGCTGACCGTAAGCGTATACAGATGGGATAATCAGGCGGATTTTACCTCCTTTTTGAATTAGTGGTATTCCAATCTGCCAACCCGTGATGACTCCTCCGAGGGTAAAATTAATAGGTTCTGTAGCTTGGGGAATGGTTTGACCGTTAAGCAGGCGAAGAGTATAAGCAGCGCTAATTTTGGTATTGGCAGTGTAAACGAGCTCACCAGTTCCTGGTTCGATAATCTGATAGTATAAACCTGAAGAATGCCTAAGAGCCGGGATGTTGTTGGTGGCAATAAATTCTTTGATCCTCACCTCATCTGCATCTAGCTGCTTTTGCTGATTGTAGCCCGATTCTTTTTTACATGAATTTAAAACAATTAAAAAAGCGCTGCAAAAAAGTAAAAGATGTTTTAGTTTCATTTGGTTTCAAATTTATTGTTTTTAACGTCAAAATTGGTGTGATTAACATATTTTAACAAAAAAATAGTACTTAATAATGAGAATGGTGTTATGAGATAGGAGATTTATAAAGTACTGGCGTATTCATAGTGCGCAAATCTCAATACTCAAACTCTAAAAACAGTATTTATTTGCCTCAATTAATTGTTTCGCAATTTGCTGACGCGATTCCTTAATATTAAATGGCTCAGCCTTCGTAAACCGGCGCAAGCCTACCAGCATCATCTTTAGTTCGTCGCCTTCGGCAAAAGAACAAAGTGCTTCTTTTCCAGCAAGGGAGACTTTATCTACCGCTGTTTGAAGGTAAACACGCATCATGTTCAATTGCCCTTTACAAGATTCCTCACCACGCAATTTAACCAGCTTTTCTGTGCGCAGAATGATTGATTCTGCTACGTAGGTATAACCGATGATATCCGCGATATTCATCAATATTTCCTGTTCTTTAGCCAGTGTCATCATTAATTTTTGAACTGCCGAACCGGCGATCATTAACCCGGCCTTTTTCAGGTTCTT
>JACMND010000178.1 GCA_014378705.1 Pedobacter sp. | reverse complement strand
TTTTTAAGTAGACTTAAGTTTACGCCAACATTTAATGGCGGAACCGATGGACCTATTAACAGTGTGTATGCTTTTCAGAACAAAATTATTGCGACTGGTGATTTTAGATATTATTTATCCCGCCGATATAACCAACCTTCCAGTTCTTTAAGAGATAGCACGATAATTGATAGTGTAGATGTTCGTCAGTTGGTGCGTTTTAACACAGACGGTTCATTAGATAAGACTTGGAGATTTGATGCTAACGCCCCTGGTTATAAAGGAATTCCAGGTAAAAGCCTTCCTGGCGGAAACGGCCGTTTATCTTCTTTGATGCATACGGATGGAAAATTACTAGCCTATGGTCAGTTCGCCAAATTTGATGACACACCAAAAGGTTACATTGTCCGTTTAAATGCGGACGGAACGATTGATCAAAGCTTTAATGCAAGCGGCGCTGGAGCAGATAATTTTATTTTCCATGTAAGTTATAACGAAACTACCAACAAATACATTGCAGTAGGAATTTTTAAAACCTTCAATGGTAAACCAGCTATAAATATGGTTTCATTAAATTATGATGGCACAGTTGACGAATCGTTTGTGCCAAAAGCCTTTACTGGTGGAAGGCCTTCCTTTGCTAAACAACTTAACGACGGTTTGATAGTGGTTGGCGGTGATTTTAAAGCTTATGACGGGGTTAACAAGCAAGGGTTTTTGATAGTAAATGCTAAAGGAGAACTTGCACCCGGATATAATACAACAGGAAATCTCTTAGGTTTTATAACTGATGTTAATGAAACAAAATCAGCAGACAACAAACGTGCATTGCTGATTATTGGAAATTTCTTTGTTTTTGATAACAAACCGGCATCTAATATTGTTAGAGTGACACTGGAATAATGATTATAGAGTTTTATGCTATTCATAATTCTTTACATAAAATAAATGAGCGAAAAAAACCAATAAATATGAAAAATTATAAACTGAATTATTGTATTACACTAGCGGTTGCCACTCTGCTGCTAGCCACATCTTGTAATAAAGATTTTGATAAAGTTATACCTGTTTCTGGGAATGGTGATAGTAACATACAGTACAAAAAGCCAAAAGTGCTTTACCTTATCGTTGATGGGGCTAGAGGTACTTCAGTTAGAGATGCTAAGAGCCCTAATATTTCATCGCTAATAAGCAATTCTATTTACTCATGGAATTCTATCAGTGATACATCAAAAAATAATCCTACAAATTGGGCTGATATGCTAACAGGTGTAAAAAAGGAGAAGCATAAAATTTTGACGGCTGATTTTGCAGGAAACAAACTGGATGAATATCCGGTTATATTTAAACGAATTAAATCTGTTAATCCGGATTTCCGTATTGCTAGTTTCGCTTCATCAACTATTTTTAAAGATAATTTGACAGCGGGAGCGGATGTTTCAGAAGTTTTCGAAGGTAATGATGAAGCCGTGAAGACGAAAATTGTTTCTTATCTGCCTACTGCTGATGCCTCTTTAGTCTTAGGTCAGTTTGGCGGTGTAGAAAAGGCAGGCATGCAGTTTGGATTTGATAACTCCTTTCCACAATATAAGGCAGCTATTGATCAATTCGATACATATTTGGGAGACATCTTGAAAGCGTTAAAGGCTAGACCGGCTTATTCCAGTGAAAACTGGTTGATTGTGGTTACTTCCAATAGGGGAGGTCAATTTACACTTCCTGCCAGTCAGGATGATAAAACTCTTTTTAGTAACACCAATGCGAATACTTTTACCATATTTAATAATGCTGATTATAAGCCTACTTTTGTTGGGAAACCTTTCTTAGGGAATAGTTATTCCAGCTCTGCCATTAGGTTTAGAGGGGAAGGAAATAGTGCAGTTAGAGCACAGTTGTCAAGTGCGAGTTCCGTTCAATTTAATTTTGATACCAGAACAGACTTTACAGTTTCTGTAAAAGTAAAAAAAGGAAAGACTAGAAATACAAGTAGGGGTGACTATTATTATGAATGGCCGTCGATACTTGGAAAACGCAGCAATAACACTTGGGATCATGCAGGTTGGAACATTAATTTGTTTTATAATAACTGGAGATTTTTTGGTGGAGCTGGAAGTAACAGGAATAATCAAATTGCTGGTAATGATTTTAGTGGGGATACCTGGCATGACCTAACCTTTGCAATAGAAACTAAAGCGGATGGTAACAGGTACATTAGAATGTATACAGATGGTGTTAAGGGTAGTTATTTAGATGATAGGAATGCCAGCTCAAATACCACAGCGGATAGAAGATTGACTGGCGGTAATTTGAACAACAATGATCCGTTAACAATTGGATGGGTCCCCGGAGATATTAATGGTGATTTTGGGGCTTTAAACTTGAATATGGCAGAATTGAAAATCTGGAAAACCGCCCTTCCTGATGCGGTTATCAAGCAATACGCTTGCGATCCCACAATGGACGAAAGCCATCCATATTATGCCTTTTTAGTTGGATACTGGCCGATGACTGAAGGATTTGGTAATAAGTTTGTCGATAAAGGTCCATTTAATGCAGATTTTCAAATTACAGGGCCATTTGCATGGGAGAAATTCACCGATTTAATGTGTTCTCCAAGCAATACTAATTTAGGAACATTGGTCCCTAAAAATTCTGATATTCCAACTCAAATTCTGAGTTGGTTTAATATTGCCCGCCAGGAAAGCTGGGCACTTGATGGAAGAGTTTGG
>JACMND010000177.1 GCA_014378705.1 Pedobacter sp. | reverse complement strand
CCGGGCATAATGCAAACCTGCTGTTGTGCGCAGTATTTTTTCTTACCAATCAGGTCTTATATAGGTCATACCCGCAATTCTCACTTTTTCATAAACTTTGGGATTAAAATATGATTTCTTTATTTTTCTAATTATACCTTTTTCAGAATATCCTATGCAGAAATCTGTCCTGGGATTTTCGTTAAGTATGATTAAATTTTTTTCTTTATCAATCATTCCAAATTCTAATTGGTCGGAGCCAGCGTTTATATCGGCGTAAATTTGTAATTTAACTACATTGCTTTTTAATTTATAATAACCAACTATTCCTTTATTGATATCGTTAACATCTTCAAGTTTAATCCCTTCCTTAGTTCCTTGCATTTTGAATCTCCCGTCAGCATAAAATCGGATATAGTTGTCACCATTTTTGTATTCTTCAGAATCTCTGTAATAATTACTATTCTTAAGTGAATAAATTATTGTAGTGTCAATAGTTTCATTGTCCGTTAGAGCCTTTAACTGCTTTTTATAAGGGAATTTATAATTTTTTGGAGGTCTGATATAGCCAGCTTTATTAACAGTGTAGTGCGAACAGCTTGTTAGAAAAATGAAAGAAAGAGTCAGCAGAAGAAGGTTTTTCAAGTTGATAGGTCTTTTTTAATATTGCGCACAACACGTAAATATACGAAACTTGTAAATTTAGGCAACTTAAATTGCGAATAGCTAAACAACCAATTACCACATGTTTAGGCTTTCGTTTCACGCTTTTTTTGTTTGCATTCAAATATTTTGGCAACTTAAAAAACGAAGCTCACAAATCCAGCTTATCCAGGAGTTTCTAATTTCGAATAAAGCCATATTATACAGAGGAGTATAGCGCGTGGTCGTTTTTAAACTATGGTGTTCCGCTACCGCGAGTGTATTGGGTGTGCTTTTTTTAATAAAAAATGGAATTGAATATTTACATGTAGTTCCTGTAAGCCAGCCCGGCTTCGGGAATACTTTTAGCTGCTTGATTCTTTCTAATAGTCCCTCTTTTGAGCTCTAAGTAAAAATTATTGAGACGAATTAAATAGTTGCCCATAATGGCTTAATTTTTAGGATGCCGGGCTTAGTTATTATTAAACTTTTAATAAGGGTGTTTGATCTTACTTAAAAACAAAAACAAAATTACTACATGCATTTTTTTGCAGATAAGAGTTATTCCAATACATTTAAGCGTTTATAACCAAAAGTAATGAGAGCAAAAAAAATAACCGGGCTTTTGCTGCTGCTGATTTTAGCTGTTGCAGGAGTGGCCCAAACAAAAGACGCGATACTTGGCAAGTGGGTAAACGAAAGCGGGGAGGGGCAGATCCTGATCTATAAAAACGGGGATAAGTACTTTGGAAAACTGGCCTGGTTAAATGAACCAAACAACAAAAACGGCTTGCCAAAACAGGATGCGAATAACCCAAAACCAGAACTTAGAAACAGGCCGATACTTGGAATTGAGATTCTGCAAAACTTTACATACAAGGGGGATCGTGTTTGGGAAGACGGAACGGTGTATGATCCCAAAAACGGCAAAACCTACAGTTGTAAGATTAGTATGGAAAGCAGCGACGAAATTTACATCAGGGGTTATGTAGGAATTTCTTTATTGGGAAGAACCGAAATATGGAGAAGGGCTCAATAAAATTTTTCCTGTTTCTTGGGCTTATTCTTTTCTCCGGTTTACCGTTTCTTCCTGCTTTTTCTCAGCAACTAACTCAGATTGAAAGTGGCCTGAATACCAGCCTCAGGGGTTTGTCTGTGGTTAATCATTCGGTAATCTGGGTAAGCGGGAGTAAGGGGTATACGGCCCTGAGTACAGATGCTGGTAAAACCTGGAAATGGAACCAGGTAAAAGGATTTGAGAAATTTGATTTCAGGGATATTGAAGGGTTCTCTGAAAACAAGGCTGTCATGGTAAGTGCAGGTTCACCGGCGGTAATTTTGCTAACTGTAAACGGAGGAAAAGACTGGGAAGAAGTATACAGGAATAGTTTGCCGGATATCTTTTTAGATGGGATGGATTTTTGGAATGCGGATCATGGAATTATTTACGGTGATCCGATTGCCGGCCAAATTCAGATCCTGGAAACGACAAACGGAGGGATGTCCTGGCAAAACATCAGCCACCGGTTAAAAATAAAGCTTGTTTCTGGCGAAGCAGGCTTTGCGGCCAGCGGGACCGGAATACGCTCCGGGAAAAAAGGAAATGTATGGATCGCGACAGGCGGAATCCGTTCGAGAATTTTTCATTCTAAAGATTATGGGCAAAGCTGGCAGGTATATCCTTGCCCGATCATCCAGGGGAATGCGTCATCCGGTATATTTTCAATTGCTTTTTATAATAAGAAAACAGGTGTTGCTGCCGGTGGCGATTATTTGAAAGATACGCTGAGAAATAATAACCTGCTGATTACCGGCAACGGTGGCCAAAGTTGGAAATCACCAAAAATCAATCCGCTGGGTTACCGTTCAGCCATAGAATACGTCTCCAGAAAAGTTCTGATCGCTACCGGAACGACCGGAACAGATATTTCCGGAGACGGTGGTTTAACATGGAAAAAGTTATCTGATACCGGATTTAACTGCGTAAGGAAAGCGAAAAACGGAAAGTTAATTGTGTTAACAGGTGATCAAGGACGAATCGCTCTGGTTCAACAATAAATTCCCGTACAAAAAAATGCACACTACTAAATTGCAAGGAAGAGTTTATCAAAACTTTCTCTGGTATCCAAACCCGATACTATACTGATTGGCCGCTTTTGTAGGCGTATATTCATCATGCCCGGCGCTTGCCAGTATGGATAAAATATTTTTAACCCCAACTACGCGTCGATATTCTGAAAATATTCTTTGCCCGGATAAGTTAGCAATGTTCGCGATTCCGAGATTTCTGTTGGCAAGATCCGGGGCAACGCCTGTTCCCAATCCCAGGATGAAAACGTTATTTGCGTCTTCGCCGTAATAATACCTGGATGTAAACTGAAATCCTTGTCCGCTTGCACCTGCAAAATCACTTAGGTAAGTTTTAAACCCCAAAAGAAATTTGGAAACATATTTAGAAAGCCCCGCATTGTAGATGAAAAAATTCTCATCCGTTGTTTTTACGTAACGAAGTCCGCCTTCTATTTCATAAGTTCCGAATGATCTGAACAACGATCCTCTTGCTGTTAGATCCGGAAAAACAGGATCGCCCGATCCAATGGCCAAACTAAAATTTCCGTAAAGTTTTTTGGTAAAAAGTGGGTATGTCTCTAACTCATATTGATAACCGGATAGCCCGTTACTGCGGTTAGCATAGTTTACACGGCCTATAATTGAACCAACATGAGTTGTATGCTGGTATCCCAGGCTAACAGAATGCCATGGGTTAAATAACTCATCAAAATAGCTGTAATCGTAATACAAACTAACTTTATTTGATGCCGTTACCAGGCTTAACTGGTTGTTAAGCCGGATGCCGATCTCATTTTTCGGATTTACTTTAAGCAAACTATTTAAGGCTTGTTGTGATTGTGGATATTTTTTCTGTTCAAAAAGCATAGAAGCTTTTTTAAGCAAAAGATCCTGCGAACCGGGATGATAATACAAGGCGGAATCTAAAGTTGAAACAGCCGCGTCAATATTTCCAGAGCTATATTCTAAGCCCACCAGGTAATTTAATACATCCGGATTTTTGGGATCCTTTACACGGGCTTTGTTAAAAAAGTACCGTGCGCTGTCTGCGTTTTTATTTAACTGGTAAGCCCGGCCTAATAAAATAATTACATCCGGGTACTCCGGGCTTTGCAAATAAGCGGTACGAAGTAATGTTATTGCTTTGGGATAGTCTTTCTCTTTAGAAATTGCAACCTGCCCTTCTTGAAGCAGATCGTCTGATGATTTTAAATTTTGAGCTTTTGCCTGAACAGCAATCACTAAAATAAAAGCAATAATTGGAAAGCGTAAATAGTTAAACATGATTATGTTACGAAGCTTTTAATATTGGTGGAGATAATGGAATGGCTTCTGGCAATGCTTTTACAGGTTCTTCCTCGTCAACTCCCATTCTTCCCATGTTGCCCCATGCATTTTTAATACCAAATAGTAAGGCAATGTTGCCTTTAATTGAAGCGTAAACAACGATAGGGTGAAATAAGAACGGCTCCAGAAATATAACCATCAACAGTTTAAAAATTTCCGTTTTTGTTTTGTAAACCTGGTTGGTATATTCTTCCCAAAGGATACTTATGGTGGTAATCATGACAGAGAAGAAGAAAACAAATGCTAAAAGCAGCAAAGAGTACTCAAAATTTAGTTTTCCGGTGTAAATCAAATATGAATAAGAAATTAAACCTACCAATTCTATTACCGGTGCGAGCCATTCGTAAAGTATCCAATATGGAAAACTTAACAAACCCATCCGGCCAAACTTAGGATTAAACCACATTTCACGATGCTTAAACAAGGTTTGTACAAGGCCTTTGGCCCAGCGTACACGTTGCTTCATAAAAATGTCAAGTGTGGGCGGTACTTCAGTCCAGCATAAAGACTCAGGAATATATTTAACAATATACTTCTGACCTATTTCATGCATGTATTTCCGCATTCTCACGGTTAACTCCATATCCTCACCAAAGCTTTTATGATCATATCCACCCGCTCCAATAGCCACTTCCCTGTCAAACAAACCAATTCCGCCCGAAACAATAATTAACCCGTTGATTTTGCTCCAGGCCATGCGCCCCAGTAAATAAGAACGGAGGTACTCAATTTCCTGAATACT